>JANLZB010000004.1:0-7868 GCA_031366005.1 Bacteroidota bacterium | reverse complement strand
AACCTAATCAAAATAACCATTTATTTTATCTAAACAATAACAAGTAAGCCCCGTAGATCGGGGCTTCTTTTTTATTTTCACTTTAGAGTTCGGGGACTTTTACACTTGCTTCTTTTTGGCAAATTCCTTCATGCGCTCCATGAAGTAATTTTCTTGCTGAATCATATCCAAACCAATAGCAAGCGTGCTTGAGTTTTGTACCGCCTGTAATGTATTTATATTGCATCTGAACTCCAACACTGTAATCCAATATTTGTCATTGGGTATCTGATATTGATTATACAACATCAACTGTGAATATTGCTCACTGCTTTGTAAATTAACTTGTTCATATATTCCATTCAATGTATCATACCAACTCATTAATTCATCCCTTGGCTCATTGGGTACAAGCCAATCTTCTTCATTATTTAATTTACAAATACATTTTAAACTAAAAGTGGTTATGCCATTATAATATCCCCCATCAGGCTCATACTGATAAATAGCATCGCCAAAGGAAACCAAGACTGCTGGATAAGTTAAACTCTCAGGATTTTTTTCAAACTGCTGCAAATCTGCATCAGCCCATACTCCAAGCTCTATGTTTTCAGCAAGGTTATGGATGATTTCTTCATATAAATTTTTTATCCCTTCAAATGCTGCTGCCATTAGTTAAATTTTTAATAGGTTTCGGTATATTATAGGTCTTATAAAAATATTCATCATCTATTTTTACCCGTTCAGATAATTTTAAATCCATTTGTAATCTTGTGGGCAGATCAATCTTTTCCTGCTCTTGGAAAATAAATTTTCCATTTGTCACATTAAATCCATGTGTATTTAACAATGGCTTTAACTTATCATTTAAAATATGTGCAACAAACAATTTATCAGCAGTATTAATATCATGTTCCACTTCCAAATGCACTTTCGCTTGTGCAAGCGATCCTCCAGCCTCGCTGGTCATTGTTTGCCCAACTATTATCTTGCTTAATTCTTTATTCAAAGAATCAACAAGCATGTCATAAAGAATTGCGCTTCCCTGAGTGTTGTTTTGGATGAAGTCAATTTGGGCATCCTTCGGTAGAATAACATAAGCAGCGTTTCCCGCAGCTTCCATCGCATTCTCTAATGCTTTACGGGCCGTTTCATCAAATCCCTCATACTTTGCTACTCTTAAAGGAGTACCAAACGTTTCAGCGTATGAACTCCAATCAGATAAACAATTCCTTTTAAAAATCACGTATTGCGTGCATTGCATAAGCAAGCCCAGACTTTTAGTATCTCCAACCTCCAACAAATAATTACAATAAGGCTGTTGCCGATAATTAAATCCCGCAAAGTCATATTGATTTGTTACTATTTCTCCACGAATAGGCAATACATGTTTTCTTGGAATAAGCGCAGTTGATAATTTTTGATTTGAAATATTTAATTCAATCAAACTGTGTCCCCAGAGTTTGCTTTCAAGAATATATTCAAGCAACTGAATAAAATTTTCACTACTAATTAATTCAGTGATTTGCTCATTGATTTTATTACCTTGTATAAAATGCAAAGGCGTATTCGTAATTGCCTGCATTCGCTTTGCAATTACTGCTGATAGGTGTCCATCAAGTAAAGCCTCCTCATACAAGTCATATAATGTCACCCTTCGTGGGTTTGCAACATTCTCAGCAGCCTTAATAGCATTTCGCCAGGTTGCAATATCTGCCAGCCCGCGATAATTTTGGCTGATTTTTATATTTTGGATTACAGGTTTGTGGTTGGTTTCGGTCAGCATCAGGTCTGGTAATTTTCTCTTTTATCATTGCCTCCGCTTCTCACATAAATTGTACTTGCAGTAATTGCACCCACATTTGCACCATACAGGTTGATCTTTTCACCTGAAACATCCTTTAAAAAATCAATTGCTGCTTTAAAACGGTCAACTCTTTGTTGAGGGATAGTTGTAGTCAGCGCGTAAATCCTGTAAATAGCCATATCTCTCCCATATTGCACAAGTGCTTTATGTCTGTTTTCACCTGTTGCAGCAAAGAGAGTATCTGCACTGTATCTTGTTGCGATATAGGATTTCATTTCCTGAGTTACACCACTGCATATTTCACCGATGATATTATCATCCCCGCCAGTGATTGTAGTTAGCAAACTTGATTTAATTGCAAATAGCAAATCCGATTTCTGTAGAAAAGGCATACCAATAAATAGTAATCTTTTTTAATGATGTAGCCCCTTCAAATAAAAAAAAGCAAATAGGTTAGGTTAGTTAAAAAAAATATTTCCTTTTGCAATTAAATCATTCACCTCTTAGGTGCAAAGGTGTTGTCGGTGCGGTAAAAACAAAAAGACTACGGCATAATGAAAGAAAATGTTTTTATATGTTTATATAAGTATTTGCTTTCACCCTTCGGGACTTATTCCGTTTCCTTTTTCCCCTTCGGTGTTTTTACCGCACACTCCGAAAAAAAAGCACCTAAGATGTCAATGGTATTTTCTGTTCATTTCCATTTTAAAAAATCCAATTTCATGAAAGGCTCTAATTTTTTGTAGGTGATGTTTTTCAGTTGGAGTTTTACTTCTTGAAAATTGGATTTCAATATGCCCACTTGCGATTTGAGGCAATTTCCACAATCCGTTTATGCTGGGGTGGAGGCACGGACGATCAGGCGGAACCCACCGAAACCGCATGGAGGAGTTAAAATTGCTCCTCCAGCGTATATTTGCTTTGTTCCTGCTCCAGTATGGGTTTTAAATCCCACAATCTTTTTAAATCTTCGTACATTTGGTTCGAGAATAGTCCCGCAGGGAGTACAGAGTAAATTAACTCCTTTAAAGATTTTTTAAAGGAGTTTTTATTTTTAGAAATAATCACTTTTTTTATAACCGAAGAGTTATATTTTTTTCCAAATCAAATGATGTAATTCCTTAGTTTTTTCACATAAAAAAGCTGCCCCAATCCTGAGACAGCCTTTTTATCAATAAATAAATTTTAAGTTTTAATGAGCAGGAGTATTATGCATTGATGTGTCTGACATCATATTTGTAGTATCAGTTGCAGCTGCTGATGCTGCTGCAGCAGCTGCCTCTTCAGCAGCTTTCATTGCATCTTCAGCTGCTTTAATTGAATCCTGGCGTGCCAATTCTATTTTTGCTTTTTCTTCAGCCGATGGACCACATGATGTAAGTACAACCATACTTACAAAAGTTGCTAACAATAATATTTTTTTCATTTTGTTTATATTGAATTTTTTAAATTATTTAGCACCCGGCTTTTTATATCCAACTTTTGGTGTTACAGTTTTAATTTCTGATTTAGGCTTGGGTTTTGGTTTAGGCTTACTCATGTTTGCTTTAACCTTAGCCATTGAATCCTGCATCGCAACCATTCGCAGTGAATCAGCTTTGACAATTGAATCCTGAGTTGCCTGTTGATGTGCCGCAGCTTCTGCAGCATTGAGTGAATCCTGAACCCGAACTTGCTCAATTGAATCCTGGCGAGCTTGTTCAATGCGTGCTTTTTCCTCAGCGCTTGGTCCGCATGCTACAAAAGCAGTAACACCAGCAGCCATTAATAATAGAAGTGATTTTTTCATTGGTATCTTTTTTGAATGTTTTTAGTTGAGGCGCAAAAGTATAAAAAGCTAAATATGTATTTCGTTATCGTTAAAAAAAATAAAATTCTATTTTTGCACGAATTATAACTTAAAAAAACAAAATAAAACAAACATGAAAAAAACACTCATTTTATTAAGCTCAGTAGCTTTGTTAGGCGCTGCATTGATTACAGGATGTAAAAAAGATTCAGCGGATGCCACTGCTCCTGTTGTGTATGTAACAGGTGATGATCCGATGTACATAATTAAAGGTAACACAACAACTGACCCTGGAGCCACTGCTACAGATGATGTAGATGGATCAGTGGTTACCACATCAAGTTGGAGTGCAACCAATCCAAATATTAATACTGCCGGAACTTATACGGTTACTTACTCTACTAAAGATGCTGCCGGAAATACGGCTTCAGATACACGAACTGTTTACGTTGTAGATTTAGCGGGATTATATATAAATGCTTTTGATTCCTGTGCTACTACACCTTCATCAACTTTTGATGCAACAGTTGTAACTGCAGGTGCGGGGCAGATGTTTTCCATTAGCAATTTTGGTGCAAACGGCAGTGCAGTAAGTGTAAACTGTAAATTAGAATCAAATGGAAATATTACAGTAGCTACTGGTCAAAGTTTAGGTGGTGCTGCAACAATTACAACTGCATTTAACAGTACTAGTAAAATGTTAACCACATCCCCAGTTAAGTTCCAGATTAAATACGGTTGGAATGATGGTAGTGGAATGTCTGATGTTTGTACATCAACTTACACTAAATAATAGTAAAAAATAAATTCTTATTCTAAAGCCGGATGAATCATCGTCCGGTTTTTTTATTTATACCTATTCATCTTATTCAATTATTTTTGCCAGACAAGCTATTCTATAAATGTTCAAAAACATCACATTTCGATTATTTTTTATTACTACTGGCCTATCAGTATTGTTTTATTCCTGTAAACCAGAAGATGACACTATTGATCCGGTTATACTATTAAAGGGCACTAACCCATACAATGTGGATTCAATCGGAGGTACGTTTACAGAACCTGGTTATACTGCAGTAGATGAAAATGATGGTGATATAACTAATAAAGTAGTGGTCGAATATCCGATCATTACAAATGATTCTGCCAAATCATATCAGGTTAGTTATAGAGTAATGGATAATGCTGGTAATATATTTACAACATATAGAATTATCAATATCCGAAATACAATTACCTTTCTGGAAGGAGTCTATAACGATACACTTAAATGTGGTAATGATTCAGACGTTTTTTATCAAAGTACAATCATTCCTTCCCCTGTAATTAATGGAAATTTCGGAATAAGCAATTTTGCAAATAAGGGATCTCAGGCAGTCTTAAATGGAACATTTGATTCGGGTGGTAATCTCACATTTCAAACGCCCGTAAGTTTATTGGATTCAGATTCTACAGTTATTTTAAATATTGTATCAGGAAATCTGACTCTGAATCCCAAATTCAGACTTGAATTACTTTTTGATGTAAAGAATGATACTATTCCCAGTTCATTACAATGTAGAATGATAATGTCCCATTAAAAATTCATCACATTTGAAAACGTGATGTAGAGGCATGTTATCAATATAGTAAGTGGAATAATTACACGTGTTACGTTGCTGCTATGTAGAACAATTTGCTCAGGTAATATGTCTTTCATGGTATTTTATAAGTTATTTATATTATTTACAAACCCTGTTCCAGAGCGGTTTTTCTAACCTGCTTGTTAATATTTTTTAATTCAAAGCACTCTTATTAATTATTATTCTATGCTTTAAGAATAGCTGATTACTTTATTTGATAGTTAAATTAATATCACGTTTATTCATTATTAAATTTATTTGGCATAACCCGGTTAATGCTTGGTCAATCATCCTTTTGCTTAACACAAATTACCATAGGTGAATTACATTTCAATCTGATGATTAGGAAAAAAGAGAACACAATTTACTTAGTTGGATTTCAGAAAAAAAATTTCTTATGCTTCCCTCCTTCTAAAATTATTTTCATCAACCTATTAAAGAAAACATTTATATACTTATTATAAAAACGCAAGAGTCCCAACCATTCGGCCGGGACTCTTGGGTATCAATATAATTTACGTTCCGGAAGATTTAATCTACCACTATTCTTAGTTGCTCATTAGCATCACCCATCTTGAATTGAAGCATGTAAATACCTTTCGCCAGATTATTGACATTAAGTTCTATATGATTCTCACCAGCGGAAGCAGTATTTACATCATTATATACCACTCGTCCCGTCATATCCATCAGTTTTAAATTATACTGTTGGATTTCTGTACTGTTGAAATTTACATTCAAGAGATCCTTAACAGGATTCGGATAAACAACCACTGAGGAAATAAATCCTGCATCTTCCAATCTGCAATTAACAACACTTACGCTTTTTGTTCTTGCAATGGAAGTTCCGCATGCATTGGTTGCTGTCACGGAAATGGTTTTTGTACCAGTACTCAACCAGGTTACATAAAGGTCTTTACTACCCTGATTGAAAATTATCGCACTGCCAGCTGGTGTAATTGTCCATGTCCAGTAATTAATTCCAGAACCAAGACATGTGTTATAAGTCGAGATAAAATTAAAACCCTTGCATGCTGTGCTGCTGCCATTGATAGAACAAGGTTGAGCTGGAATACTCACGCCTTTCACACCCTTGGATTTACTCTTAGAAGTTCCTTTGCAATTTGAAGCGCTAATCATGACAGATCCAGAATTAAAGCTTGTTGTAGTACTTATTGTAATGGACGTGGTTCCTTGCCCACTGACAATAGATAATCCTGAACCACTAACCGTCCATGTGTATATGGTTGTGTAATTAACAGCAGCAATTGAATAGGTTGCAGTGCTTCCTTTGCAGATTGAACTGGGTCCTGTAATTATCCCGGGAGTCAGCGGTTTGCTTGGAGGCACATTAGCTGGTTTGCAATTATTTCCGCTTGAACCGCAAGCGTTATTAGCTGTAACACAGATGGCCCCACTTATATAATTATATCCAAAACTTACTGTAATAGATGTTGTACCCTGTCCCGAAGTAATTGTTGCTCCGGTTGATCCTCCTGATGGCA
Source organism: Bacteroidota bacterium (assembly GCA_031366005.1). Taxonomy (GTDB): domain Bacteria; phylum Bacteroidota; class Bacteroidia; order AKYH767-A; family OLB10; genus JANLUX01. Next base: position 1,166 of record JANLZB010000004.1, on the reverse strand, counting down.
CAGTCCAGGTATATGATGTTGCTCCTGGTACCGGTGCAATACTATAAGTTACACCTGACTGACCTTTACAAACCCAGATATTTCCAGCAATTGTTCCGGGAGTAGCAGGAACTGATCCTGATGATCCTACAACTGCAGGTTTAGATGTAACACATCCACCTGATGTAACAGTTACTGTATATGTTCCGGTTGTAAGATTTGTTATTGATTGCGTAGTCATTCCTGTATTCCACAAGTAAGTATACGTACCTGTTCCACCTGTCGCATTAGCTGTCGCTGTACCTGTATTTCCTATACAACCTGAAGGAGTTGTTGAAGTATTAACTGTGGGAGCTTCCTTCGGAGCTGATGTTCCACTGCCAGCCGAACTAATGCAACCTCCTATTGATTGTATAACCGTATAGGTAGCAGCATTTGTTACTGTAATGCATGCTGTAGTAGCTCCATTACTCCAATATAATGATCCAGTATAATTGCTTGCACATAAAGATGAACTACCACAATTGTTTGTCACTGTTACCGTAGGCGCATTTGGTGTAACATCAGTATGAGTGATTGCTCCTGTTGAAGGATCACAAACATCTGCAGTACATGGATTGTTATCATTTACATTAACTGGTGAATGCGTAACCGCTCCTGTTGAAGGATCACATGCGTCTGTTGTACAAGCATTGTTATCATTTGTATTTACCGGATTATGGAATACTCCAGTTGAAGGATCACAACCATCTGTTGTACAAGCATTGTTATCATTTGTATTTACCGGATTGTGGAATACTCCGGTTGTAGGATTACAACCATCGGTAGTACAAGCGTTGTTATCATTTGTATTTACCGGATTGTGGAATACTCCGGTTACAAGATCACAACCATCAGTTGTACACTGATTGTTATCATTTGTATTTACAGGATTGTGGAATACTCCTGTAGATGGATCGCATCCATCTGTTGTACACGCATTGTTATCATTAGTATTTACAGAATTGTGGAATACTCCTGTTACAGGATCACAACCGTCAGTGGTGCATGCATTGTTATCATTCGTATTTACAGAGTTGTGGAATACCCCCGTTGAAGGATCACAACCATCTGTTGTACATACATCGTTGTCATCTGTATTTACAAGATTATGATAGACTCCAGTCACAGGATCGCAACCGTCAGTT
>JANLZB010000001.1:0-3101 GCA_031366005.1 Bacteroidota bacterium | reverse complement strand
ATGAAGACAATTGCCACCATAATTCTCTCAACTATTTTATTATCCGGCTGCGGACAATCGAATGATAAGAATTCGTCAAAAACAGATTCACAACTCCTCTCACGTAAAATAATTGTAAGTGATGGATGTGATGGCTGTGAGTTGATGTATGAGGGGATGCCATCACCTGACAAAATAAATTGGACAACATCTGTTGCAAATGCTGTAGAACCGGGAGAAAGAGTAGAGATCAGCGGAACAATTAATAAAGCAGATGGAACTCCGGCTCCCGGAATTATCCTATACGTTTATCACACTGATGCGCAAGGGTATTATTCAGCGGGGAAAGAGCAAACAGAAGGTAAAAGGCATGGGCATTTACGGGGATGGATGATCACAAACAGTAAAGGAGAATATAAATTTACAACCATTCGTCCTGCACCATATCCAAAAGCAGCTATTCCTGCACACATTCATCCGATATTAAAAGAGCCGAATAAAATTGAATATTATATTGATGAATTTCTTTTTGCTGATGACCCGAAATTAACTCCAAATGAAAAAAGCAAACAACAAAACAGGGGCGGTTCAGGCATAGTAAACATTACCAAAAATGAAAAGGGAATTTGGGTTGCCCGAAGAAACATTACACTCGGATTAAATATTCCCAACTACAAATAAGGTTATTATGTTTGAAAAAGCCATAGAAAAAGCGTTGGAATTTACAAGGCCATTGCATACCATTTCAAGAAACTATGGAGGATTGATAATGCCCGGCACAGCAACTCTATTTTTTGTAAATGAAACCGGTGTTGCGGTTACCTGCAAGCATGTGCTTGACCTGATACCCGGTGCTGATAGATTAAACCAGGCTTATGCAAAATTTAAAGAAGAGAAAAGTAAAATCATAAACGATGCTAAATTCAAAAGAAATCTCAACGGACTTGAATTAAAATATAAATACAACAATGAAACAACTGTTCAATTAAAAAATAAGTTTATGAATTGTTTTGATAAAATTGAACAGATAACCTGCCATGCCCATCCTACATTAGACCTGGCAATTTTAGAGTTTAAAGGCTTTACAAAAATACTATACACGGCGCATGCTGCTTTTATTAAAGACAGTAAAAATATAAAACAGGGAAAGTATTTATGCCGCACAGGCTTTCCATTTCCGGAGTTCAATAATTTTAAACACAACCAGGCTACAGATGATATTGAATGGACGGACGTTGGTATTACAGTTTCGCCTTCATTTCCCATCGATGGAATTATTACCAGATTTGTTGGTGACACCTCCGGCAAAATTTCCGGGATAGAAATGAGTACGCCAGGGCTGCGGGGACAAAGCGGAGGGCCACTCTTTGATGTTAACGGAACTGTGTATGGGATGCAGTTTGCCACTAATCACCTGCATTTAGGATTTGATAATAAAGATTTTGAAATAATATCTAATGGCAAAAAAAGCAAGGTTTCAAATTACCCCTTTTTGCATGTGGGCAGGTGTATTCATGTGGATGAGATAAAAACATTTCTTACTGAACATAAAATCAGTTTTACTGAAGCTGATTATTAACTCAACTTTTAATAATTAAAATTTAGGGGAGAAAATTTATTAGATGCAATCACTGAAAATGAAATATATCTATACCCTGCACATCAAATATTACAATTGTCGCAATAATTGTATACATCCATTTTTAATAACCTGTAAAGTTTACTATTTCAGCAAAGGAAGTATTGCATCAATATCAATGTTACTTTCATCCAATGCCCTTAATGATTTATTCTGCAGCACGGTACCCATTTTTCTAAGATCAAATTTCTCTTTGAATTTGGAGTAGGAATTTCTGATCATTTTTAGCAGTTCGTTTTTATCGATCGTATCCGCAAAATCTATCACGTACGAATCCTCTCCCACATATTTAAGGATAGTTTCATTTTCAGTTAAGAAGCTGCAACTGAATCTGCATGCGATACCTTTTTTTATTGAGGCGCTTTTCTTCATCACATCCAACAATATGGTTTGCGAAATTTTTTCCTCTATATGCATGGGGTTTACAGGTGGATGATAATGCCATTCGGTAACAATAAGGTCAGTTTGTTCTATCATTTTTTTTAATTAAAAGTAAAAGCACTCGTTAATTTACGATACGCACAGTAAAATCCACACAACAAACAAAGCGTGATAGCGCTCTTGTGCAGGAGTATAGCCGGGCTTATCTTTGTATTAGAAGTTGATTGATGCATTAACAGCATCGATCTTAGTTTTGAACTTGATTTTATATGATAATAATTGTTGTTTAAATCCATATCCACCGAAAAAACCAAAAAATCCAGTATCAATCAACTTCTTGTTTTTTAATCCAATTTCAAGAAAATCCAAAAACCCCCACAAAATTTATTAGCCCCGACAATCGGGGCTATTTTGTTTTAATAAGGTTATGCTGATCTTTTGCTTCTAAATATTTTTCCCTGAGGATCTGGGACACAGGCTTTTCATTCACTTTGCTTTCCAGCCACGTAATAATATCCAGGTAAACAAAGGCTCTTGTCTCAAAACGATTCTTTTCAAACTGCTTTAGTTTTTCTAAAAGCTTTTCAAATTCGGGTTTTAATTTTTTAGGTGCAACATGAAATGACTTGCGTAAGAACTTAAACATTTCTTCTTCAACCAAACTAAGATTTTCCATCTTAGCCATAAACCGGTAGACAGATTTAACGAGGTATTCCAGCAAGTCAAAATTCCCTAATTCATAATGTGCTATCAGGTGCAGCAGGCGGGCATAACATTGCAGATCATTTCTAAGATCAACCTTCCAGTTTATTATTTTATTCAAATAATCTATACTGCTGCCAAATTCTGCAGCGCCAAAATACAGGGAAGCAATTTTATAGTAAAACACAAGGATGCGGTGCCTGTCGAGATGAAGCTGAAATTCCTGGAGTTTATTTTCAATTTCAGGTACCAGCAATAATCCTTCGGTGAATGTTCCATCCAAAAAATGTTGGTTGATCTTGGCAATGTATAAATAAACAAAAACCTGTATACGGTTATTATCACTTTGTTTTACAATATCTGATTTTGCAAATGCCTCAAATCCTTTCAGGTCTTTTTC
>JANLZB010000013.1:0-116340 GCA_031366005.1 Bacteroidota bacterium | reverse complement strand
GCTTGTACAACAGATGGTTGTGATCCTTCAACCGGAGTATTCCATACTCCAGTAAATACAAATGATAATAACGCTTGTACTACAGATGCTTGTGATCCTTCAACAGGAGTAATTACTCATACAGCTGTAAATACAAATGATAACAACGCTTGTACAACAGATGGTTGTGATCCTTCAACCGGTGTATTCCATACGCCAGTAAATACAAACGATAACAACGCTTGTACTACAGATGCTTGTGATCCTGTAACCGGTGTTTCACACACTCCAGTAAATACAAATGACAACAACGCTTGTACTACAGATGCTTGTGATCCTTCAACAGGTGCTGTTACTCATACTCCTGTAAATACAAACGATAACAATGTTTGTACAACTGATGGTTGTGATCCTTCAACAGGTGTATTCCACACTCCTGTGAATACAAACGATAACAATGCTTGTACTACAGATGGTTGTGATCCTGTAACCGGAGTCTTCCATAATCCAGTAAATACAAATGATAACAATGTTTGTACAACTGATGGTTGTGATCCTTCGACAGGTGTTTTCCACACTCCAGTATCTACAAACGATAATAACGCTTGTACGACTGATGGTTGTGACCCTGTTACCGGAGTATTCCATAATCCTGTAAATACTGATGACAATAATGTTTGTACAACTGATGGTTGTAATCCTTCAACAGGTGTATTCCACACTCCAGTAAATACAAATGATAACAACGCTTGTACAACAGACGGTTGTGATCCTGTAACTGGTGTATATCATAATGCTGTTAACACAAATGATAACAATGCATGTACAACAGATGCTTGTGATCCTTCAACAGGTGCGATTACTCATACCCCTGTTAATACAAATGATAACAATGTGTGTACAACAGATGCATGTGATCCTGCAACAGGAAACATTACACATACTGCAGTAAATACAAACGATAATAACGCTTGTACTACAGATGGTTGTGATCCTTCAACGGGTGTATTCCATACCCCAGTAAATACAAACGATAACAATGTTTGTACTACAGATGCTTGTGATCCTGCAACAGGAAATATTACTCACACTCCTGTGAACACAAATGATAACAATGCTTGTACAACTGACGGTTGTGATCCTGTGACAGGTATTTATCATACACCAATAGTTGGTTGTGGTGGCTGTACAGCTCCTGCTACTCCTGGAGCAATTACAGGGTTAACATGGGTTTGTAAAGGACAAACTAATGTTACTTATAGCATTGCTGCAGTAGCTGGTGCAACATCTTATACATGGACTGTACCAACTGGAACAAATGGCGCTACAATTACTGCAGGACAAGGAACTATCAGTATAACCGTTACTTTCAGCAGCACTTATGCAGGTGGCAACATTTGTGTAAAAGCTAACAGTGGAACTTGTTCAAGTGGCTTTAGCTGTAAGTCTGTTAATGTACCTACATATAAACCTGCTACTCCAGGTGCAATTACAGGACCAGGCTCAATTTGTAAAGGCGGTACAGCTACATACTCAATTGCTGCTGTAACCTATGCAACTAGCTATAATTGGGTTGTAACCTCAGGTCTGACGATTACATCAGGTCAGGGAACAACTTCTATAACGGTAAGTGCTTCTACGACCTTTAGTTCAGGAACGGTAAAAGTTAATGCTTCCAATTGCAAAGGCGCCTCTAACTACAAATCCAAAGGTGTTAAGGGCATTACTACTCCGGCTCAACCTTGTGCTATCACAGGTTACACTTCAGCATGTAAAGGCACAAATTATACCTGGAAATATGAAACCTGTGATGACGCGTCAGTTGCATATTGGACATGGACTATTTCCCCTGCAGGCAGTGCAACATTTACCAATCAGGGAGATGATGAGATATACGTACAATGGTTAACCACAGGTACAAAAACCGTATCAGTGACAGCCACTAATGCATGCGGAACCTCAATCACAAGAACGTTAACGGTTAATGTTTATACCTGCAGATTATCTGATAACGGTTCTATTACTTCGGTAGTGGCTTATCCGAATCCTGTTAAAGACCTGTTGAATGTAAACTTTAACAGTACTGAAAACCAGCAGTACAATATCAAACTGATGGATATGACAGGACGTATGGTTTATAGCGATGTAAATACTGCTACTAATGGAGAGAATCATTTAGAACTTAATGTCAATAATCTGGCAAAAGGCATCTACATGCTTCACTTCCAAATGGGAGATGCTAATGAACAAATACGAATAGTGGTAGAGTAATCTTACCGATAAAATAATTAAACATTATTTTGAAAGAGTCCCGGCCGCAAGGTTTTGGGACTCTTTCTTTTTATAAAAAAGAACAATTGCACTATTTTTAGTTGAAAGGAAAACATAGAAGGTAAAATGACTTATAGTAGTTTTCAGAGAATGATTAGGTATAAGATTTCAAAATTATCCGAAGCGTATTAAAGACTTATTAATTGTTTGAATTGATAGTCATATTGAACTGAAAAATTTAAATAAAAATGTATAACTTACCTCTTGCAAATAAGATGATTATTTCATATACTTGCAGTCAGCAGGTATTTATCCTCTTCTGCATCTTAAAAAATTTATTTGTATTCAAGTGTAAAGTCTTAAAAGCACATGCTTAAGACTTTCTATACAAAAGGACTGTTAATATAAAAATCTTGCAATGGTTAATTGTATTAAGAATATTTATTATAGATATGGGAAAACAAATCACAGTTTAAACTTATTTCAAAAGAAGAAACTAAAATGGAATATTGTCGAAATATTACTTCTTTCACCAAACCCGGTTTGAAAAAATATCTATTAGGTTTGTTGTTAATGTTTTCATTTGTTTTGCATTCGTATGCGGATGTAAACAGTTACACATTTTCACAAAACTCAGGTACGTATATTCCTTTAACTGCCGGTCGTATCATAGTATTTACAGCCACTGCAAGTGCTACAAGTGATCCAGGGTTAGGAAATGACATTATTTATACATTAGCTGACAGTATCATACCATTCGACTTTGCATTCGCAGGAGCAATCTATAGGACCTGCAAAATCAGCACAAATGGTTTTATCAGTTTTGGAACCACCGCTCCTGTAACAACTAATTACACTCCATTAAGCAGCAGCAATACGTATTTACGCGCAATATCTGCCATAGGACAAAATTTATCAGCAAACACAAATACAAGTAACCTTGGTGAAATAAGCTATGAAGTTATAGGAACCGCACCTAATCGCACTTTTGCAATTCAATTCTCTAAATTCAGGAGGTCATCTAATTCGAGCACTTTTACAGAAAACTATAATTTTCAAATTAGGTTATCCGAAGCCGGTGGTATTTTAGGTAAACAACTTATAAGTATTGTTTATGGAACCTGCACTACTACCAATACGAGTACTGCATCTGGTCCACAAGTGGGATTGCGGGGTGTGGGTAATGTATTTCCAGATAATATAAATAACAGGACTTCAACCGGTTCCTGGTCAACGTCTGCTGCAGGAACAGCAAATAATTCGTTTATGGTTCATACCACAACTGTTACTCCTGCCAGTGGTCAAACCTATACCTGGACGCCTCCTTTGGGGGAATCATGTACTGATAGTCCTCTTCTTATAGCTGTAGCTTCTGATTCCCTAAGTGCTATCGGCACTTTGTTGGTTCCTGGTTATACACAGGACGGACCCAATGGTGTTTGTTTTGACACTGCAGGGAATTCGGCTGATGCGGACCGGTGGACAAAGTTTGTTGCTCCTGCTACCGGCAATAGATTGTTTATTTTTACAAGAGTAGGCACTCTAAGAGATCTTGTTATGGAACTTTGGACAGATTGTCCCGGCACTGGTTATTTGTTAGAATGTAGTGATGATGTAAATGATTCAATGCCTGAAATTCAACTTTGTAATTATATTCCTGGTCACACTTATTATGTCCGAACATGGCCATATGTTAATACTGATATAGGAAATTACATACTCGAAGTTTATCAAAGTCCTGATCCGTGTCCCAGTCCTCCGGGAAATGATTCTTCAAATTCACCACAAGTTTTAAATATTAATTCCTTGCAAAATTGTCCAATAAATGGTGTGTTTGGAAGCACTATAAACGCATCTACTGGTGGTGGTGGAACTCCTGCATGCGCTTCTTTTGGTCTTTTAAATGATGTTTGGTATTCATTTAATTCGGGAGCAAATTGTCAATTAACCTTGAATATTACTCCAAATACAGGTATTATGGAATATGCTATTTATACAGCTTTTGGAACTCCTGAAATATTCTGTTTGGCTCCTGCAAATGGTCCGGCAACCATCACGGGATTAACAATTAATACCAACTATTTAATTCGTGTATGGTCCATTCCTTTACAAGAAGGAGACTTTTCTATTTGTCTATCGCAAGTGGGAGTGCCTTCATGTATTGCAGCTCCAACTTCACCTGTTTCAGGAGCTACGGGCATAACAGATTGTGGCACTACTTTGAGCTGGCCTTCTATTTCGGATGCCTGCGGCTATGATGTCTATTTTAATACGGGTTCTGGTTCTGCAACTACTTTGGTATCATCAAATCAGTCGGGTACAAGCTACACTACCGGAACTTTATTATCCAACCAGGCATATTCCTGGAAAATAGCTCCACGAAATGGTACAGGGACTGCCACGGGTTGTTCAGTTTTTACTTTTACAACCGGAATCACGAATGATGGAAACCCCTGTACTGCAGATGTGTGTAATTCAATTACGGGAATTGTTACGCACACAGACATTACCCCATCAGCGCCTACGGTAACGGCAGTTAACAACTGTGGCAATACAGTATTAACTGTAAGCAACTATACAGGGTCATTATTGTGGAGTACCGGGGCTACGACAGCTTCTACAACGGTTTCAACTGCAGGTAACTATACTGTCACTCAAACTGTGGGCGGATGTTCAAGTCCTTCTGCTTCTGGTACAGCAGCACCAAAAGCAGTTCCATCATCACCTACAATTATAGTTTCAAATAACTGTACATATTCGACCTTAATTGCAAGCAATTATACAGGAACTTTACTTTGGAGTACTGGAGCTACTACAGCTTCCATTACTGCAAACATATCAGGTACGTACACTCTTACGCAGACAGTTAACGGGTGCATAAGTGCGGCAGGTAGTGGAACAGCAGCTCCTAATCCTATTCCGTCCGCACCAACAGTGACAGTTACTAATAACTGTGGCAATGCAGTGTTAACTGCCGGAAATTACACGGGGTCTTTACTTTGGAATACAGGACAAAATACAGCATCTATTACTGTTAATTCTTCTGGCACATTTGTGGTTACCCAGACAGTGAATGGCTGTGAGAGTGCACAGGGCAGTGGCACATCAGCACCTAAAACGGTACCATTGGCACCATCTGTAAGTGTTAATAATAATTGCGGTAATTCTCTTTTAACAGCAAGTAATTATACGGGGTCTTTGTTGTGGAGTACAGGTGCCACTTCTGCTTCTATTACTGTAACCACTGCCGGTAATTATTCAGTCACTCAAACTTTAAACGGATGTCCTAGTCTCTCGGTCAGCGGTACTGCTGCTCCAACTGGAGGGTCTATTGCACCAACCGTAACGGTAGTTGATAATTGCGGCAGTTCTATATTGACAGCAAGTAATTATACAGGTTCTTTACTATGGAATACAGGACAAAATACCGCTTCCATTACTGTAACAACTTCTGGCACGTACTCAGTTACCCAAACAGTGAATGGATGTACCAGCGCAGCAGCTAATGCAACAGCATCTCCTAAATCCATTCCCTTAGCCCCTACAATAACAGTATCTGATAACTGCGGTAATTCTGTGTTAACTGCAGGTAATTACACTGGTTCCTTATTGTGGAGCACAGGAGCTACATCAGGATCAATATCGGTAACAGCTTCAGCATCCTATACACTTACTCAATCCTTAAATGGTTGTATTAGCCCCGCTGCATCAAGTTCTGCATCACCCAAAACCATACCTTCTGCGCCCACATTAACGGTAATTAATAATTGTGGTAATTCATTGTTAACTGCAGGAAGTTATACAGGATCATTATTGTGGAGTACAGGTGCGAGCACCTCATCAATATCAGTAATTATTACAGATGTTTATACCGTTACACAAACAATAGCAAATGGATGTACGAGTTCAGTTAGTGGAGCTGCAGCACCCAAGACGATACCCTCAGCGCCAACAGTTACGGTTTCAGATAATTGTGGCAACTCAGTATTAACAGCCGGTAATTATACGGGATCATTATTATGGAGTACAGGTGCTGCTACTGCTTCAATAACAGTATCAACAGTGGGAACATATACCGTTACACAAACGGTGAATGGATGCGTGAGCGCATCAGGTAGCGGCACAGCTGCTCCAAAGTCAATCCCCTCAGCACCTACTGTGAGTGTGGTAAATAATTGTGGTAATTCAGTATTAACGGCAGCTAATTACACCGGATCAATATTATGGAGTACAGGAGCCAGTACAGCCTCTATTACCATAAGCGCTTCGGGTTCCTATACAGTTACCCAAACAGTAAATGGGTGTACAAATTCAGGTAGTGGCACAGCGGCACCAATTGATATTCCTTCGGCACCTATAGTTACGGTAACTAACAATTGTGGCAATTCGGTATTGACAGCAAGCAATTATACAGGAACATTATTATGGAATACAGGAGCAAGCACTTCCTCCATTACTGTAGCAACAGCAGGAACGTATACCGTTACCCAAACAGTGAATGGATGTACCAGTACAGGAGCAAGTGGTACATCAGCACCCAAATCAATTCCCTCAGCTCCCACGGTGACAGTAAGTGACAATTGCGGCAGTTCACAATTGACGGCAGCTAATTATACAGGATCACTGTTATGGAATACCGGAGCCAATACTGCAACCATCACGGTAGTATCAGCAGGTAATAGTACTGTTACACAAACGATAAACGGATGTGTAAGTTCTTCAGGTAGTGGAACGGCAACACCCAAAACAGTTCCCTCCGCCCCCACTGTAACAGCCACAAATAATTGTGGTAATTCATTGTTAACGGCAGGAAGTTTCACCGGGTCGTTATTATGGAGTACAGGATCAACCACCACCTCAATAACCGTATCTGCAGCTGGCTCATATTCTGTTACCCAAACAGTAAATGGATGTATAAGTGCAAATGGTAGTATAACTGCAAACCCCAAGACGATACCTTCAGCGCCAACAGTTACAGTAACAAATAATTGTATAAATTCAGTAATGACAGCCGGTAATTATACAGGATCTTTATTATGGAGTACAGGTGCTGCTACTGCTTCAATAACAGTAACAACAGCAGGCACATATACTGTAACTCAAACGGTGAATGGATGTGTAAGTGCAGGTGGTAATGGTATAGCCGCCCCCAAAGGGATTCCTTCAGCACCTTCCGTTTCGGTTGTTAATAATTGTGGCAATTCATCACTTATTGCATCTGGTTATACTGGGTCATTATTATGGAGCACAGGGGCAAATACTTCAACCATCACAGTATCGTTTACGGGTAGTTATACTGTAACACAAACGGTAAATGGTTGTACAAGTGCTGCAGGAAGTGGTTCTTCGTCACCAAAGTCTATTCCTTCAGCTCCAACTGTCTCAGTTTCCAATAATTGTGGTAGTTCAATATTGACCGCTAGTAATTATACAGGAGCTTTATTATGGAGTACGGGAGCAACTTCTGCGTCAATTAATTTAACTACCTCCGGTGTAGTAACAGTCACACAAACAGTAAATGGTTGTGTAAGCGCTGCGACCAATGGTACAGCATCTCCAAAAACAATTCCTTCTGCACCTATTGTGACAGTAACAAATAATTGCGGTAATTCTACTTTAACAGCCAGCAATTTTACAGGAACTCTTTTATGGAGTACTAATGCTAATACTGCATCAATAACAGTTGCATCTGCTGGTACACGAACAGTTACGCAAACTATTGCAGGCTGTGTAAGCGCGGCAGGCAGTGGAATTGCAGCACCAAAATCAATTCCATCGGCACCTATTGTTATAGTAACAAATAATTGTGGAAATTCCATTTTAACTGCCACCAATTACTCAGGTACATTATTTTGGAGCACAGGATTAACAGCTGGTTCTATAACTGTGACAATTGCGGGATCCAATACTGTTACACAAACTGTGAATGGATGTATAAGTGCTATTGGAAGCGGGACCGCGGCACCTAAAGCTATTCCGGTTACGCCAACAATAACTGTTGTTAATAACTGTACCAATTCTGTTTTAACAGCCGGTAATTATACAGGCTCCTTGTTATGGAGTACTGGTTCAACTGCTTCATCAATTACAATAAATAATACAGTCGGACAGTACACACTTACTCAAACCATAAACGGCTGTGTAAGTCCTTCAGCAGCAGCTAATGCCTTTCCAAAAGCACTATCTCCTGCGTTATCTGTTACAAATGACTGTGGTAATGCAAGTATCACTGCTTCTAATTATACAGGTTCATTATTATGGAGTAATGGAGAGACCACGGCAACTATATTGGTAACAAATTCTGGTACTTATACAGTTACTCAAACAGTGAGTGGATGTTCACCTGCATCTTCTACATTACCTGTTACTGTTTATCCACTAATTAATAATGTAACTTTAAACCTGAAATTTTTTATAGAAGGTTTTTATATCGGAGGAGGAATCATGGCAGCTGTTATAGATCCAGTTAATTATCCTACACTTTGTGATACGGTTACGGTTGAACTTCATGAATCAAATTGGCCGAATAATTTAGTTCAAAGTATTTTAGGTACGATTGATATTTATGGTAATGGAAATTTTTCCTTCCCGCAAGTCTCGTGTAATAATTATTATATAGTTGTGCGACATAGAAACAGTATTGAAACCTGGAGTAAATTACCTCTGCTTATTAGTGCTCCCAACATGAGTTTTGATTTGACGCATTAACAGGACTATCAACATAATTTAGTCGAAGAAACGGCAAGATTTAGAAAGCACTTTATATTTTTTATATTGAAAATTAAATTATTGATACCATAATAATTTAATAATGTGCTGATTAATTTTAGCTGCAGGTTTAAAAATAAATCCGTAATTTGCAGGACCGTTTTAATTCCCTTTATTCATTCAAATAAATAGCCCAAATAACATATGACTACATCTACTTACACTTTGAAATTAGATAAATCGCATTTTGTAATTAATCAGCCGCAAAATGATTACAAGCTGCGTAATAAATCTTTCCTCTTATTATTTTCAATGGTTTTATTTTTCGTGCTTGCACATTCTACAGTTAGTTGGGGGCAGTTGCTTTCAGAGCCATTTAACTATACGCCTCATGCTACTAACGATTTGGTTATTCAAAGTTCTAATGTATGGTCGAGAGTTAATACTGGAGATTCAATATTAGTTACAAGTGGAAGTTTGAATTATGCTGGATTACAGCCATCTATTGGAAATAAGGTAACCTATGGCGGTGCTGGTACTGATTATTATACAGCCTATTCAAGTCAAACTTCAGGAACAGTCTATTGTTCTTTTTTATTAAATATTACAGCATTGGGTTCATTAAATACAACAGGAGGTTATACAATTGGATTGCTTGATGGAACGACATCAAATTTTGCAGCGACCGTATGGCTGAGATTAAGTGGAGCTAATTTTAATATCGGCATTAATCCCCGAACCACTACCGCTAATACCGTATGGCTTCCAAATACTTTAAGCGTAAACACAACTTATTTGGTTGTTATTGCAAATAAAATTATTTCAGGAATAACTAATGACAGTGTGAAAATATGGTTAAACCCAATATCCTTTGGCGGAAGCGAACCACCATATAGTTCAATTGCTGCGAATGCGGGCACTGACTTAACGAGTTTTCAAAGAGTTTTTTTAAGACAGGACGCTGCCAGCGCTACTCCTGGAACCATTCAGATTGACGAAATGAGAGTGGGTACTACATGGGCATCAGTAACCCCTCCTTCCGCTCCTAATTTATCCGTTTCCGGACCGACTGCTCATGGCACTTATTGTGTTGGAACTGCTGGTAATCCTGTCCGGGATACTATATACAACACAGGTGCAACTGCAACAGGAATTTCTCTAACATCTAACAATCCGCAATTTGCAGTTATTGATACTCCTTCAATTATTCCTGCAAATGGATTTGCTACTTTCAATGTTACTTTCACACCTTCCAGCGGAGGTGCTCAAAGCGCAGCCATTACTGTGACGAGCACAACTCCAGGGAGTAATTCATCCACTATTAACTTATCTGGGAGTGGAATAGCTTCCGTTTCTCCAGTTGTTTTTTCAGATCCTGCTTCAGGCATAACTAATAATTCAGCAACACTCAATGGTAATGTTACAACTTTAGGAGTTTGTCCTTCTACTACAGAGAAAGGTTTTGTTTATTCTCAAACATCAGTAAACAACAATCCGTTAGTTGGTGGTACAGGAGTTGTTAAACAAACAGTTGCAGGATTAACTACTGGTACATATTCCTATGGGTTAACTGGCTTACCCGCAAGCACAGGTTATTCATATAAATCTTATGTGTATAATAATGCTACTTATAGTTATGGTTCAGTCACCACTTTTACAACGGATGCACCTCCTTCATCAGTTATCTCCACCACGGGTTCCCTTTCTGATGTAAGCACTACTTATGGTACTGCATCAGTAACTCCAACAACCTTTACTGTTTCAGGAACTGGTTTAGCGGATGACATAACAATAAACGCACCACTAGGTTTCGAAATTTCTTCAGGTGGAACTTATTCAACTTCACTGGTTTTGGTGCAAACAGGAGGAAATGTTAGTAACACTACAATTTACGTTAGGCTTAGTGCAACCACCATTGTAGGTTCTTATTCCGGTAATATTACGCTTACAAGTACGGGTTCAAACAACCCAACTGTGGCCACAGTGCTAAGCTCGGTAACGCCTAAAGCGTTAACAATACTTAATGCTTTGGCAAATGATAAAATATATGATGGTAATACCAACGCAACTATATCAGGCACATTGAATGGGGTTGTTAATAATGACATTGTTACCTTATCAGGTATAGGTTTATTTGTTTCTTCGAATGCTGGTACCGCTATAGCTATAACTTCAACCAGTAACTTAGGAGGTGCAAATGCTTCAAATTATACCTTAACTCAACCAACAGGATTAACAGCAAATATTGCCAAAGCCAATCAGACGATATCCTTTAGTGCTTTACTGTCAAAAACATTTAACAACCCACCATTTAAGCTGACAGCTTCTGCAAGTTCCGGGTTACCAGTTACCTATGTAAGTTCTAACACTTCTGTTGCGACCATATCAAATGATACGGTTACCATTGTGGGTGCAGGGTCAACCCTTATTACCGCTTCGCAGGTTGGAAATAATAATTATAATCCTGCACCTGACTCATCACAGACGTTGACAGTAAATCAAGCAACACAATTTATCACATTCGCAACTATACCCAATAAAACTATTAATGATGCACCATTTCCATTATCAGCAACGGCATCTTCAGGACTGAGTATATCTTATGTAAGTTCAAATACGGCAGTAGCGACCGTATCAGGAAACACGGTTACCATTCAAGGGGTGGGAACAACAATTATTACTGCCTCGCAACCTGGAAATACAAATTATTTACCAGCAACTGATGTAACACGAAATTTAACCGTTACTTATCCATTGGTTGCAGCTTGGGATTTTACCGGATTAAATACGGTAGCAACAGCAGCCGCAACTACCTTTAGCACTAATCTCAACACTTCTAATTTGATTACGCGTGGGGCAGGTGCTGCCGCAAGTTCAGGGGCGAATTCATTCAGAACTACAGGTTTTCAGAATAACGGTATTTCCCCTACCAATACAGATTATTTCCAGGTAACTCTTGGAGCATCATCAGGAAAAGCATTATCGCTTAGCAGTATTGATGCAAATTTTAATGGTACCAGCGGTTTTTTTGCCACCCCTGGTGTTACATCCCAATTTGCATTCAGCTTAAATGGTACAAACTTTACTCTTATCGGATCCCCGGTAACTTCAACTTCATTGACTATGCCTCAGGTTACTCTTACCGGAGTATCTGCTCTGCAAAACGTGCCAAGTGGAAGCACAATAACCATAAGATATTACGCCAGTGGTCAAACTGCTACAGGTGGCTGGGGATTTTTCTCGTCTGCTGCGGGTATTAATGGACTTGCCTTTGCGGGAAACGTTGCACCGATTGTTGCCCCTGTTATTAACAGCAGCCTTACAGCTAGTGGTAATGTAGCCTCTCCATTTAGCTATAATATAACAGCTACCAATAATCCAACGAGCTTTACTGCTACAGGATTACCTTCCGGACTAAGCATAAACACAATTACAGGTGCAATTACAGGAACACCTGTCTCAGCGGGAACAACTAATGTATCTATAACTGCAACAAATGCAGGTGGTAGTGACAATCAAACTTTAGTAATTACCATCGGTCCTGGAAATCAAACTATAACTTTTGGAGCTTTAGGTTCCAAAACATATGGAGATGCACCTTTTAACCTTACTGCAACAGCAAGTTCAGGATTAACGGTTACTTATGTTAGCTCAAATAACTCAGTTGCTACCATCTCTGGAAATACAGTAACAATTGTATCTGCAGGAACTGTTAACATTATTGCTTCACAGATAGGAAATGCAAATTATAATGCGGCACCTGATGTTACACAAAGTTTAACAATTAATAAAGCAGATCAAATAATCACATTTGGACCTTTATCAAATAAATTAACTACAGACCCGCCATTTAATTTAACAGCAAGTTCCTCATCTACTCTTTCTGTTTCTTATTCAAGTTCTAATACAGCTGTTGTTTCAATTTCAGGTAATACAGCTACCCTTGTGGGGCCTGGAACGGCAATAATAACTGCATCACAATCAGGTAATGGAAATTATAATGCAGCTATGAATGTTGCGCAAAGCCAGGTTGTAATTGATCCTAATGCTCCTATTTTGTCAGCAAATTCTTTATCAGGTTTTGGTAACGTATGTTTGAATTATGTAGCAGGCCCTGATTCATTTCTCATTTCAGGATATAATTTAAATAGTGATAGCATTACCGTTGATTCGCTTCCCGGTATGACTTATTCAACCGATAACCACGTATTCAGTGCTGCCTTGACTATAATCCAGCCGGGTGGAACATTCTCTCAAACAATTTATGTTCAGTTTACACCTACTGCTGTTCAATCTTATAATGGAACCATTAAAGTATCAGGCGGTGGTGCACCATTTATCAACGTACCTGTTTCGGGTTCGGGTGTTAATACTACTGCATCAGTTACTACGGATGCAGCCACAGGAGTTACGCAGATTGAAGCAACACTGCCGGCAACAATTACAAATACAGGTTGCTCCTCTGTAACTGGTTATGGAATTGAATACAGTTTAATAAATGGTTTTGCAAATGGAGCGGGAACTCCAGTTTCAGGAACTAATTTAAGCGGTGGAGTGTATTCAATTAATCTGACGGGATTAAATCCAAACACGAGTTATTATTATAAAGCTTTTGTAAATAATGCGGGAGGAATTTTTTATGGAACGCAGATGAATTTTACGA
The DNA here is from genome assembly GCA_031366005.1 of Bacteroidota bacterium. Classification (GTDB taxonomy): domain Bacteria; phylum Bacteroidota; class Bacteroidia; order AKYH767-A; family OLB10; genus JANLUX01. The sequence continues at coordinate 102,719 of JANLZB010000013.1, read as the reverse complement.
CTCTTTCATTAGGATCTCCAGTGGCTACTGCTGCCACAGCAATTGCCCAAAATAGCTTTACTGCCAACTGGAATGCTGTTTCAGGTGCCACAAGCTATAATTTAGATGTAAGCACCAGCAACACATTTACTGTGAGACTGCCTATTGTTTCAGAAAATTTTGAAAACAGCATGTCTGCATTTACATCAACTGCCGGTACAGGTGTCTTTTATACAGGAAACAGTGTCACCGGTGATTTACCTGCTGCATCTCCATTTGCATCGCTTGGCAGTTATGCTTTCGGAAAGTCCAATGGCAGTGTTACCATCTCTTCTGGAAATATTAACACTACAGCTTATAGTGGTGTTCAGATGAATTTTAAACTGGCTTCGTTTTCTATTAATAGTACGGGCAATGGTGCTGATGCCAGTGACAATGTAAATGTAGAAGTAAGTCCTGATGGTGGGATCACTTATTATAGCACTGTTAAAATTTCTGGTAATAGCAATGCAGCCTGGGCTTATTCTGCTACAGGCATAGCTTCTGCTCCTTATGACGGAAATGCAACACCAGTGTCCTTTCAACCTATAAGCGGGGGCTTAAGGGCTGATGGATTCAGTACTGTCGGAATAACTAATTTGCCTTCTACAACTAATTTAAAAATAAGGATAACCTTATTAAATAACAGTGCAAATGAGCGTTGGTTAATAGATGATTTTTCTGTTACCGGAATTCAAGGTTCATTCGTTCCAGGGTACCAAAACTTATCTGTAGCTGGCAATTCGCAGTCAGTTACCGGATTAACAGGTAATACTTTTTACTATTATAGAGTACGTGCAGTTAGCAACAGCGGCACAACAGGTAACTCCAATACTATAACAGCTCTTACCTGTACCACTGCAAGTTTGGCTACCAGCGTAATTAACCCTTCATGCAATGGTAGTACCAATGGCTCTATATCAGTAATTGCGACCGGTGGCACATTGCCTTATGGATATTTATGGAGCAATGCTCAAACAACATCTACAATAGCGGGTTTATCTCAAGGCACTTATACCGTTACCGTTACTTCCAATACAGGTTGTCCTGCAACAGCAGTTGTTCCATTATCAGTTATTCCTTTGACTTCAGTAAGTATAAGTGCAGTAAGTAACGCCATTTGTTTAGGTGATTCAATAACACTTTCAAATACAGTAACAGGTGGTGGTCTTCCATTTCATTATAGCTGGAGCGATGGTACCTCTATAGTAGGAACATCAAGCAGTATTAAAGTTTCACCTTCAATAACCACAAGTTATAGTTTAACGGTTACTGATAGTTGTTCAAATTCAGTTTCTACCACATTTACGCTTACTATTAATTCAAATCCGAATATTTCAGTGTCGCCTGCAAGTGCGAATAGTTGCTCCACCAATCCAGGAACAATTACATTAACTGCAAGTGGTAATTCGGATAGTTACACGTGGTCACCAGCGATCGGTCTTGATGTTACAACAGGAAGTGTAGTTCATTCTACAACAGCATTTAATATTATTTATACAGCAACAGGTATTATAAGCAGCACAGGTTGTAAGGCAACTGTAACAGCAAGTATAACCAGTGGTAATCCTATTACAGTTGCTGCTGCTGCAACTCCGGTTAATATTTGTAATGGTGGTTCAACTCAACTGAATGCTGTTGCAAATATTCCTGTGTCAAACAGTTATTCGGTTACTGCTGTTTCATATGTTGCACCTGTTCCAAATAATCCAACAACTATCACTTCTTTTACTGATCCCGATGATGGATTTGCAAGTTTGGCTTTGCCTTTTTCATTTACTTATTTTGGTCAGTCATATAATCAAATTTATATTGCAACAAATGGTTTTGTAAGCTTTACGGATTTAACAGGAGTAACAGGAGCACAACTTCGTGCAGTAACAGCATTTCCCGATGTTGCAGTTCCCAATAACAGAATTGCCATTTGCCTCACCGATTTAGAGATAGCGGGTTCTGCAGCTATCAAATACTGGACTTCCGGATCTGACTTTGTAATTAATTTTGATAAAATTCAAAAATGGAATTCAGCCACTCAAAAGATTTCAGGTTACATCATTCTTCACTCTGCTAATAATACAATTGATGTTTTAATAGGAAATTCAAATATCACAAGTGCTCAAACTCTTGGAATAGAAAATTCTACTGGTACTTTAGGAAAAGCTGTAGCTGGAAGAAACAATTCTATATGGTCAGTAAGTACTCCTGAAGCATGGAGGTTTGCACCAATAGTACCATCTGTTACTCTTCCTCTTTATTCATGGAGTCCGGTCATCTATTTAAATAATGCCAATATTGCTAATCCCTATGCTTCAGGCATAACAAATGGACCAATCAAGTATAAAGTAATTGCTACTGATCCGGTAGGAGGATGTACTGCCATAGATTCTGTAGTGATAAATACATCAATTGTTACTCCTTCTCCAAAGGTGTATCCGGGTGATTCATTATTATGTTCAGGTCAGAGTTTTTATCAGCATGTAATTGACACAGGAGCTTATTCCAATGGTTACCCTATCGGTACCACAATTGATTGGGTAGGAATATCAAATGGTTTATCTCCTGATGATAGTGTTAACACTTCCGGCTTTAGCAACTTCGCTGTGATTGTTCATTTACCAAATGCTTCTTGTTCGACACTTTCATCCACAGCACAGGTCAGCACCCATCAGTTAAATGTGATAACTGATTCCATCCAGCCATCTCCTTGCGGCTCTAATACCGGGTACATTAAAATTCATGTAGATGGTACGGCTCCATTCCGTTTCTCATGGACTGACGGCACAAATAATATTCACAATGTTCAAACTAATAGTCCTGTTGATTCAATTATTAATTTAACAGGAGGATTTTATTACCTTACAGTTATAGACAATTACGGAAATGTCAACCCAGGTCTTTCATGTACTGCCGGACCATTGACATATTTTGTTTCTTCCCAAGGCGGCCCTTCAGTTTCTATAACTTCCGTTACGAATGCCAACTGCTTTGGAGTGGCTGACGGTTCAGCTGAAGCATTAGCTACTGGCGGTACAGGTAATCTTTCTTATGAATGGTTCTCAGATAGCAATACACCATCGGGCAACGGTCTTACTTCTGACCCATTGGCAGCTGGTAATTATTATGTACAAGTTACAGATGCCAATTTATGTGTGGATACTGCACAATTCACTATTGGACAACCTACTCAGATAATTCTTACACCAGGATCAATTAGTGCCACTTGCGGCAATAGTGATGGTACGGCAAGTATTCAGGCTCAGGGAGGAAATCCTCCTTATTCATACACTTGGTATAATAATCCGGATTTGGATGCAAGCCATGTTATAGGCACAAATAATAATACCGTTACAGACTTAGCTCCCGGTATATATTATGTAGTTGTGAGCGATGGTCATGGCTGTTTAAAATTAGCTTCAGTTACTATTGGCCAACAGTCATGTGCTATTACACTTAATCTTAAACTCTTTATCGAAGGTTTCTATATAGGTGGAGGGCAAATGCAACCTGTTCTATGGAATGCAGATAATAACTATCCTAATATGACTGATTGTGATTCCATTATCGTTGAGTTATATGATTCAGTAAATCTTGTTTTGATAGTATCAACAATTGGAGTTTTACATATAGATGGTACTGCTATTGTTTTATTACCGCCCTCAACTCTTAACGGATTATTTTATTTGGTGATTAAACACCGTAATGCGATTGAAACATGGAGCAAGCACCCCATAACTATTGGGAATATTACAAACTTTGATTTTACTATCCCTGAGTAACATCTGATTTAAAAACCGCGACTTGTCAAAGGCCGCGGTTTTTTTATTTCTTGTTGAATCTAATATCACTTTTTTGTTTTCATATCACAGGCTATACAATCATTTGCTTTCAAAGGAATTTGTATATTCATGCCGATACAGTAGCCAGGATTCGTGCAAAAAATTTTAGAAGTCAATCATCTTTCCATCCAATATTTTTCAAGAGGAATTTTATTTAATGCAGTTGATGATGTAAGTTTTCATCTGAATAAAGGGGAAACATTAGGTGTAGTAGGTGAATCCGGTTCAGGTAAAACGGCTTTAGCTCTTTCGATCATGCGACTAATCTCCAGTGATTCGGGTAAAATTGCAAGTGGCAGAATCTTTTATCAGCAAGCAGAAAAAAAACTGGATTTATTGTCGCTGCCTGATAAGCAGATGGTAAACTATCGTGGAAAAGAAATTGCAATGATTTTCCAGGAGCCGATGGTTTCATTAAATCCTGTTTTCACCTGCGGTTTTCAAGTTGATGAATCAATTATATTGCATAAGAAAATAGCACATAAAGAAGCTAAAGCAAAAACCATTGAGCTGTTTGAAAAAGTGGAGCTTAATAAACCTGAAAGGATTTATGATGCATATCCACACCAGCTCTCAGGCGGACAAAGACAAAGAGTTGCGATTGCAATAGCCATTTCATGTGAACCATTAGTGCTAATAGCTGACGAACCTACAACTGCCCTGGATGTTACCTCACAGGCTTCTATTTTGAAATTACTGAAATCACTGCAGCAAGAAACCGGAATGAGCATTCTGTATATTACTCATGACCTGGGTGTAATTGCTGAAGTTGCAAGCAGGGTTTTGGTAATGTATAAAGGTAAAATAGTAGAAGAAGGTTCTGTCAACGATATATTAAACGCACCACGGCATCCCTATACACGTGGTTTGCTATCCTGTCGTCCATCATTGGATACAAACACTAAACTATTACCTGTTATTTCGGATTTCATGGTCACACTTCCTGATGGAACGATTCAACAGAAAGATATTTCCATTGAACAAGTGCTTCATCGTTTTGAAAAAAAAGAAATTAAGAAAGTAAAGAATGACCCAAAGGTTTTATTAAAAATAGAGAACCTTAGTACTTGTTTCTCATTACACAAAAAGATTTTTACTAAAAACCATGATGTAATTAAAGCTGTTGATGATGTGAGTTTTGAAGTGTATTCGGGAGAAACATTAGGTCTTGTAGGTGAATCGGGTTGCGGTAAAACAACTTTGGGAAAAACAATTATACGATTGATAGAACCTTCATCAGGAATAATATATTTTAATGGAAAAAAACTAAACACACTGAATTATGATGAAATGCAAAATGTAAGGAAGCACATACAAATTATATTTCAGGATCCTTATTCATCGCTAAATCCAAAACTAACAATTGGTAAGTCTATTATGGAACCTATGCAGGTACATGATATTTATCCGAATGAAAAAATAAGAAAAGAGAAAGCGATGGTATTGCTTAACAAAGTGAACTTAAGTGAAGAGCATTTTTATCGCTTACCTCATGAATTTTCCGGTGGACAACGTCAGCGTATTTGTATTGCACGTGCACTGGCAGTAAATCCTGAATTAATTATTTGTGATGAACCTGTATCTACACTTGATGTATCAGTTCAGGCACAGATATTAAATCTTTTAAATCAATTGAAAAATGAAATGGGCTTTACTTATATTTTTATTTCACATGACTTAGCTGTAGTGAAATTTATGAGTGACAGGATTATTGTAATGAAAAACGGAAGGATAGAGGAGATGGGTGATGCGGGTGAAATTTACCATCATCCAAAATCAGCATACACCAAAAAACTTATATCCTCAATACCAAAAGCCGTAGCCTGATTAATCAAGCTTTAACACAGCAAGAAATGCCTGTTGTGGAATTTCAACACTACCAACTGATCGCATGCGTTTCTTTCCTTCTTTTTGTTTTTCTAAAAGTTTACGCTTACGCGAGATATCGCCTCCATAACATTTAGCAGTAACATCCTTACGTAATGCTTTGATGGTTTCGCGCGCAATAATTTTGCTGCCAATGCTTGCCTGAATAATAATTTCAAACTGCTGACGTGTAATCAGCTCTTTCAGCTTTTCACATATCTTTCTTCCGAAAGTATAAGCATGATCACGATGAATTAAAGCAGACAGTGCGTCAACAGGTTCACCGTTAAGTCTGATGTCAAGCCTTACAAGATCAGAAGTCTGATATCCTATTGGATGATAATCAAAAGAAGCGTAACCTTTCGAAATGGTTTTCAGCTTATCATAAAAATCAAATACAATCTCAGCCATTGGCATGTGAAAAATCAACTCAACACGATCAACAGTGAGATAACTTTGATTAACAATTTCACCACGCTTGCCAATACACAATGTCATGATTGAACCAATAAATTCGCTCTTGGTAATAATGGTAGCTTTTATGTAGGGCTCTTCAATTCGATCAAGATGAGTAGGATCAGGAAAATCGCTTGGGTTATTAATATCCAGCAGATCTCCATTGGTAAGGTATGCTTTGTAAGAAACGTTAGGTACAGTAGTAATCACTGTCATGTTAAACTCGCGCTCTAACCGTTCCTGTATAATTTCCATGTGAAGCATTCCTAAAAAACCACATCTGAAACCAAAACCTAAAGCAGCTGAGCTCTCTGGCTCAAATACCAGCGAAGCATCATTCAACTGAAGTTTTTCTATTGATGTTCTCAATTCCTCATACTCATCCGTATCTACCGGGTAAATTCCCGCAAAAACCATTGGCTTCACATCTTCAAAACCACTGATTGCTTCTTCACAGGGATTATGAATATGTGTAATGGTATCTCCCACCTTAACTTCTTTGGCATCTTTGATACCTGAAATAATATAACCCACATCACCGGCTTTAATCACATCGCGCGGTAATTTATTCAGCTTCAAAACACCTACTTCATCAGCAACATAATCCTTTCCAGTTGCCTGAAACTTGATATGATCACCTTTGCGGATCTCGCCATCAAAAACCCTGAAATACGCGATAATACCACGAAACGAGTTATACACTGAATCGAAAATAAGTGCTTTAAGAGGGGCTTGCGGATTTCCTTTTGGTGCAGGTATGCGATCAATTATGGCTTGCAAAATCTCATATACACCTGTGCCTACTTTGCCGCTTGCTGAGAGAATTTCTTCACGCTTGCAACCGAGCAAATCCACAATCTGATCTTTAACAACTTCAGGCTCTGCACTTGGTAAATCAATTTTATTTAGAATTGGAATTATATGTAAATCATTTTCTAAAGCAAGATAAAGGTTTGAAATAGTTTGCGCCTGTATTCCTTGTGCAGCATCTACAATAAGCAATGCTCCTTCGCAGGCTGCAATTGATCTTGATACTTCGTAAGAAAAGTCAACATGCCCGGGTGTATCAATAAGGTTAAGAATATAATTTTTCCCGCCTAAACTGTATTCCATCTGAATGGCGTGGCTCTTAATAGTAATGCCCCGCTCGCGTTCCAGATCCATATCATCAAGCACTTGTGCCTGCAAATCTTTTTTAGAAATTGTGTTTGTGTATTCTAAAAGACGATCGGCAAGGGTGCTTTTGCCATGGTCAATATGAGCGATAATGCAGAAATTGCGAATGTATTCCATAAAGGGCGGCAAAGATAGAAGGTAAATTAGGATTTAACGTTTTAGTTTTGAGATTCAAAAAATAGTTCTTTAATTAAAGTAAATGAGTTCAAGTTTAATGTTGAACACTTAAATTTTAAATTACGGTGGCGATGCAACCTTTTTTCGTAAAATTACATCTTGTATTTTGAAGCTCTGCACATGACCGATGAGGAATTAGTAAAAAACTGCTCAAAAGGCGATGGCCATGCACAAAAAGCTTTGTATGAACAGTTTGCCCGCAGAATGTTTGGCGTTTGTCTCCGGTACACTTCTAACCGAGAAGAGGCAGAAGACATTTTGCAGGAGGGATTTGTAAAAGTGTTTCAGGCAATCGCAATGTTTAAAGGATTCGGACCATTGGAAAATTGGATTAAAAAAATAATTGTGAATACGGCATTGGATCATTATCGTCAGCAGAAGTCAAGAATTCAGGAAACGGAATTATTTGAAAACTCGGGAGAACCTTTAGAACCATTGAAGGAATTGCATGCACAAGAGCTTTTAAAAATCATTCATCAATTGCCTTCGGGATACCGTACTGTATTTAACCTTTATGCAATTGAAGGTTATAATCATAAAGAAATAGGGAAAATCCTTAATATTTCTGAAGGTACCAGTAAATCGCAGTATGCACGGGCACGTACTCATTTGGCCAGGATGCTTAATCACAAAGAAACATCGTCAGCCAATAGTGACTCACATATTCAAAACTTAATAATAGCACCAATTGTTTAAATAGAATACCAAATAAAGATGTCATCACAAGAACAAAATATCGAAAAAATTTTCAAAGACACCTTTGATGAATTTACTCCTGATGTTTCAGCCAAAGTCTGGAGTGATATAAGTCAGCAATTAGTGCAACCTGTTGCACCGATGGCTCAGCCCGGTGCTTCGTTATTAAAAACTGCTGCAGTTAAATTAAGCACAGCGGGCACATGGATTATTGGTGGCATTGCTGCGATTGCAATTATTGGCGGTGTAGTTGTGTATCAGGAGAAAGATTCAATAAAGGTAGAGCCCGTTAAAAGTCAATCTCCTTCTGTAAAAATAAATGAGGGGGAAAAAACGGTTGTTATTGCATCACCATCCTCCATTGTAAGTAATGTGGAATTACCTGTTCAAAAATCTAATGCTTCTAAATCTGCGCAGGTAAACACTGTTTATGAAAGCGTGAAAAATGAAGCACCAAAATCAGAAAGCAATTATAAGGCAGATAACACAGCAGATATCATTAATCAAAGTGAGCCTTCATCTGATGAAATAATTAATAAAGAAAGTAGTGATTCACACAATGAACAACAAACAACCGCTGAAAAAAATATAACATCAGACAATACACCTGCTTCAACTAATACTATTACACCAAATAGTGAACCGTTGATACTGCTAAACTCAACTGCAGGATTTGCACCATTCCAGCTTGCTTGTTTATTGAACGATGATCAATTAATTGGTGATTGGGATTTTGGTGATGGATCAGTTCAGCCTCATGCTTCTACTGTAACCCATAAATATTTGAAACCGGGTACATATAATTTAAAGTGTATTACAGGAGAATTAACCATTACTAAAACCATTGATGTGATGGGCAGTATTAACGTTGCTTTTAGTCCTAATGGTGATGGAATAAATGACTTCTTCTCAGTGGAAGGTAGTAATATGAAAAAATTCCTTCTAAAGATTTTTGATCGAAACGGACGACAGATAGCGGAATTAAATAGTATTACAGAAAAATGGGACGGCCGTATAAATGGTGGCGGATCAGCTCTGCCAGGAACTTATTTTTATGAATTATCTACCACTACTGAAAATGGTAATGACATCAGGCAGCGGGGTTCATTAAATCTCTTTAAATAAAAAAATTATCAGGTGCAACCATTTGACCTGATAATACATCTATATATATTACAATAATAAATTCTGGTTTTAATCAACAAAAATTAAATTTGCAAACCTTTTAGATGAAAATAACTCACAACATGAAAAAATTATTTACAGCAATCAGCTTATTCTTATTTGTTTTAGTGCTCATGCCGCAAAAGTCTTCCGCAAGTCACATGGCAGGTGCCGAGATCGCTTATGTGTATCAGGGTTCACAGAACGCTTATCTTTTCAGATTAAAGTTTTACCGGGATTGTACAGGAATTCCTGTTCCATTACCGGTAAGCTTATGCTTGTCATCCAATTCCCTTGGTTTCAATCAGCTATTGCAATTAAACCTGATATCAGTTAATGTAGTACCCAACCCTCCATGTGTTACCTTACCTCCTCCAAACTGTGGTCCGAGTGGAAATGGACCAGGAACTGAAGAATATATTTTTGAAGCAATTTATACCTTGCCTAACGCAGCGACTGACTGGGTTTTCTCATGGTATGATTGCTGTCGTAATGGTGGATTAAATGTTAATCCAAACGGAATGTATGTTTCAGCAACGCTTGATAATGTTAACCATCCCACGGATAACTCTCCGGTTTTTAACTTTATACCTTATACTACATTTTGTGTTGGATATCCATTTTATTATGATCAGGGTGCTTTTGATCCTGATGGTGATAGTTTGGTTTTTTCATTGGCACCGGCAGAAGAAAACAGTGCTTCATGTCCCCCGGTTCCGGCTAATTTAACATATCTAAATAATCCTCTCACGAGTTCTCCTTATACACCAACACAGCCCGTTGCATCTCAGGTACCCATGACCATTGATTCTAAACAAGGCATCATTTATTTTATACCTGCATTGCAGCAGATAGCAGTTATATGTGTATTGGTGTCATCTTATGATACAACTGTAACTCCTGCAACCTTAATTGGTACAGTAAAACGTGATATCCAAATTGTAATCACCAATCAATGTAATATTGTTAACCCTGCATTTCCTCCGGGAACTTCAGCAACACACGCCATTATTGGTGATCCTACAGGTGCAACTGCTGGTCCATATTTTTGCGGAGACAATCAGTTTATTCTACCCTTTAGTGAGAAAGTGCAGTGTGGTTCTATTGTTCCATCAGATATTCGTGTGCTTCGTTCATTAGGATTCCCTAATCCTGTGATCTCTGCAGTTCCTTTATCTTGCCCTAATGGACGTACGGATTCAATAGTTGTGACTTGCCTGTTTCCTCTCACTGCGGGATCTAATTATGTAGTGATAAAAACAGGTGCTGATGGCAATAGTTTATTAAGTCAGTGTGGGTCTGCAATGCAGCCATATCATGATACAGCAGAATTTTTCATAAATGATTTAAGTGTATGGCAACCTGCAATTGATTCTCTTGGATGTATCTTCAATCACAAAACAATAACCTTTAATGAAAATGTGTTTTGTTACACAATAGCAAGTGATGCTTCTGATCTGGTATTAAGAGATTCAGCAGGAAACCTTGTTCCTATTATGAATGCTTTCGGTTACTGCGGGCCTAACGGTGAGCAAAGTAATCAGATGCTGATGACCTTCGGCAGTCAGCAGACACCCACCTCCTCGGTTTATTATTTAACAGTAAAAACCGGTAATGATGGAAACACCATTGCCAATCAATGCGGACGTTTTCTTAATCCGGGTGACACCCTCGCCATATTCTATATTAATAATAAAATTGATGTTGACTTAGGTTCGGATCTTTCCATCTGTGATATTGATCCGGTGCCAGTGCTCAATTCAGGATATACTGGTTTAGTGTATCAATGGTCTTTCAATAATAATCCAATCCTTGGATGGAACAATCCTACTCAACCTGCTGATAGCGGAGCAGGAAATTATTCAGTTCAGATAAATGTTACAACAGGATCTACCTGTCAGGGATCAGATACTATATTGTTAGCTGTAAACACAACACCTACAGTTGCATTAGGTGCTAACATCACTGATTGTGCCGGATCCTCCGATACATTAGATGCAGGCAGCAGCGGATTGGGTTATCAATATCAATGGTATTTAAACGGAAATGGAATACCAGGAGCAACCAATCAAACATACATTCCAACGGTGAGCGGAAATTATACAGCCCTGGTAAGCAATGGAAATTGTACAAAATCCGATGATATTCAGGTTAATTTTATTCCGGCTCCGGTAGTGCCGCAGTTTAATAATCAAAATCAGACAGTTTGTGTGGGCTCTGCTATTTCGCCTTTGACTGCTGATAATCCGAACTCCGCATATCAGTGGAGCATTAATGGAGTACCGGTACCAGGAGCAACCAATCAGACTTTTACTCCATCAACAAACACTTCCGGTACCAGTACAATAAGTGTTACTATAGGAATAGCAGCAGGCAACTGTACTGCAACTGGAAGTATGACATTAACAGTAGTTGATTTTCCTTCTGTTACCGGTGGTACTCAAAATGTTTGTGAAGGCTCAACTACATTCCCGACATTTAATGCAGGCAGTGCACCGGGAGTTACTTACCAGTGGACTGATCAAAACTCCAATGTGGTGAGCAGCACAAATACCTTTACTCCATCAATAACACTTGCAGCTAACACTTATAATTATACAGTTACTGCTACTATAGCTCCAGGTTGTACGGCTACAGCTCCTGCCGTATTAAATGTTAATGCTATACCAGTCATAGATGCAGGTAATGCTACTGCAACTTTTTGCGAAGTCAATCCTGGTAGTCTTACTGCCACTCAGGTTTCCGGTAACAGCATTACTTCTTATCAATGGAGTAATAATCAAAGCGGAGCAACTATATCAAACATTACTACCTCTGGTAATTATATTGTAACAGCTACTGATGTAAACAATTGTGTAAACAAAGATTCCGTAATGGTGATTATAGACAGGCAAATGGAAGCACCAATTGTAACCTGCAATACAGGTAGCAGTGGCGGTTATAGTTTTGTTTACACCTGGACGCAAGTACTTAATGCTTTAAGTTATGAAGTGAATGAAGGAAGCGGATGGATAGCCCCAAACAATGTGAATTCAAACATCTTAAGCCATGGGACAAACAATCTGGTTGTTTCTTTCCAGGTAAGAGCAATCAATAGTTCAACTGCTCCCTGCAATGAAGGACGTGTATCAGAACCGGCTGCCTGTTCAGTAATTGTACCCAATGTAATTACTCCTAACGGAGATAATTTAAATGATGCATTCACCATTTCCAACATAGAGCAGTATCCGAATAATCACATGACTATTCTTAATCGTTGGGGTAAAGAAGTATTTTCAAGCAAGTATGATAATAAGAATAATGTATTCAAGGGCGCTGATCTTCCTGATGGTGTTTATTTCTATTTGCTTGAATTAGGTGATGGAAAAACAGAACCTTTAACAGGAACTGTTACCATCGCAGGAGCAAAATAATTTCTTTTAAAAGTTAGTTGAACAATAAAACGTTCGTGGTTAAGTCAGCCACGAACGTTTGTTTTTTAAGCATTTTTGTGTCTCCAAAAAATAATCCGCTTGTTTTACATTTTAGTTTATGAAAGTTACTGAACACTTACGCAATGCAAAGCGTCCGTTATTTTCTATTGAAATAATTCCACCGTTAAAAGGAAAAAGTATTAATTCTATTTACCAGGCAATTGATCCGTTGCTTGAATTTAATCCGAGTTTTATTGATGTTACTTATCACCGTGAGGAATATGTGTACAGAAAAAAACCAAACGGCTTACTCGAAAAAAAATCAATAAAGAAACGCCCGGGAACAGTTGGTATCTGTTCTGCGATTATGAATAAATATAAGATTGATGCTGTGCCACATATTATTTGTGGAGGATTTACATGCGATGAAACAGAGGATGCATTGATTGATCTATCATTTCTTGGTATTGATAATGTTTTAGTATTAAGAGGTGATTCAATAAAAACTGAATCTCATTTCACACCGGAACCCAATGGCAATGCTTACGCAAGTGATTTATTGCAACAGATAGTGAACATGAATCGCGGTAAATTTATGGATGATGAATTGCTGGATGCTGTGCCCACTTCTTTTTGTGTGGGTGTGGCAGGTTATCCTGAAAAACATTTCGAGGCTCCCAATATGAAAAGCGATATCAAATATTTAAAAATGAAAGTTGATTTAGGTGCTGAGTATATCGTAACACAAATGTTTTTTGACAATGCTAAGTTTTTCAAATTTGTGGATGAATGCCGTGCAGCGGGTATCACAGTTCCCATTATCCCCGGTCTTAAAGTGCTTACAACAAAAAAACAATTGACCATTTTACCAAGCACTTTTCATATTGACATGCCCGATGATCTGGCAGATGCGGTGGAAAAAGCGAAAGACAATGATGAGGTAAAAGAAATTGGAATAGAGTGGTGCATTGCCCAATGCAAAGAATTATTTAAACACAATGTGCCATGCCTGCATTTTTATACCATGGGAACTTCGGAAGTTTGCAGGCGTGTGGCAAAAGAAGTTTACTAATTCAAACTTATTTTTCTTTCATGAAAAAAATTTATCATCTGAGTAATTGCACCACCTGTCAGCGCATATTAAAAGAATTAAAACCAAAGAAAGATTTTGTTTTGCAGGATATCAAAACAGAATCAATAACACCTGAGCAATTGGATGAAATGAAAAAATTATCCGGAAGTTATGAATCGCTTTTCAGCCGCATCGCGTTAAAGTTTCGTGCATGGAAACTGAATGAAAAAAAATTGACTGAAAAAGATTATCGCAAATACATTTTAGAAGAATATACTTTTCTTAAACGACCTGTAATTATTTTGGATGATAAGATATTTATTGGAAACTCACCTAAAAATGTTGCAGCAGCCAAAGCTGCAATGAAATGAGTAAAGCAGTAAAAGCGCATCTGGCAGTGTTAACTGCAAATATTATTTATGGTGCAAACTACTCCATTGCCAAACAGGTAATGCCTGCTTATATAAAACCATTTGGATTTATTTTAATACGTGTAATTGTTGCAGGTATTTTATTCTGGCTATGTGAGCGGTTATTTGTAAAGGAAAAAGTGAATAAGAGAGATTACAAAAAATTATTCCTCTGTGCTTTATTCGGAGTTGCAATTAACCAGCTTTTATTTTTTAAAGGATTGTCATTAACAAGTCCCATTAATTCAGGATTAATGATGATCAGCAATCCGGTTTTTGTTTTGCTGCTTGCTGCAATTATTATCAAAGAGCGTATTGCATGGATACGCATTGCAGGAATTGCTTTAGGAATTACCGGGTGCGTAATTTTAATTTTATTCAGCAACAAAGTAAACAAGGCAAACACCTCCATAGTTGGAGATTTTTATGTGCTGGTAAATTCATTCTCCTTCGCACTTTTTCTTGTCTTAGTAAAACCATTGATGAAAATATATCATCCTGTCACAATTATGAAATGGGTTTTTTTATTTGGGAGCATTATAGTAATACCCTTTGGTTATGATGAATGGAAAGAAATAAACTGGTCGTCATTTACACCGGCCATTTGGTGGTGTACCGGTTTTGTTATTATCGGAACAACATTTTTTGCCTACTTGTTTAATACTCTTGGATTAAAAGAACTCAGTCCTTCTCAGGTAAGTATTTATATTTATTTACAACCATTGCTCGCAGCAATATTTGCAATGCTGGCAGGTCAGGATGTACCAAACTATTTACATTTAATTTCTGCGGTTTTTATTTTTCTTGGAGTTTATCTTACGAGCAATTCAACTAAGGTGATTACCAATTAATGAATCTGTAACGAATGATGCGAATTTGCTTTGATTGATTCGTTGTATTCGTATTTCATACGTTAATTCGTAACCGGCAAACTTTAAACTCTATACATTTGCCCTCACAAAAAATAAAATAAATATGGTCAAATCCATGACCGGCTTTGGAAATGCAAGCAATGATATTTCCGGAACTGCCGTGACAGTAGAAATAAAATCATTGAACAGTAAGTTTCTTGAAATGGCGCTGCGGTTGCCTTCGATGTATCGTGATAAGGAACTGGAATTGCGTGCTGAGTTAGGCAAGTTGATTGAACGTGGTAAAGTGGATGTTAGCATTAACATCGGAAACGGAGCAAGTGACATCTCCCGCAAAAGCAATATCAACAAAGAAATTTTTAAAGCATACTATGAAGAGTTAAAATTGCTGCGTGATGAACTAAATATAAGTGATCAATTAATTTTGGAAACGGTTATCAAACTTCCGCAGGTTTTAGGTAATGATAAAACAGAAGGTGATGAAGAACAGTGGAAAGCAATTAATGTTTTATTAAAAGAAGCAGTAGAAAAATTTAATTCTTTCCGTGAGCAAGAGGGTAAGGTAATAGAAGTAGAATTAACACTTCGCATTAATAATATATTAAAGTTATTGATTGAAGCAGAAAAATTTGAGAAAGGACGGATTGAAAATATCCGCGAACGGCTGCATAAAAATATTGCAGAAATAAAAGAAGCAACAAATATTGATGAAAACCGCTTTGAGCAGGAATTAATTTTTTATGTGGAGAAGTTCGATATAACCGAAGAGAAATTACGTTTGCGGAGCCATTGCAATTATTTTATTGAATCACTGAAAAGTAAAGAAGCAAACGGAAAGAAACTAGGATTCATCACCCAGGAATTAGGCCGTGAGATTAACACACTTGGTTCAAAAGCAAATGATGCAAGCATGCAGCGTGCAGTGGTGGAAATGAAAGATGAGTTGGAAAAATTAAAAGAACAACTTGCAAACGTTCTGTAAATTATGAGTATTCCTTCTGAAAAACTTGTTTTGTTTTGTGGTCCCTCAGGAAGCGGTAAAACAACAATTGTTCATCACCTGTTAAAAAAGTTTCCTGAACTTACATTCTCTGTTTCTGCAACCACGCGTCAGAAGCGTGCGAATGAAATGGATGGAAAGGATTATTATTTTTTAACTGTGGATGAATTCAAACGCAAAATGCACCGTCATGAATTTTTAGAGTGGGAGGAAGTTTATAAAGACCGTTTTTATGGAACATTAAAATCGGAAGTAAGACGTGTTCTTGATGAAAGCAAAGTTGTTTTGTTTGATGTAGATGTAGAAGGTGGAATAACTATCCGCAGTCATTATCCAAAGCAGATACTGGATGTTTTTGTGATGCCTCCATCAGTTGATGATTTGCACAGGCGATTAGTTGCACGTGCAAGTGAGAGTGATGATTCACTTGCAAAACGTGTTTCAAAAGCAGAGAAGGAATTGGAATATGCACACCGGTTTAACAATGTGATTGTAAATGATAAACTTGAAGTAGCATTAAATGAAGCAGAAGTTTTAGTTGATCTGTTTTTGTATGGAGATATTCCGGATGAAGGCTAGTCATTGGTTATTAGTCATTAGTTGGCAGTTGGCAGTTGGCAGTTTGCAAATTGTAAACTACAAATTGCAAACTGTTTTTTTTATTTCTTGCCAACTGCCAACTGCCAATTGCCAACTTTTTTCCAAATGAAAATCGGTCTCTTCTTTGGTTCATTTAATCCCATTCATAACGGACATCTTGTTATCGCAGGTTACATGTCAGCGTTTACTGATCTGGAACAAGTATGGTTGGTTGTTTCTCCGCATAATCCATTGAAGCCTGCTGTAGGTTTGTTGCAAGATTATCATCGCTACTATTTAGTAAAGCTGGGAATTGGTGAAAACAAAAAATTAAAACCATCCAAAATTGAATTTGATTTACCCAAACCATCTTATACCATTCATACACTTACTTATTTACAGGAAAAATTTCCGCAGCATGAGTTTGCTTTGATAATGGGAAGCGACAATCTTGCTACTTTTCACAAATGGAAAAACTATGAGAGCATTTTAGCAGATCATGATATTTATGTGTATCCGCGACCGAAATCTGATGGCGGAGATTTGAAAAACAATGCACGGGTAAAAATGATTGACGCACCTTTGATGGAAATTTCTGCAAGCTTTATTCGCAAATCAATCAAAGAAAAAAAGGATGTTCGTTATATGATGCCGGAGTCAGTCTGGAATTATATAGAAGAAATGCATTTTTATGAAAAATAATTTTAGCATTTGTAATCACACAATCAAAAATTATATTCTTTCCATTCCTTCGTAAATTCATCTTCATTAAAAACAGGATTTACCTCGAGCGAATTATATTCATAGCTTTCAAACAATCCTTTGTTATCGTACATCCTGCTTATTACCGGCAGAAATAATTCTTTGTCAATGTACAACACTGTTATTTTTGAATAGGCATTAGGTACTTTGATAATATCTCCTTCATCCACACTTGTATAAAAACTGTACTTAGGATTGTTTTCAAGAATCAGGTATTCGCTAACGTTAAGCTTTCGTGCAATACTAATGATGTCTTCTTTTTTTTGAACTTTATAATCTGAAAATGAAAAATCAGGATTAACTGCAGTAAGCTTATAACAAGCCCGGTTATTAATTATTTCTTCTCCGATATTTATGTCGAACCGCTTTTTTCCTTCTGCTTTTTCTTTTGCGTTTACTTTTAGTATGTTGATGAAATAATCAAAACCTGTTTCAAGTATGGAATGATGTTGTCCCTTTCGCATGTGTGATCCATTCGGGTCAAGCGTAACATTGAAATAAGGAAATCCATAAGGATGAACATAAGCAAGATTATTGTTTTTGCCTTCCCACCAAAGCACTTCTGCATCTTTGCAATTCAAATATAATTTACGTGGTGATGTTTGAATTTTAATATTGGATCGGGCAGCTTGCATATGCCCATCAATACGCTCATTACAGATAAAAATAAATTTCAAAGTCTTTATATTATATGCAGCCTGAAAAACTTTGTTGATGATTTCTTCTGCACGAATTTCTGATTTATTTACCTGGCAAAATAATGTTTCAGATGGTAATAGAATACATACCATGCTTATCATCAAAAAGATTAAAACGGATCTCATTTACTTTATTATACGGACAAATGACTGAAAAAGTTCAAGAATGAATTATTATTCTTCGAATAGAAAAGCATGCCTCTATGATCCTAAGGCACAAAGATTCACTAAGTGTTATGGTGCCTTAGAGACTATTTTGTATTAAAATAATATTAAAGAAATGGAGGCTTATGCCAATACAGTATTGAGGATTGATTCAAATATTAATCTTCCATCTGTATTTCCCAACACGTTTTCTGATGCGCGCTCAGGATGCGGCATCATACCAAAAACATTTTTTTGTTTGTTGCAAATGCCTGCAATGTTTTGCAAAGCTCCATTAGGATTGCTGTCACCGGTAATGTTTCCTTTCTCATCACAATAACGGAATAAAATCTGACCGTTATCATCTAATGATTTCAAAGTGGAATCATCACAATAAAAATTTCCTTCACCATGTGCAATCGGAACTTTAATTACTTGTCCGATGCGCAAGCGTGATGTTAACATGCTCTCATCTGTTTCGCAACGAAGAAAAACATTTTTACAACTGAACTGGTGATGCACATTGTGCAATAAAGCACCGGGTAACAAATGTGCTTCGCATAAAATCTGGAATCCGTTACAAATGCCAAACACATTTCCTCCCTTATCTGCAAATTCTAATACTTCCTGCATAATAGGAGAGAAGCGTGCAATAGCTCCGGAACGTAAATAATCGCCATAAGAAAAACCGCCCGGCAATAAAATAAAATCACAACCTTGCAACGAATGATCTTTGTGCCAGAGTTCTTTCACTTCCTGCAGCATCACATCACGTAAAACGTGAATTAAATCACGATCGCAATTGGAACCCGGAAAAATTACTACACCGAATCTCATACCATCTGCGAATTACGAAGGAATACGAATATACGAATGGTTATCGCGCATCATAATTAGAAAAATTATGCAGTAGCTTTTTCTGTTTTTGCAGCAGTGTAATGACTTTGCTCTTTTAAGGTAGCTTTAGCTTTTACGTTCTGAATTCTTTTGCTGCGCGTTTTACCGGAAGAACCAATGGTTACCTTTCCTTTGCGTGAGCGTTGATCGCCTTTTCCCATAATTATTTTATTTGATTATTAAGAGGCAAAGGTAGAATTTTAAAGTACTTTTTCGCTCGAGTATCTTATATTATTTTATACAAAACTGGTTTTGATGGTGCTGCATCATTTTCAAAGGACGCTATCTGCAGATTCAATAAATATTTTCCATCAATGATTTCGTTGGGAACATATATTAATTCAGTGATGGTTGCATTTATTCGTGTTGATGCAGGATAATTCCAGAATGCATGATGAGCCAGTAATTTTCCATCATCCTGTTCACGGTCAACGGAAGGAAGATCAATCAAAAGATGTTGAATGTTTTTTTCTTTTAAAAACTCCGCAGCCTGGTGATGTAAATAAGGAGGATTGGTATTTGAATATTGTCTTGTGAGTTTACTTTCATCATTTGGCAAAGTGCGGATGATGACTGCCTCGCAATCTATATATCCTATTGCTTTTTTCAATTGTTCTTCAGTTATGATATTGTCATTGTTAATAGATTCAGGAGTTATTGTAATCAGTTCTGCAAGAAAGAAAAATTGTTTTAATGATTCATTAATTGAAACAGGTTCGCTGCTGATATGCCATACAGTTTCAGTATGAGTTCCATGAGCATGGGGATTGAACCAGATGTCGCGAAAATTCACTGAACCACCCTCGTTCACATCACCAACCCAATCACCTAACCGAACTGCTTCCATCCTGACAGGAGCGCGATACCATGCATTCACATTTTTTTCTCCGGCACGCAAAGGCATTGAAATATCAATTGGTTTTAAAAAATCAACTTTAAGTGATCCGGATGAATGTTCAATTGTGGCAATCATTTTTTTGTAGTAAGTATCAAGTACAAAGTATCAAGACAACGCTGAGTATCGGTTTCACTAAATAATCTGTTCCCATCAAATAATCTGCGTTAAATAAATAAGTCAGCGGCAATTTTATCAGCAAATAATTTTCCTTTTTGTGTGAGCGTGTAAATGCCTTTGTGTTGTTGTACTGTTTCTTCTTTTATTTTATTTGAGATGTGATCAAGAAAAAAATCTGCATAATGATTTCCATGCTTTTTCACTTTGTTTAAATCAACACCCCAGGAAGTTCGTAACGAAGTTAAAATATATTCATTGTAATGCTGATCAGCAGTTAATTCTTCTTTGGTAAATGGAATAATTGATTCATTTATGCTTTGTATGTACTGCCGATTATTTGCAATGTTCCATTGACGCGAATTAGCATTGTAGGAATGAGCAGAAGGACCAATTCCTAAATAAGATTCACCTTTCCAATAATTACTGTTGTGTTTAGAATATTTTCCATCACGACAAAAATTGGAGATTTCATATTGCTCAAATCCTGCTGTTGTAATCATTTCAACAAGCAACTGAAATTGGTGTGCAGCATGTTCATCATCAGGAATTATTACTTTATTTTTTTTCACCATATCAGCTAATGCAGTTCTCGGTTCAACCGTTAAGCAATAACAGGAAAGATGATTAACAGGTAAACCAAATGCAGTTTTCAAATTTTGAATCCATCTTTCGTGCGTGAGATTTGGAAGTGCATAAATCAAATCAATTGTAATTTGAGAAAAACCAGCATCAGCAGCATCAGGTACACAACGCAAAGCCATTTCTGCATTGTGTGCACGGTTCATCAGTTTTAAATCCTCATCATAAAAAGACTGTATGCCGATGCTTAAACGATTTACAGGTGTTTGTTTTAATGATTGTAAAAAATGTTTGTCAAGATTATCCGGATTTGCTTCCAAAGTAATTTCTGCATTTGAATCAATTAAAAAATGTTTTGCAATCTGATCAATAACCTGATTTATTTCATCTCCAATTAACAATGAAGGTGTACCTCCTCCAAAATAAATGGTGTTGATTATTTTAGATGTGTTGAGTAAGTTAACTGTATTGATTGTGTCATTGTTGATGAGATATTCTTTTCTTAATTCAATCTCTTTTAAAATTGCATTCAGCGTTGCTTCTTTATTCTTTAAAGAAGTTGAGAAATGAAAATCACAATAATGACACGCTTGCTTGCAAAAAGGAATGTGGATATAAATGCCGCTCATCTACCAATACGATTTTTTACTTGCAAATTGAATCCTTATTTTTTTATCCCGATCTTATATCCAACCTCCTTTCTTGCAGGATCAGGCGTATTGAGCAACTGCCTTAATGCAGAAAAAATCATTTTGATGTCATCACTGTTTTGTACAACTTGTTTTTCAAGCTGCTCCAATTTTAATAATATGTCTTTATGAGTCAGAAGCATTTCCTTGAGCCTGGCAAAAATTCTTATGATCCGTATATTTACTTCTATTGCTGTGTCGCTATTTAATACCCCAGACAACATTGAAACGCCTTGCTCTGTGAATGCAAACGGAAGCTTTCTTGTCCCACCCCAACTTGATGTTCCATTTTGGAATATCAAGTTTTTCACTTCATCCTCATTCAAACTAAACATGAAATCTTCAGGGAAACGTTTATAGTTTCGTTTTACAGCCTTGTTTAAATTACTGGTGGTCACATTATATAAAGATGCCAAGTCTTTATCCAACATAATTTTATTTCCTCTGATGAAATAAATCTTATTGATTATTACTTCATCAGGGATTGTTAAAATTTTTGACATGGATATGCGTCTTAACTTAATAATGCAGTTATTTCTTCAACACAATCCTAAACGTTGTTCCCTTATTCAGCTCAGAACTTTTCACAAAAATCTGCCCGTTGTGATATTCTTCAACAATACGTTTTGAAAGCGAAAGACCTAATCCCCATCCCCGGCTTTTGCTGGTATAACCAGGTTTAAAAACAGTTTTGTATTTGGATTTTGGAATTCCTTTTCCCGAATCTGTAATATCAATATAAGCGAACTGCTGCTGATCCGTAACTTTAATAGTGATAGATCCTTTGCCGCTTATTGCATCAATTGCATTTTTAAAAACATTTTCTAAAACCCATTCAAACAACGGTATATTGATGGGCGCTTCCACATCATAACTCTGCAAATTCTGCAAATCAAAATTAACTTTGGAAGAGGTGCGTGTGCGGATATAATTGATGGAACTTTGTAAAACAGTTGTCAGGTTTTCTTTTTTAAGTGCTGGTGCAGAACCGATTTTGGAAAAACGTTCAGTGATGGTATTTAACCGCGTGATGTCTTTTTCAATTTCGTGAAGATGTTCATCAGATTGCGGTTTTAATTTTAAATATTCAATCCATGCCATTAATGATGAGAGTGGCGTACCAAGCTGGTGTGCAGTTTCTTTTGCCATACCCACCCAAACCTGGTTTTGCTCTGCTCTTCGCGATGTGCTGAATGCAAAATAGGAAACCAATAAAAATAAAGCGATAACCGCTAATTGAAAAAACGGATATAAGCGCAGTTGCGTGAGCAGGTAAGAATCTTTGTAATAGATAAAATTTTTCTGGTCACCATCTCCATAATGAATCACTATGGGTTCGTGTTCTTTTTTCATTATTTCAATCTGGTGTTGTAAATATTGCGGTTCGCTAACAGCACGAACGGAGTCTAAATTGCGAAATGAATTCACCTGATTTTTGTCATCAGCCAGTATCATGGGAATGGTGGTGTTGTTGGATAACACAGACAATGCAAAACTTAAATCTCCTGCATCAGTTGCAACATTTGAAATGTGTTTGATCGCCTCCGCCCACAACTCCGCTTTTTTGCGCTCCTCAGTTGCTAACTCTCTTGCAAGTTTATTGGTGTACCATAATGAACTGATACCGATAAGAACGGCAACAATTAATAAAATAAGTTTCCAGCGTTGTTTACGCGTGTAAATATTCACTCTGTAAAACGATTATTAAACGCAATATTAATATAAATAATGTTGAGTTATGAGTAATGAGTTATGATTTGAAATTATGCTGCGCCTTAAAACTCATAACTCATAACTTAGAATTCAAAACTCATTTAATCTTCCCTCTCAATCTGCAATTCTACTTTCTTTTTCGTTTTTGGCGGATTGGCTGTTGCTGCAGAATCTTTTTTAAACCATCCAAATTCTTTATTTAAAATATTCTTGAGATTTGATTTTTCGTTTTTGATATCAGTTTCAATTTTTGCTTCTGTACCCTTTCTGTCAAATGCAATTTTGGGATCAGATGCTGGACCTTTCATACTAATAAATAATTTGCTTCTGCCTAAGCCATCATCTTCAATGGTTCCAAATTCAGTGTTCTGTTGTTTTACTTTTCTGCCTACAATCTGCGAAAGCAAAAATGCAAGATGATAATCAACAATGTTATCAAAGTTGTGTGTTCCACTGGCAGTTAATTCAAAGGCACTGCTGTGAATCTGCATGGCGGGAATAACGATGTTTTGTTTTTTGATTTCAATGGTGTTATGTAATGTCTGGAATTTTATATTTTTCAGATCAGCTCCTTTTAAGTAGCGTGACAATGAAAGCATCGGAGCGAAATTATTCAGCTCTCCGTTTTCAATTGTGATATCACCTCTTGCATAAACTTTATCTAAGTTGCAATGCAGATTTTTTGACCAGATTGAAGCAAACTGAATATTAGCTGTTACACTTCCCTTTAAATTTTTATCTGTTAAAACGTTTTGCCCGAAATTTCCCATCTCATAAAACAATTGATTAATGTCTAATCTTTTTACATCAGCATTGTAACTGATAAGCATACTATCTTTTTTTAAAGTGTTGATACTTCCCTGTAACAACACAGTGCCATCCACCGCTTTGAAAGAAAGATTTTCAGTATTGAGAATTTTATTGGAAAGTGTTATTGATCCTTTCATTTGCCATGCCTGGAATTTACGGAATGAAATTATTCCCACATTCAATCTTAGTTTAAGATTCAGCTTATCTGAGAAATCAATCTTGTATGCTGTGTCATTTTTGGTGCTTTCTGATTTATCTTCCAGTAATTCGTCAAGATCAATATTGCGTGAAGAAAGATCTGCATCACATGATAAAGTCTGATCAGGCAACATGAGATAGGAGAAAATATTATTGAAGCTGCCGTTGAATAAAAAATCACTTCCTGCTATTTCACCGCGAAAATCCCTGACCGTTAGTTGATTTCCTGATAACGAAAAATGTCCATTGAAACGATTGAAGTCAACCACTTTTCTTTTTAAACGAAAACTTACATTTTGCATCTCTACATTTCCGGCCGATGCATAACTCTTTCTGTCATCAGCCCGTCCGTTAAAAGATGCATTCACCAATAAATTTCCATGCATTTGTTCAATTGTATCGGGCTTATAGAAATGACTGAGCGCTTCTAGATTTACATTGCTTCTTATACTGAAGTTGACAAAAGGATGTGTAAAATCTTCCACCTGTAAGCTTCCCTTAAAAGGTTGCCCTTCTAAATTTCCACTCAACTCCGTTAACGAAATAAAACTAACGGGTTGTGTTGCAGATTTACGATTGATATAATGACCTTTAAAATGAAGGGCAGAAATTTTATAGTTACTGTTTTCAGGAGAAAGTGTTGCATCCGTAGTGCCGAATGAAAGCTCAACCAATGGCGTATGTTTTTTATTGGCAATACCTTTTACGCTCGCATCAAAAAAAACAGAGCCGGTATAATTGTAGTGATTAATATCTTTTAAATATTGCTGAGGAATGAGCGAAAGCAATTCTTTAAGATTTGCTTTATCAGCATGCACTTTTAAATCAATCTGCGTTTCTTTTAAAGCGTTGATAGAACCTTCTGTTTTCAAAACTAAATCAGCAATACGGCAAGTTGCATTATTAAAAGTGTAAAGTTGTTGCTTAGTATTCACTTGTAAGTTAAAATCAATTTTTGCTTTTTTGTTTTTCAGATAGTTTACTCCATCAGCAATAAAATGATTAATAAATAAATCTGTATTGCATTTCAATTCGAATGATTCATTTGCAAAATGCCCGATTAAATTTCCTTTTGGAATTTGGATTGCATAATCCTGCTGTAATGAAATGTTGATGTAATTAACTTTTACATTATTCAATACCACATCTTCAAGATCAAGATTAAAAGTGGAGGTAGTGTCTTTTCTATCCGGTTTCCATACATCATAATTATTAAGTCCTTCTTTATTGATGTATAAATTTACTGTGGCATTTTTCAATTCAATTTTTTTGAGTGCTATATCCTTCTTAAAAATATCCATCAGGTTGAACATCAGAAAAATTTTTTCAGCAACCACAAAATTCTTTTTTGTCTCTTTATATAAAAGACCTTGTGCCTTTACATCTGTAAATTCTAAAGTTGCATAGGGAAACTTGCGGATAAATGAAAAGCTGATTTGGTTTACTTCAACAGGAGTTTCTAAATTTTTATTGATACTGCCTACAACTACTGCTTTTATCTCATCTTCATAAATATATGCAAGTAAAGAAGCTAACAGCACCACTCCCGTTAAGGAAGTTAAAAGGATAAGAAGAATTTTTTTCCACCGTGACACCGCTTCAAAAATAAAATATCATTAAGTGATAAAAGTAAAACCCGGTGGATTATTGTAAACAGGCGTAATAAAGTTTTTTATAATCATTTAAAGCCTGTGTAAATTATTTAGAGACACAATATTTCTTCTTACAAAACCCTAACCCATAGGGAGAGCAGTCGGTCGGGTGCATCACTTTAGGGAATCCAAGGATGAGCGTGGGCAATAAAATAATTATTTTTAAAAATTTAAACAGTCTCTGAAATTCTCCATCAATAGCATTAATGCCCTGTTTTTTTAACTCGCAAAAAAAATTATTTCAGATTTCCCGAACCTTTCTCAACTGAATCCGTAATAATGTAAGATTTAAAACAATATTAATCGAATAAATAAAAATATCATGGACGTATTAAATAAAACCATCAAGAAACTTACAGAGGAAGAGTATCAGCAATTGATACAGGAAGTAGCAGGCAAAAAACAGAATAAGCCATTTCTTGTTCTTGAAACAGCCCGTAAAGAAGCAAAGGAGGATGCGGAAGTGATGGCAATGCTGCAGGTAAATCCCAGTGCTTACTATACCTTGAAGAGCAGGTTAAATGCAAAAATTGCAACGATACTTTCTAAAAAAGTTCAAAACCCTATTCAATCAATAATGGATGAAGTGAGCCGTGTGCCCGCTCATTTATTTGGTAACAATAAAGAATTCAGTATTCGTGCTTTAACAGAACTGGAAAAGCAACTAATAGAATATGATATGAATGCTGAATTGATTGTGGTTTATAAGACACTTGCACAACTGCATTTGTTCAGCGAGCATTATCCTTATTATGAAAGCAAGCTGAACCGCCATATTGCATTTTCTATTGCAGTATCCAAAGCGGAAAACATGTTTTTTCAGTTCATCAAAAAGTTAGGTGAATATCAGTTGAGCATGCTTGAGTCAGATCTTGAAGAACTCATTATGATGAAGCGCGAACTTTCAAATATCAGCGAACTTTATGATTCTCATCGTTTGTTTGTGTTATTTAATATCGCACGCATTTATTATTTGTGCAATGTGCCGAGCAAACTGGATGGATTAAAATCACGCGAGCTGGAGGTGGAAGGAATTCTGCAGAAGATGAACCAGGTTTTTGAAAATTATCCGTTGGATACTTTTTACCAGAATATCAAAAGAATTACAGATCTATTATATTTTGAATATTACCAGCGAACTGACAACCAGGTGCGTGCTGAATTTTATTTGCAAAGAATAAATGATTCAATGCCGGATATGCTGGATAAGCACATCATGAATTTCTTTATCGTACAGTTTCTTCGTTCAAAAGTTTTAAAGTATCTGAAAGATGGAAATTTAGATAGCCTCACAATGTATAATGAGCGCTATGAAAATGATCTTGATATTGAAAGCACTGATAGCTATCATTATGTATGGTTGATGAAATACCTCAGTATAGTAAAATTTTACCAGCGCGATTTTCATGGTGCTGCACGTAAGATGAATGAACTGCGAAATAAGTTAAGTATGAAGCAATACGTTTACACGGATATTGATGCTAAATTATTTCAGGCATTTCAATATTGTATTTTAGGTGATGATGGTTTGTGCATGCAGATTATGTCGAGCTTAAAACGTCAGATACATGAGCAAACTGAGCAATTTGAATCCACTAATCAAATGATGAAACTCTTAAAGTCTGCATTAAAACCTGCTGATTATCGTAAAAAAATACAGAAGATATCAGAGCTTTGGGCAGTGTTTGAAAAACAAAATAATGAATGCAGTAATCCTGTTCTCACTTATCTGAAAATGGATGAAACCATTCTGCGCAAGCTTAGCAACCCCATTAAGTCAAAAGAATAATCAGATATTTTAAGTTTTGAAACCGGTAATTTCTTTAATGAGATTGCCGGTTTTTTTATGGATTTAATCTTTGATTTTTAAATGCGCAGGTGTGGTAACGTTTGAAAAAATTGAATATCGTTTAATTGAGAGAAAGAGATACAGGAAAAATTATCCCGTAAATAAAAAAGAATTTTTTTTTAAAGCTTAATCGCTTCAAGATATTTTTCGCTCAATGGCTTGTTTACGTATTTAATCACGTAAGGATTTGTGGACGCTTTGTTGATGTCTTCAGGGCTGATTGAAGAAGATAGCACCACAATTTTGCATTTGTTTTTTGCTGTATCAGACAGTGCTTCAAAATCATTAAGAAAAACAAAACCATCCTTAACAGGCATATTTAAATCCAGAAAAATAATTTCAGGCAATGTATTTGCATCGTTCTGGTGTTCTTTTAAAAACTGAAGTGCGTTATCAGCAGAATTTTTTACAATTACTTTTTCGGCAAAGCCTGAAGAGGTAATCATACGCTCGTTAATGAAATTATCAATCTCATTGTCATCAATCAAAAGTGCGTTTTTGTAACGGGCAGAATTTTTTTGCATTGATGCTAATCTCTTTAATCCGGAAAAATTTTTGTGGTGACGAGTGGAATCGAACCACCGACACAAGGATTTTCAGTCCTTTGCTCTACCAACTGAGCTACATCACCCTTTCTGAAAATAAGAATGAAAATTAACAATGAAGAATAAATGGATGACCATTATTCATTACGATTATTAATTATTCATTCAATTCAGTGAGGCGGCAAAAGTAAAAACTTTTTGAATCAAAAAATTTTTGCGTTCATTTCTCTTAAACGGGTGGATTTGAAAACCGGCAATAGCGTTTAAGTATTCAATTCCACATCTTTGCATTCATGAATCTTGTGATTGACATCGGAAATTCGATGACGAAGACTGCGGTTTTTGAAAATAAAAAATTAATTATAGAGGAAATTTATGAGGTGTTTTCAAAAAAAAATCTGGAAATATTTCTTTCGCATCATTCAATTAAAGCTTCCATTTTATCTTCTGTAACTTCCTCACATGATGAAATAAAAGAGGAATTGAAACGGATTTCTTTTTTTGTTGAATTGAATTCAGCAACCAGCCTTCCAATTAAAAATCATTATAAAACCCCTGCAACTCTTGGTAACGACAGGCTTGCAAATGTGGTAGGAGCAAATGCACTGTTTCCTGAAAAAAATGTTTTAGTAATTGATGCGGGCACCTGTCTTAAGTTTGATTTTATAAATTCAAGAGATGAATATCTCGGTGGTGCAATATCACCAGGATTGCTCATACGATACAAAGCACTTCACCAGTTTACCGGACGACTGCCGCTGCTGGAACCTAAGGAAAACGTAAAGCTCACAGGTGACAGCACTGCAGATTCAATTCATAGTGGTGTGGTGAATGGAATGATAGCAGAAATTAATGGTATCGTTCATCAATATGATGAGCTTTCAGAAAATTTGCAGCTTATACTATGTGGCGGTGATGCGCGTTACTTTTCAAATCAGCTAAAAAACAACATCTTTGCAGCCCCTTATCTTACACTACAGGGACTCAACGAAATACTCCTTTATAATCAATGATTAAATTAAAAATCAAGTCCCGCTTATTTACATTCATCATATTTTTTTTCTCAGTATTTCATTCTGAAGCTCAAACCGGAACGCTCTCTCCTTATTCGCGATATGGAATCGGAGAATTGCAATTCAACGGGTTTGCTTACCAACGTGCAATGGGCGGAATCGGTGTTGCACTTCAAAGTTCAGGAAAGCTTAATTTTTTAAATCCTGCCAGTTATGCATCAGATACACTTACCACTGCTGAAATAGGAGCAGAGGGAATGATTGAAAATTTATCAGACGCAAATAAATCACAACAAAAACAAAATGCAAACCTCTCTTATCTTTCTTTGGGATTTCCGGTTATTAAAAATGTGTGGGGACTTAGCATGGGAATTACACCTTACAGTGCAGTCGGATATGAGATCACAGAAAAACAACTAACTCCTTTAGAAACAAATTATTTTTATACAGGCAGTGGTGGCATCAATCGCTTTTATATTGGTAATGGTTTTAAGTTAGGTAAACATTTTTCCGTTGGTTTCAATGCAAGTTATTTATTTGGATCCATTAACCGTGTGCGCAGAGTAGAATTTACTAAAGCAGGATATCTGCATAATCGTTACACCAATACTTTAACAGTGAGTGATATTTACCTGGATTTTGGTTTACAATACCGGTTTGATTTAAAGAATGATTACCAGCTGCTGACAGGTATAAGCGGTAGCAACTCATCAAAAGTGCACGCAACAAGCACTGTATTGTGGGAAAATTATTATTTCAGAACAGCATCAGGTGATGTTACCGGTGCGCTCGACACGGTTCAATTTACCGAGAACGAAAAAGGCAATATTACTTTCCCTTTAAACATTACTGCAGGAGCTTATCTTTTAAAAAGTAACAAATGGGGAATGGGAATGGATCTCATTTATCAGGATTGGACTAACTACAAATCATTTGGTACCACTGAAACATTTGATCATAGTCTCAAGATTGCTTTAGGCGGGCAATGGACACCTGATAATAAAAGCCTTAGATATTTTAACCGTGCCGAATACCGTTTAGGAGGTTACTATCACAAAGGATTCCTCCAGGTAAAAAATACTTCTATTAACGATTATGGAATTACTGCAGGTGTAGGTTTGCCTTTGCGTAAATCATTTCAAAGCATGGTTAATATCGGAGTTGAATTTGGTGAGCGTGGAACTGTGAAAGATAATCTTGTACAGGAAAAATATGGTAAATTAATTATTGGAATTACTTTTAACGAAGACTGGTTTCACAAACGCAGGTATGACTAAAAGATGTTTAAAGTTTAAAGTTTTATGTTTAACGTTTCGTGCGCCCATTAACTTGAAACTTGAAACGCTAAACTCCAAACTTTTTTTCCACATTCCGTTTAAGCCCTTATTATTTACACTACTTTTAGGGCTGTGGCTGGCGTCAGGATGTGAGAATGATAAGAATGAAATAGCTAAAATTACCGCACTTGATAAAACCCCACTTGAAAGTATCCGC
This sequence comes from Bacteroidota bacterium, assembly GCA_031366005.1. Taxonomy (GTDB): domain Bacteria; phylum Bacteroidota; class Bacteroidia; order AKYH767-A; family OLB10; genus JANLUX01. The sequence goes on along the minus strand of JANLZB010000013.1, from coordinate 71,926 downwards.
AATCTCGAAACAATTTACAGCGATTCTGGCATCATTAAAGTAAAAGTTACCGCACCATTACTCTATAAATACACCACACCAAAAACAATCACTGAATTGCCTAAAGGATTACATATTGAATTCTATGATGACAATTTAAACATAGTGTCTCAGCTGTCAGCAAAATATGCCATTCATTATGAGAATGAACGCAAATGGGAAGCACGAAAAGATGTGGTGGTAATCAATAAAAAAAATGAACAGTTGAATACCGAAAGATTATTGTGGGATGAAAAGACAGAGAGAATAAGCAGTGACAAGTTTGTAAAAATCACCACACCTGAAGAAATTATTTATGGTGATGGTTTTGAAGCAGATCAGAATTTCACGAGCTACAAAATTTTTAAGGTCAAAGGTCATATCACAGTAAAGGAATAAAAATCTAAAAGTTATGCTTCGTATCCTCGAAATATCATGGTTGGTAATCCTTTTGATAAGCATATTATTTGGTATTTACCGATGGGTAACTGATGGAATTGAAACCGCAATCTGGCTCTTTATCTTCACTGTTATCAGCGGACTTTTTTACTTCATCAGAAGGCGTCAGCGCATCGCCATGGAACGCGAGCAGGAAAGCGAATAAACTAAGCTTAAACTTTAGACTTTAAACTATTTCAACCGCTTTTCTACTATATTCGCACCCTTAAATTAAAAAATTTGCACTATGGCAATGATTAGTAAAATAAGAAACAGGGCAGGCTTGCTAATCGGCATTGTAGGATTCAGCCTTTTAGCTTTTGTTCTTGGAGATTTTCTTACCTCTAACCGCAGTTTCCTCAGAGGTAACGATACTTCTGTTGGCGTAATTGCCGGCAAGAAAACAAGTGTTCAGGATTTTGAAGCTCGAGTTCAGAAAGAAATTGAAAACTACAAGCTCAGCAATAACACTGATAATGTTGATCAGAACACCACTGACCAGTTACGCGATCAATCCTGGAATCAGTTAATAAGCGAAGAAGTAATGGGAACCCAGTACAAAAAACTGGGAATCACTGTGGGGCCCGATGAGGTGTTTGATATGGTGAAAGGAAAAAATCCTCATCCACAGGTTGTAAAGGCATTTACAGATCCTAAAACAGGACAATTTAACCAAGCCAACGTGATCAACTTTTTAAAGAACATGGATAATGATCAAACTGGCAAGACACGTACGCAGTGGGTAAATTTTGAAAAATACATCCAGGATGAACGTATCGGTCAGAAGTATAATGATCTTATCAAACATGGATTATTTATTCCCACAGCCGAAGCAAAAGAAGATTATATCAATAAAAACAGAACTGCTGCCTTTAAATATGTTATGCTTAACTATGGCGCTGTTCCTGATAGCACTGTGAAGGTAAGTGATGATGATTTAAAAAAGGTTTATGAAGAAAATAAAACCAGGTATAAGCAGGTTGCAAGCCGTGGTATCGAGTATGTAGTATTTGAAGTGCAGCCATCAGAGGTTGATCGTAAAAGCACGCTTGAAAGCATTACGAAGTTGAAAGAGGAATTTCAGTCAACAGCAAATGATACATCATTTGTTGCTGGTAACAGCGATGGAAAAATGGACAAGAGCTGGCATAAAAAAGGCACCTTGCCATTTAACATTGATACAATAATGTTTAATAACGAAAAAGGTTTTGTGTATGGGCCTTATGAAGAAGGAGGCACTTACAAGCTTGCCAAACTTTCTGATATTAAATTTTTGCCTGATTCGGTTAAAGCGCGTCATATTCTTTTAAAAATTGAAAGCCCTGATAAAAAAGATGCAGTGATGGCAAGGGCTGATAGTATCAAGAAAGCGATTCAGGGTGGAACTCCGTTTGCACTGATGGCAATGCAGTTTTCCACTGATGAAGGATCGAAAATTAAAGGTGGTGATTTAGGATGGTTTCAACCCGGTATGATGGTGCAGCCTTTTAATGATGCTTGTTTTGAAGGTAAAAAAGGTGATATGCCTATTGTTCAATCACAGTTCGGAGTACATCTTATCGAGATAGAAGATCAGGGTAAGCCAAGCAAGCAGGTTAAGGTGGCAATCATCGAAAGAAAAGCGGAGCCAAGTAATAAAACTTACCAGGCAGTGTTTCAGAAAGCCAATGAATTTGCAGGAAAAAACACTACGGCCGAAGCATTTGATAAAGCTGTGAAAGAGCAGAACCTGAATAAAATGACGGAATCAAACATCCAGGAAAATGCACGCCAGGTGGGAGCATTGGAAGGTTCAAAAGAATTAATTCGTTGGGCATACAAAGCCAGCAAAAATGATGTTTCAAAAGCATTTGAATTCGGAGATAAGTTTGTGATAGCCAAGTTAACTGATATTAAGGAAAAGGGCATTGCACCACTTGATCAGGTAAAAGATGAGGTGATGGTGGAAGCACGTAAGAATAAAAAAGCAGAGATGCTGATGAAAAAGCTGGAAGGTGCTGGCAGTATTGAAGCAATAGCTTCTAAGGCTGGTCAGCAGGTGATACCAGCTGAAAATGTAAATTTTGGTTCACCTATATTGGGCAACTCAGGCATGGAGCCAAAAGTAGTAGGACATATTTTTGCCATGAAGCCCGGTCAGGTTTCTAAACCACTGGAAGGACAATCGGGTGTTTATGTAGTGCAGGTAACTTCATTTAAAGAACCGACTCCAATAAAAGAATATAAAGAAGTGAAAAAACAACTGGAGCAGCAAGTGCAGGGCCGTGCTCAATATGAAGTATATAATGCTTTGCGCGAAAAAGCAGACATTACTGATAACAGAGGTAAGTTTTATTAGTTCTCTTTAGCAGAGTTAAATTATAAATCCGTTCCGCAGTGTTGCGGAACGGTTTTTTTTTTCTGATGCTGCTTGTATTTTATAGAAACCCTATAATATTTTGTTGTTGTTGTGAAAAAAAACAATGATGGTTAGTGTAACGATGTGGACATTGACGAACTTGAAAATACTGGCGTTGGATTTAGCAAGTATGGAGGATGTGAAGATGCGGCAGGAGTTTGAATTTGCCGGAATGAAGTGTGACGGATTAGCACTGGCGTTAGAAAAATTAATGCTGCGGTTTGACCTGAAGGCACTGGTGTTTGGCTTACTGATGCCGGAGTTTGATTTTGCAGGGCTGGAGTTTAAAAAATTGATTCTGAACTGACATTTTATTCCACTGGAGTTTGTTAGGACAGGACTGGCGTTTGTGGTTAAGTGGGTTAGTTGTTTGAAATACAGGATGTTTGGGAGAATTGGAAAAAATGACAGTGGGTTCGATTTGATGATTTGGTAATTTGATTATGGGATTTAGGGATTTGGTAGAGGTTTATTTTTTTAACGAGGAGGACGCAGAGAGGAGACAGGAAGTGAAAAACGCGGAGGGAGGACTGGTGGATGGGTTGGACTGTTTGGAACTGTTAAGGTATGGATGGAATGGTGGTGGATGGGATGAAAAACGAGGAAAGCTTACATTGAATCCTCACCCTCTAATCCCTCTCCCGATAGCTATTGGGATTGGGAGAGGGAGGCAGACGCGAGGAGTTTTGTGTGTGAGAATAACCTATCCTATAAAAAGATTACTGTTTAGTAATTAAATCCTGATGTCGGATGACAAGAATTAAGCTGAAGGGGTAATGGGTTTATAGTGGTTGGTGGAAGGGACACTTACTGCACCGGAAAAGTTGCTTTTGGTTGTTGGAGAAAACTCCAACAACGGCTGCAGCGTGAGCAACTCCAACAAGGGCAAAAAAAACTTCACATTATCGGATACCAAAAGTCCTACTTCTTCTTGTTAGTGGTCGTTAGAAATCATGCCGGGCACACGTTAGATTTTTAATCAAACAACCCCCTTCGGCTGGTTATAATTGCATTTTTCTTTTTCATCACCTCCTGCCAATTTTCAATATCGTGTTTTGAATGGCTGAATTGTTTTAATAGTTTTTTTGGTATTGCTTTCAGTGCTTTTTTAAATCTTGAATGTAATTCGGGAATGATATACAGCGGATAATACATAAACCATCTCTCTTCTTTAAAAAAGTCATTGATGTATATTTCTAAATCTTCAATCCTGCCGGAAATGGTTTTCCAGTCATCAATATCGAATTGCATATAATTACCGGCATGGTAATATTCTTTTTTACCTTCATCATTAATAATACGAAATACCATTGTGCCACCTCCCTCTGCTCCGTATTCAAATATTATTTCTTTTTCAGACATGTTATAATTTCAAAAACCCATATTCATAAACTTTAGATTCAATCTTTTCAGCAAGCTGTTTTAATTTATCGCGTAATGCACCAATCAGTTGCATATATGTTTCGTCATTGCTTTTATTATTCATTTTACCCTTTTCGTTTCTGCCCTGAAAATATTCGCGGATATCGTATAGTGAAGCATTTACATTGATGGTTGGTTGTTGATGATAATATTTCCATAATGCAAGACCTGCATTTAAGACTTCAGTGGCTTCGGGGGAAAATTCCAGTGGTGTTGTCCGTTGTTGTTGTGCACCAAACAAATCGCTATGAGATTCAGTTTTTAATTTACCTTTTATGAAGTTGCTCATAAAATTACTATCAAACTTTTCTCTGGCGTTTACTTCTTGTTCTGTGAATGGTATCCAATGATTCACTCCAAACTTTATTTGAATATGAGTATTGAAAAGTGTGTATGTTAAAGAATCATTCTGAAATTCTATGTCGCTCTTCCAACCATCGTTAGGAAATAAAAATTGATCCCGGTCATTTAGCCATGTGGCTTCAATGCAATGACGAACAGAATAATAAATTGCCACTTCTATTAAGTTTCTATCGGTAACCCAGGTACCTCTTGGATGGGGTAATTGACTTTTATCATTAACAATGAAAATCAGACTTGTATTTTGAAAATCATTTCCCTTGCATGAAATGAAACCTATGTTGTTCTCAACAACTCTATTTCTAGTTGAAATTATCCAATCATTTATCGACTTTAAGTCTTTATAAGATGTTAAAAATTTAGTTTTAATAAAATTACCTTCCTCATCGTAAACATCCGCTATTGTTTCTGTAAATTCTTTATTATCATTAGTGTTCCATATAAAAAATCCAATTGGAAAATTCCCTTTTACATTATCAAAAGTGCTGGCGGGTACAAAAAAAATTTTTTCGAGCGAAGCTCGAAAAAATTTTCGAAATTCCAAAAAATTTGGAGCTTGCAGAATTTTCAAAGTTGAAAATTCTGCAAGCTTACAACTATTAAGTTCCTTATATATTCTTGCAAAGAATTGTGCAAAAAGCTCACGACCTGCTATACCTATTAAGTTTTGATACTTTGCATAAGTATTAGTAGTGACTGCAACATCCGTTTTATTTTCACCAGTACCCGTTACTGTTATCTTACTTGCGGCCTCCGCATAAGGGGGATTAATATAAACGACTAATTTTTTCCTTTTGTCAGGGTCGTTAATTATGTTTTGCAGTGGTTGAGGCAGCTTGGTAAACTCATCATTCAAAAAATCAAATTGAAAAACATGGTCATCTAATAAGTTAGCACCGTTTTTAATCCGATCGTGCATTACTTCAACGTCCTGACTGTCTAAAGTAGATGCCCATATGTTGTATTTGTTGGTGAGCCCGGTTAGTAAATTACCTGTGCCTGCAGCACAATCCCAAATGTAGTATTCATCCTGCCAGTCTTCGCCTAAAACATCAGTCAGATATTTTTGCGAAAGTTCCACCCAAATTTGCGGTGTATAAAAGCTTCCTTTTCTTTCCCTTACATCCTGGGGAACAAGCAAGTCTCTTCGTTCAACAATATAGTCCCAGTATTCTTCTTTAGGTGGCCGTTCATACTTATTCCAAAATTGCGTATGTGCTTTTTGATTGTCAGAAAAGTCAGTACGCATGCTGCTGAACATGCCTGATTCTTCTAATTTTCTGTCAAGTTCGTAGTGGTCGTGCTTTAATAAAACAAAGAGCTTTTCTTTTAAAGTATTGTTTTCGTGTGAAAGTAAATCGGCAAGATAAAAGTCGCCATCAATAATCCCTGTCTTTTTAGCTATGTCCCAATTGACTGCAATGGTAGGTTTAACTGATTGGAGCCATTTGTTATAGATGACCATGAAATTGTTTTTGTCAATCCTGGTTTTGGTTAAACCAAACTTGCCAACAACAAAGTTTTGTTTGATAAATTTTTTCAGCTCTTTATTATCACTTTCATAATAAAACAAGAGCGATTTTTTATCAATGGTGGTTGTTACTTTGTTATGTATTAATTGAAATTCTTTGGTTGCATGGTTTGATGGGGTAACATTCCAGTTAAAGTCGTTCAGATAAAATACCTCGTGAATATCGTTGTAGGGAATAAAGGCAATTTTCTCACCGTCAAGGGCACCTAACATAGCAGGAGGAAGAAATTTATCGAATGTGCGAGCTTTGCCGATAGTAAGTATAAGCTGAACAATTGATTTATAAATATCAGAGGAACCTGTTTTTGCTTCAGCCCAAAGCAAAGATTCCTGTTCAAATAATTCCTTTTGACTTTGATACATGCAAACACTAAAATCAACATTGCCAATTATTTTACTGCAATCGTATATCCAGAAGTACTCGTGAGCTACTTTATTTTTAAGCTCTTCTTCTCTTATGTTTTGGTATTTCATTTATTATTCAAAGCCGGTGCGTTCAAAAATAGGAGAATGTTCAATGGGAACGGAGAGGATGATGGGATCCGCTATTCTCCTCACCCCCGGCCCCTCTCCCAAGGAGAGGGGAGCAGTGCTCCGATTGATAGTTGCAGTAATGTTGTTTATTTTTCTGTAAGCTCCTGTATAAGTATATAGCAACTAATACCGGCACAGGATGAAATAATACTGAATCGGTTGAAGTTGTTGGTAAAAAAAACCAACAACGGTTTGCTGAAAGATTTTTCTGGTTGCTATTGCACAAGGTCCTTTCAGGATGACAGGTGATGAATGGTTTGGAGAGATGCTGAAACAAGTTCAGCATGACGGTGGCAGGGAGTTGATTGTAAGGTTTTGAGAAAAGTTGATTATTTTTTGGAGTGGTTGCTCTCTGAAAGGTTTTTATTGAATGTTGGCTTACTCTGGAAATGAATGTAAGAAAAGATGTAAGATATGGGATGAAATAACTGCAACTTGAATGGCGGAATTGCCGATTAACCTTATCAATTAACCATTACAAATAACAATTATCAAATAACAAATAATATTTAATAAATAATAATTAACAATTAAAATTTAAAAATTATGGATAAGAAATTTAACTCAAGATTTAAGATGTTCGGATCAACGGACGAGGTATTATCGCTGTATAACAGGGATTGGAGTGGTTATGCACCAATGGTGACTGCGGTGGAAGTTTTCAGAGGGCAGTTTGCCGGTATTGGAGCAGCGAAGGAGAAGCAAGAAAAGGATATTAAAGGATATGCGGTGAGTAAAAAGATTAACCGTGATGCTATGGCAGACCTTGCAATATCTATATGTGGTAAGGTGAAGGCATGGGCAAAGGATCAAGGTGATATGGTAACTTATAATGAAATGCATATAACGAGAAGTATGATTTTGAATGGCAGGAGTGCAACAGCCAAAACTTTATGTCAAAGCATTTATAATAAGGCGGTGGGTATGCCTTCGGCCGCGAAAACTACTTACAATATACTGGCAGGACATTTGGCGAGTTTAGCTGAAAGTATTTCGACCTATTCGGAATCAAGTTTTTCACCGCGCACACGGATTGCAATGAGAAAGAGCGAAACGGACAGTTTTAAGAAAATGTTTACGTATTGTACTTTGACATTGAAGGAAAGCATTGATAACCTTATGGAGAATTTTGCCGGAACTCAGTTTTATAATGATTATTTTAATGGTAGAAAAATTCCTACTGATGCAACTGAAAAAGCAAGCCTGACTGTAAGGGTTGTGAGTGAGTATGATGGATCACCTTTGGCAGGTGTGACGGTGAATGGTACGGATGGTGTGGTTGAATTTCAGGAGGTGACAGACAGCCAAGGAAGGATTAAGCGCAGCGATATTAAACCTGAGATTTGGGATTTGACGTTTACTTATACAAATTATACTACAGTGACTACTCAAACCGACATTTATGCAGGAGATAAGGATAAGGTGCTGGTGAAGATGAAGTCGATACCGAAGTGAGTTATGAATTTTGAATTTTGAGTTAGGGTTATAGATGTGTTATATTGATAAAAAGAAGTCTGTGCGAACGGGCTTCTTTTTTTTTAGGTTATCCGCATTAAACCCCATTTTTGTTTCCATGAAAAAAATTACCCTTGCATTAATATTCATTTTTGTATTTGGTTTTAGTGAAGCTCAACGCAAAAAGGAATTTCAGTTTCGTTCAGGATACGGATTTGCAGGATACAGAACATTAAGCAAAGTTGATATGAGGAGGAACAGCAGTTCTTCCATGTTATCCATACCGCTCGAACTCAGATATGAAATAACGGAACGTATTAACCTCGGAGTTGAAGTAAAAGCGGGTTTGGTTTGGGATTATTCTGATACTTCATCGGCTGCAAGCAGTGGTATTGTTCAGGCCGGAATACTATCAGAGTATAATTTCATCACTAAAGAAAATTTCAGGTGGTACGGGGGAATAGGTTTGAATTACGCGATTTTAAATTTCAATGGGGAAAAGCATCATGACTTGTTAGGCAATTATCGTGATCTATATTCTTACAGAGGAATCGGATACGGGCTTAACACGGGTTTACTTATTTTTATCAAGGAACATTTTGGCTTTAATTTCAATCTGGGCTATACAGGATATTATTTTGAATTGAAATCGGCAAGAGCGGATCACAGGGCAATCTATTACACTTATTCGGATAGAAACTTTTTCTTTAATGGTATTGGTTTAGGAGCAGGAATAGTTTTAAGATTTTAATTTAACCCTTCCACAAGTCCTCTTTCTTCAATTTCACATCGCCTTTAAAAAAGAGGCGGGTGCTTTGTTCGAAGGAGGGTGTGTAATCAGAAACAAAAAAACGGTGCTTACGTGGCTTGCCTGTGTGAAGTAAATTATTTTTTTGTAGTTGGTCGCGCACATACTGTGCAACAATCTGTGCGGAGTCAACAATGGAAACACGGTTTTTATAATACTGTTCTATCTCAGGTTTAATAAGCGGGTAATGGGTGCAACCGAGGATGAGGCTGTCAATGTTTTTCAGCTTAGGACGGGATAAATAATCATGGATGATGGTGCGGCTGATTTTGTTGTTGAAAAATCCTTCTTCAATCATGGGTGCAAGCAGGGGAGTGGCTTGTGATGATACTTCAGCTTTTTTATTTGCCTTTAAAATCTTTTGTGCATACACATCAGAACGTATGGTGGCTTTGGTGCCGATAACTCCAATGTGTTTGGCTGCAGGTTGGCGGGCAATGTAATCAACCACGGGATCAATTACATTTACTACAATGGCTTTTTTACCAATGTGTTTTTTAACGGTGTCGAATGCAACGGATGAAATACTGTTGCAGGCGATGATGAGCATTTTGCAATCGAACTGCATTAAAAAATCACTGATGGCTACAGCCCATTTCTGAATGGAAGCAGGCGATTTATCACCGTAAGGTAAATGAGCAGTGTCGCCAAAATAAATTAATGATTCATTAGGAAGCAATTCATTTACCGCACTTGCAACGGTGAGGCCGCCTATGCCGGAATCGAAAATACCGAGGGGTTGTGAGGAGATTATATTAGCGAGTTGATTGGACATGTTCGTCTTTAGCGGCAGTAGCAGCAGCAGGAGGCAGCCTTGTTAACAGGTAACAAAAAAGGCTGCGTAATATTATCAGCCTTTGATTTATCAATCATTCACTTACTTTTTTTACTGTCTCTTGCAGCTGCCTCCTGTTTCCTGCTGCTGCTTCTTGTTTTATTTCAGTCCAAGCTTTGCTTTTACCAAAGGCATTATATCATCTGAATCCTGTGCATAAAGAAATGCACCTACACTGGTATCAAAAACATAAGCATAACCTTTTTCTTTGGCAATGTTATGAATGGCATCCTCTGCTTTTTTAATGATAGGAGAATAAATTTCTTCTTTCTTTTTCTGGATTGATGACTGTGCGCTCTCCTGGAAATCCTGAATGCGTTGTTCCAGATCGCTGATTTCTTTCAGCTTTGCATCTTTAATGGGTTCAGCCATTGATTGCTCTTTGTTTTTGTAATCGGCTACTTTGCTCTGGTATTCAGCAGTCATTGTTTTAAGTTGCGACTCCAGTGAAGCACCAAATTTCTGAACGGTGGTATCAGCGTTTTTTGTTTCGGGCATTTGCTGCAGCAAAAGCGTGGAATTAATATGACCAAACTTTTGCGCCTGCGCCTGTAACTTTGTTGATACAATTATTAAAACAAGTAATGACAGTTTTAAGATTTTTGACATGAGGGTTTAATTTATGATTTTAGATTTTAAATTATAGATTTTTAGATTATTAAATCCGAAATACGAATATCGAAATCCGAAAACTGTTCTTCGCATTTCATATTACAAAGCAATATTTTATTTTTTATCAGGCATATTGCCACGGTCGTTGCCAGGATTACTTTTCGGCTCACTGCCACCGCTATTACTTTTGCTGTCACCTGCGCCACCATGCAAATCAATGGCACCACCTCCGGTTTTTGTACCTGCTTTATATCCCATTGATAAAAGTATATCATCACTCTTATCATATTTAGGATTAGTGTAAAGCATGGTGAGGTGCTCGCTGCTTTTATCAAAGATAACGGCATAGCCCTGGTCAGTAGCTAATTTTTTAATTGCATTGTAAATTTTATCCTGGATGGGTTTTACTAATTCTTGTTTTTTCTTGAAGAGCTCGCCTTCAAAACCAAATTTTTGTTTTTGAAATTCTTTTACTTCTTTTTCTTTGGTGGTGATTTCTGCTTCGCGCTTACGTTTCATCTCCTCGGTTAAAAGAATCTGCTCCGCCTGATAGTCTTTATATAATTTATCAATGACAGCATATTTGGCTTCAATTTCTTTTTGCCAGTTGATGCTTACCTGGTCCAGCTGCTGCTGTGCTGCTTTGTAATCAGAAATATTATCTAAGATGTACTGTGTATCAACAAATGCATATTTCTGAGCAAAAATTGAGAAAGGTGCGCACATGGTAAAGACCAATGCGAGTAATAATTTAATGTTGTTTTTCATGATGAATGAATTTTCTGTTGCTTTTCTCATACTCCATCGGGATTCGTGCCAAAATTAAAAAAAATCGCTGTTGTTGCTGAAGATGGAGTGAAGTCCTCACCCTGCCTTCTCCAAAGGAGAGGTTGCTTACGCAAGACATTTGATGGCGGGATATATTTATTTGTTTGAATATTTTTTGAATTACTTTATTAAAACTGCTGACCAATGGTGAAATGGAAATGACCTCCCTGAACACCCGGAAGATTTTTTACTTTATCAAAACCATAACCCCAATCGAGACCTAACAAGCCGAACATTGGTAAGAAGATACGAAAACCAACACCTGCCGACCGTTTCATATCATAAGGATTAAAATCTTTAAACTTAAGCCAGTTGTTTCCACCTTCAATAAATCCTAAAGTGTAAATAGTAGCCTGGGGATTAAGTGATACAGGGAAACGAAGCTCTAACGTAAATTTATCATAAGCAGTACCACCAATGTATGTTACGTTGTTACGTGGAGTAATGGTGTTATTTTCATATCCGCGCAAAGCGATAATCTCTCTTCCATCAAGCGAGAATCCGCTAAGCCCATCACCGCCAAGGTAAAATCTTTCAAATGGTGACTGACCAATTTTCTTATTATAAAAACCAAGGAATCCGAAATTAGTGCGTGCATTAACTACAAACTTACTACCCAGACTTTTGAACCATGAACCGCTGAATTTCCATTTGTGATATTCAATCCACCGGTATTTAACCTGGTCAGTAGCTGTGCTGTAATCAGTCTTGTTAAAGAGTGAGAAGGGCGGAGTGGCCTGAACGGTGAAAGAGATTTGCGATCCTGACCGGATCCAGATGAATCCATCTACAGAATTACGCGAGATGGTTTGCTGAAAATTTAAATTGTTGGATGAACCATTGCTGAATAAAAAACTGGTGGTGTAATTATTCAGATCATAATGCTGCAATGATACTTCATGATATATATTGAAATAATCATCGGGCCATTTTAACCTGCGCCCTAATCCGACAGAAACACCGGTGATTTGAATGTCAGCACGGTTTTCATTGCTGCGCTTTAAACCATTGGATTGCACAGAACGATAAACGGAAAAGGTTAATGAATTAGGTTTTTTACCACCCAGCCATGGCTCTGTGAAAGAGGCGTTGTAGCTTTGATATTGAAGACCGTTTGATTGAAAACGAAGGCTTAGCTGTTGCCCGTCACCCGAAGGGAGTGGAGTATAGGATTTTTTATTAAAAATATTGCGAGCAGAAAAATTACTGAATTTCAACCCTAATGTGCCCACTACTTGTCCTGCTCCCCACCCTCCTGATAATTCCAACTGATCAGAAGGACGCTCGTCCACCACGTATTCAATATCCACAGTGCCATCAGCGGGATTGGGCTTGGGGTTCACAGCTAATTTTTCCTGGTCAAAATAACCTAACTGCGCCAACTCGCGTTGCGTTCGGATAATATCGGAACGGCTGAATAACTGACCTGGTTGTGTGCGTATTTCGCGAAGAATTACTTTATCGTTTGTTTTAGTATTTCCTTTTACTGTTACATGATTAATGATAGCTTGCTTGCCTTCATACACCCGCATTTCCATATCAATGCTGTCGCCATCCACCTGCACTTCCACAGGGTTAACCTGGAAAAACAAATAACCATCATCCATATAAAGTGAACTCACATCGCGCCCGTTTTGATTCAGCGATAAGCCTTCATCGAGTTTTTTCTGATTGTAAACATCACCTTTATTGATGGCTAATATCTGACCTAATTGTGTGGAAGAATATTTTGTGTTGCCCACCCAGGTGATGTTGCGGAAGTAATATTTATGACCTTCATCAATGGTCATGTCAATGTTAACAGATTTGTTATTGTAACGGTAAACCGAATCGCTCACTACCCTTGCATCTCTGAAGCCTTTGCTCTGATAAGCATCAGTAATTTTTTGCTTGTCCTCTTCAAAAGCTTCTGCATTGTATTTTGAAGTAACGAATTTGAGGAAGCCCTTTGATTTAGTGCCTTTCATTTTTCGCTGAATTTTCCTTGATGAAAATTCATGATTACCTGTAATATTTATCTCGTTAATTTTAATTCTTCTCTTGTTGGTCACTTTGATGCGCATGAGCTCACTGTTAGGAGCGGTAGTATCGCGTTCGGTTTCTACATTTACTTCAGTAAACAGAAAACCTTTCTCAACAAAATATTTCTGCACCTGGTTTTTAGTGGACTGGATCAGGTTCTCTGTTAAAACTTTTCCCTTTACAAGCTGTAATTTCTCACGCAGCTTATCCGCTTCTCCTCTTTTGATTCCTTCAAAAGTAAATTTTGACAAGCGTGGCCGTTCCTGCAACTGAAAATCAAGAAAAATTTTGCCGCCAGTTATCTTTACCGCACGCACTTTGACATCAGTAAGCAAGCCTTGTTTCCATAGATTTTCAATGGCTTGAGTTATTTTATCTCCGGGCACTTTTATCTTATCACCCACTGCCAAACCAGTTAAAGTTAGCAACACGCCTTCATCTAAAAACTGTACACCACTCACCGTAATGCCGCCTATCTCATATTCTTTTGGTGTGTCATAATCAAGCATCATACTATCGCCTAACTGCACCTGTGCTTTCAGCAACGAAACAAAAAGTAAAAAGATAAAAACCAGTGAAGTTTTTTTAAGCATTATGTTCCTGAATTTGTTCTGACACAAGTCCAAACCTGCGTTCACGTTTTTGAAAATCAACAATGGCTTCGTATAAATGCTCACGCCTGAAATCAGGCCATAAGGTTTGTGTAAAATAAAGTTCAGCATAAGCAATTTGCCATAACAGGTAATTGCTGATGCGGTGTTCACCACTTGTGCGTATCAATAATTCAGGCTCTGCAAAACCTGCGGTGCATAAATGCTGCTCAATAACCTGTTCGTTTATCTGCGAAGGATTCAATACGCCATCCTTTACTTTTTGTGCGATTTGCTTTACTGCGTTTGTAATTTCCCATCGTGATGAATAGCTCAATGCAAGAACCAATGTCATCCGGGTATTATTAGCGGTGGTATCCATTGCCTGCTTCAGGTTTTTAAAAACACGTGAAGGCAGACTTTCAATATCGCCAATTATCTTAAGACGGATATTGTTTTCCATCAGTGTCTTGGTTTCTTTACCGATGGTAGTAACCAGGAGTTGCATGAGGGTATCTACTTCTATTTGCGGACGGTTCCAGTTTTCAGTAGAGAACGCATAAAGTGTTAAATACTCAATGCCTAATTCTGCTGCGCCTTCCACTGTGTCGCGAACAGCAGTTACACCATGCCTGTGCCCAAATGTGCGCAACTTGCCATGCTGCTTTGCCCAGCGCCCGTTGCCATCCATAATAATTGCAATGTGACGTGGCAGCCGCGACTGGTCTATTAACTCTTTAAAACTCATTTTTATATTGGGAGCGCAAATGTAATAATATAATAAGGCTTCGCGAGTGATGAATGCTGTTTTAGTTCGAATTTACCGGTCACCTTTTATAATAATATTTAAGAAATAAGTTTAAGGATTTGGTTTAAAACGTCAAAGAATGACATTTGTTTTCAATTCATACTTTTTAAGTGATTCCGCTGACAGAATTGATATTACAGCCACACCCTGTAAAATAACCCAATCTTAAAAAAATCTGATTCACGCACGTTAAACGCAGGATGATCAACAGGGGTTTTATTCTGAAGTTCATATGAACGCGCAACAATAATTCCGCCTTCCAGATTTAGTACGATTGTTTTGGTAATGTAGAAATCGGTAAATAATTTTAATTGTCCTTCTTCGAGGCGTAAATAATCGGCTACACTTGATGGCTTATACCTGAAAGAGGTGGTGAGTCCTTTATATACAAAACCGGTATGAAAAGCTTTATTGATTTTATAATCAACTGTGAACTTATTAGGCAATAATCCGAAAACATATAATCGTGAGGTTGCTTTCCATTCAATGCCAGCTAATGGCAGAAAATAATTTCCAAAAAATTCGCGGTTGTAATACACACCGAAGGAATACATAAAGTGTGGATTTATTTTGTGCGATCCAATAATCGCACCTCCTGCCTGAAATGTTTGCTCGTTAATTTGTAATGGCGAATAGCTGTTGAATTTTGGAATAAAAGTGAATGATGTATTCCATGTAGTATCCTTCCAGGTGTGAAGCAGTGTCATTGGCAAATAAATGCTGTGAAAAGTTTGCGTAAGCTCAGATGATTTTCCTTCCAATGAAAATTGCTCGTAACCAGCCGTGGTGATAAATAAATTAGAACGGTTTAACTTAAGCGGCATGCTAAAATTTGCTGTAAGCCAGTTTACCGAGAGCGGAATTTTGTTACTATCATTATTCAATGTATGGCTTGATGATGAGGTTTGAATACTTGCCACATCAAAATAAGGTTGTGCATTTAATAATATCGGAAAGAAAAATAAAATAAAACTTTTACGCATTAATCTTTTTTGTTTCTTTTACAAAACAACTGCGGCATAATGGGATGTAACTATCTTTTTCTCCCAACAGAATAAGTGATTCTTCTTTTACAGTGCGATAAGAATGAGAAGCAAGATCGCCACAATTCATACAAATGGCGTGTACTTTAGTAATATAATCTGCAATAGCAAGCAGCTGTGGCATGGGACCAAATGGCTTGCCCATAAAATCCATATCTAATCCGGCAACGATAACCCGGGTTCCGGTGTTGGCTAATTGTTCGCAAACATTTGGCAGTTCATCATCAAAAAACTGCGCTTCATCAATTCCTATTACATCCACTTCATTGGCAAACAATAAAAGATTGGAAGCTGCCGGCACCGGTGTGCTTGTTATCTGATTTGCATCATGCGACACGATATTTAACTCATGATAACGCTTGTCAATCATCGGCTTAAAAATTTCCACATTCTGCTTTGCAATTTTGGCACGTTTCAACCTTCGTATTAATTCCTCCGTTTTGCCTGAAAACATACTGCCGCAAATAACTTCTATCCAACCTTTGCGCGGATGATGACCTTTTGTTTGTTCAAGAAACATATGGGGATAAAAATAGATTAAATGAAGATTAGAAGATTAATGAAAAGGTGAGCCGCAGATTTACAGATGGGAACAGATTTGATGTTAATAATTGCAGATTAATATTCTGCAAAATAAAATGATTAAGAGAGTAAGCTACAAAAATCTGCATTCAAAAAAAATCCCCGCAGTACAAGTGCAGGGATTCATCATCATTGAAATTAAAATTAATGCTGTACTATAATTTTATGTGTACTGTAATTTTCATTGTTGCCAACTCTCAAAAAATAGATTCCATTACTTAAATCATTTGTTGAAATTGCAAAACTGTTTAATCCTGAAGCCAGGTTAATTGATTGCTGATCTACTACATTACCTAAAATATTTACAACCTGGTAATATTTAACAGCTGATTTAGTATCATTATTAATTACCAATTGAACCATCGAAGAAGCAGGATTAGGATAGGCGCTTAAAATTTGCGGAGTACTTTGTTCAGCTAAGCCTGTAACGCCAACAAATTCTTTTGTGAAATAATATTCGCCTGTTGCGCTGCCACCAAATCCTGTAAAGATCATTTTCCAGACAGTATTATTTCTTGACTGAACAAAGTAAACGAGAGAGTCTTCAATTGTCCACGTGTTAGTTGCAAAATCATAAGCTTTCCAATCATAACCTATTGCATTGATTGCATAACGGTAAGGAAATGAATTTGCATTTACAGCATTTACATCCACAGGATAAGCTTTTGCAACATTCACGCTGTCATTACTCAACACTCCTGCAACTTTATAAATAAACGGAGTGAGTGTGAGGTATTGAGTGAACACCAGATCCCATGCGTTATATACCGGCTCGCGATCAATTGTGGTATGATTTGTTATACTGAAGTATCCAAAATATTTGTTGGGAAAATTTGATTTCATCAATGTGTCAAGTGTTTCATTGCTGCCATCTAAATCAGCATGACGAAAATGATAAGCACCATTCATTAATACTTCAATCCACAATTTTTTATAATCACCATTTGAAAGCTTTATGAAATACAATGAATCGCCAATTACATAATGTGTCGGAGGATCATAAACACCCCAACCAAGATCAAACGCATTGGAGGTGTCACCTGTAATATTAAATGCGCCCCAGTCCCATGAAGTATCAGAGTTCAGCAATTCGTTTGACGGAGTCAAGAGTCCTGTGGTGTCTGACACTGTCATGGTTGACCACTGACTTACGTCTTTATTTGCTTTATAAAGATGCACATTGTTTTTTGAATTGATAATGATAGAAGCAGCAAATCCGCGAATCTGAAATCCTAAATCCCAGTCGGTATTGCTCACTGTTGACAAAGTGCCATTCGGCATGCTGTAATACGTTTGATTGGTATATCCTGTCTGGATGCCAACGCTGTCAACAATAACTTGCGCATGCATGCTTGAGAATAAGGATGAATACAATAAAATGCTTAACAGGAGTAACTTTTTTTTCATGATATAATTTATTTATGATGTTGTTAATTTATATTCGTTGATATTCAAAAGTGATGTATCCCTTATCACCTGTTTGTGGATTATAGAAATCGATGAACCGTATTTTATAATACAATCCATCTGTTGCTTTTATAATGTAATAATTATTAGGAATGATAAGATAACTACTGCTGTTGAAATCATAAGTTTTCCATTCGTATCCGATCACATCAGCATGAGATGTCAACGTAAAATTTGCAACATTTGAATACTGGAAATCAACAAATGGAATGTAATTGGGTAATGAATCTTTTATTCTTGTTCCGGCAACACCGTTCCACCGGTTACTTAATCCACCTCCATTCACCAGGTAATAACGATAAGGAGAGCCAATGGGTTCATCATAAAAAGTGTGCGTATATCTTGTGAAAACAAAATCCCACTGATCTTTTTCCGGTGCCATTTCCACCATTTTTCCGCCATTATCAAAACTGAAATACATTAATGAATAAGCAGGATTCTTTGGTACAATGAAAGTGTCAAGCGCTGTGTTATTATACTTACTGTAAATAATGGTGTAAGATGAATCAATCACTTCTTTGATAATTATTTTTCGTAACCTTTCTGACCAGTTAAAGAGGTATTCAGGTTTTCCACGGTCAATAACAAAAACTTCGCTGGCAGTTGCGCTGTTATTAAAACCATTGTTAATGGCAGTGCTGTCATCATCCAGGTGATCGTTGTCAATATACCAGGTTCTTCCCGTGGTATCAGCAATTGTTATATCAGTTCTTCCGGTGCGGCATGCAAACATAAACTTACCGGTGTTGAGATAAATATGAAAGCCTGTTGCTGATGCCTCAAATGCAAGATCATAATTATTAAATGGACGGGTAACTTCACTTCCTGTTGCAAGATTTACATAAACCTGGCTATCATAGTTAGGTCCGATATTGGCTGTTGCTTTTGTCAACGCTCCGGGTGGAGGCAATACAATTGCTTTATCTTCCTTCTCACAGGAAAATAAAATCGTTGATAAAACTAAGAGATAAAAAATATTTCTCATCAGAAATGCAATTGAAGTTTTAGAAATACACTACGTCCCATACCAACGAGTGCATCCTGTGAGTTGCTGGTGTGAGCAGTTGCTGTGCTGTATGTTTTCACATCAGTTACATCCAGCAAGTTCATAACGCCACCCTGTATTATCAATCGCTCTTTATAAAAATGTTGCGAAATATTTATTTCTACAAGGGTGTAATCATCATTGATATATCGCTGAAGGCTGTTATCACTTTGGATTAAATAAACAGGTTGCTTGCCATTGAATTTTGTAAATATTGCTAAGGTGGTATTTGTTTTAGGATATGTATAATCCAGTGATGCGTTTACACTCGGAGACCATGCAAAGTCAGAGGTGCCGGTTGTTCCATAAAAAGTATTGTACACACCAGTGTAATTGTATCCGGCATTACAATGAAAATTTTTCATTGTAAAATGTGCCTGCAGCTCTCCACCGTTTGAAATAAATTTTTCCACATTTACATAAGTAAAGTGATTATCGCTATTTGTTCCTTTTTCTACAAGGGCAATTTTATCTCTCACTACATTATAAAAAACAGAAGGTTCCATGCGGATTAAATATTTTTCTTTTAAAAATTTCCATGCTGCTGATGTCTCCATGTGATGAGAAGTTTCAGCATTAAGATCAGGGTTGCCATCAATATCATGATTGGAATCATGAAAAAATAAATATAATTCTTTAAGTCCCGGAGCACGGAAACCCCGGCCATAAGAAGCCCGCCATGTGATATGTCTGCTTATATCATATAGAATATTGAGTGATGGAATTATAGGAGCTTTATAAGAAGTGTTATAAGCGTAACGCACACCAGGACGAATGGTTAAAGTTTTTACAGGTTTGTATTCTGTACTGGCAAACACTGCGTAATCTCCAATGGCGTGTATTTTTCCGTCATCAATACGTTTACCTGTTCCTCTTTCATTATTCAATTCGAAACCCAACTCATAATTAAAAATACCTTCTGTTTTTGCACGGTTGAAAACATATCGTGCGAAAGCAGTATAAAACCTCGTTGTGTCGTGATCAGTTGGATTAGATGATAACTCTTGAGAGAGATCAACAAGATCTTTCACATATTTATTTTTTCGTGCTTCATAATATGAATAGGCACCAGTAAAATTCATATTCAAATTGCTGTTGAGCGGTAACTCAGCAAACAGTTGATTGTTGAAACGTGTTGTTATATCATATTCATCCAACCCATAAGCAGCATAAGGCAAACCACGAACTTCTGATTTATCAATCACTTTATCATGCATATAATCACTCTGCAAGGTCAACCGCAACCGGTTAATATGTTGTGACAGCTTTACATTTCCAACATATTGTTCTTTTGGTTTCCAGTCGAACGTACGCGCATTGGTATCTACTTTGCTCCAACCATCAAAAAAGTTTCTTCCGCCTGAAATACGCACATCTGTTTTCTTAAATTTCCACCCTGCATACATATCAGTATTGTACTGACCAATATTTTCATAGTAAGTGCTTATCCCTCCATTCAGTTTATCTTTTTCATTATTTTTTGTGATGAGATTAATAACTCCACCCGCAGCATCAGTACCATATAAAACTGACATTGAACCTTTAACTATTTCAACATGATCAATATTATTAAGATTGAGCTGACTCAAATCAATAAAACCATATTTACGCCCGATAACCGGAACGCCATCTACTAAAAATTTAATGTTGGAACCACTCATACCTTGTAAAAGCAAACTGCTTCCCAGCGATTGATCACGTTCAATGCGCATATTAACCTGTTGCGATAAAATATGTTCAAGATTATTTGCAGCCTGATGATCAATTTGCTCGCGTGTGATAACATCTATTTTGTAAACTGATTTATCAGCCACAGTAGGCGCGTAGGAACCGGTGACAGAAATTGTTTTCAGATTAACAGCATTGGATTTTAATTGTAAGATGGTTTTTGTGATAGCATTCTGCAGCGTATCGTTTAAATCAAAATATCCAAGGTGATGAATTTGAATAAAAAGTGGAAAAGTGAGATTTTTAAGATTTACAGAGCCATGATTATCAGTAAAGCGAAGAGCAGACTTTCCGTTTGAAATTTCATTCAGTGTTACAGCAGCATCCTGTACGGAATGATTATTTTCATCCACCACACGAAAAGATTGCGCCTTAGTTAAGTACAGGAAATTGCCGGAAAAAAATATCAGCAAAAAGGTACATAGGGATTTCACGCTGCAAAGCTAAAAGCCTAAATTCACTGAGGGAAAGCACTTCTGTAACCTTAGATAAAGTAAAGATTGTTTATGACAATCCACTGACAATCGCTTTCTCTCAACTTCTTTAAGTCCAATTATCGCGAGTGCTGATATATTCCTAAAGTGATTAACAAAAGTTGATAAAAATTTGCGCGACATTTGCTGCTTACAATAACTGCATCTTTTTAAAGTTTTAGAAAACAATATTATATGAACCGCGATCAGATAGAAAATCAAATTGAACAACTGCTCATCAATTTTAACGGGCAGTTTACACGTGCTAAAAATTATAAATCAATTCCTCAGATTGAACTCGATCTGATGATGGCAACTATACGTGATTTGTATGAGCAACTTCACCGGTTGAACAACAATCAACCAATGCCCTTGGAAAAAATTCAATCGCATACTGTTGCTGCTGTTGCTGAGGAAAAAATTATTTCTTCAGAAAAATTAACACATGCTATTATTAGTGAAGCGGCTACCGTTCCTGTTATTCCTGAAATAGAAACGCATCAGCAAGAAGAAATCACCAATCATAAACAGGAAATTGAAGAAGCACAGATTGCTGCTTCCATCAAAAGAGAAAATGTTTTTACAGAACAAACAAAACCCCAGGCAAAAGCGGTAGGAAGTTTTTTTGATGATGTGCCCACAATTGCTGATAACTATAAAGCACAACAATCACTTCATCATAAAATTGGTAAACCAACCACGGAACGTTTAAGTGACAGGTTACAACAGCAACCTGTCGGAGATTTAAAACGTTCCATCGGTATCAATGAAAAATTTGCTTTTATGAATGAGTTATTTGGTGGCAACCAGCAACAGTATAATCAAAGTATAGAAAAATTAAATAATTTTTCTGATTACAACGAGGCAGAAGCTCATCTTAAAAATCTTACTGTGGAAATGAAATGGAATACCGCTTCCAATACTTATCATCAGTTGGATGAGTTAGTGAAACGCAGGTTTGGAGTTTAATTCACGGAGGTACACAGTAGGAAATTTTAAGTAGGTGCAGAAAAGACTTTTAATTCTATTTCTCTCGCTGATTCTTTCTTCAAATATTTCTTATGCGCAGGATAGTCTTTATGCGCGATTGGTAATCAACACACTTACTTCTGAATCATATCACGGTCGTGGTTATGTAAAAAATGGTGACACCAAAACTGAACAGTTTATTGCTGATGAATTCAGGCGATTAAATCTTTTGCCACTTACTGAAAATTATTTTCAGCAATTTGATTTTCCTGTCAACACCTTTCCATCAAAAATGAAAGTTTGTATTGACGGAAAAAAATTGATACCAGGCAGAGATTATATTGTACATCCTTCTTCTTCATCAGTAAAAGGAAAATTTAAAATATTTATTGTAGATAAGCCACCATCTGATTACACCGGAGTTCAGGTGGAAGATAAAGTTGTTTTGGTTCAAAAACCGGATAGCATTTCAACTGAGCAATCTAAATTATTTAATGAGTGGGATGATAATACATTGGATGCAAAAGGAATTATTATGGTTGAACCAACCAAACTGACCTGGAGTGTGAGTTCTAACGTTTTTTCTTATCCGGATATCAGAATATTAAAATCTGCTTTGCCAAAAAATCCAGAAGAGATTGAATTGAACATAAAAAATAAATTTATTCAGCATACAGCAAAAAATGTGATTGCGGAAATTAAAGGCAATGTAATTCCGGATTCATTTATTGTAATTACCGCTCATCTTGATCATTTGGGAATGATGGGAAGCAAAACTTATTTTCCCGGTGCTAATGATAATGCAAGCGGAACCGCAATGATGTTGAATCTTGCGAAATCATTTTCACAAAAAAAATCTTCTAAATACAGTTTGTTGTTTATTGCTTTTGCAGGTGAAGAAGCAGGCCTGCTCGGATCTAAATATTATACTGAACATCCTGTGGTTCCATTGGAAAAAATAAAATTCCTGATCAACCTGGATTTACTCGGAACAGGAGATGAGGGTTTGATGGTGGTGAATGGAGCAATACATCAGCAACAATTTAATCTGATTGATAGTTTAAATAATGTGCATCACTACTTAAATAACATCGGCAAACGGGGTAAAGCACGCAACAGCGATCATTATTATTTTTCAGAAAAGGGAGTACCTGCTTTTTTTCTTTACACGCTGGGAGGAATTAAAGCTTATCATGATATTGATGATAAAGGAGAAACGCTTCCATTAACAAAATACAAAGAAGTTTTTCAATTGATAACTGATTTTATCAATACGTTTTAGTAATTCAATAAGCTTAAATATTAAATTCTGATTTCAGTAAAGTGCTGAGAAATTTATTCGAGGCTGGAACTTTCTTTTGTATAAAGCGCACTTGATTCGCAAGAGCTCATTACTTCTGCTATATGCAAATCTTTTTTGATGTAGTAATTATATCCTGCTTCATCTACTGCAACTAACACATTAAAATATTCTTCGGGGTTCAGTCGCAGCATGAGTAATTTATGCGTATCACAAAACCCTTCTACTCTTACTTCAGGCAATATATCAAGCTTTTTCTTTAACACTTTAAGGGATTTAACAGGATCAGCTTTAGGAATTTCCATTACTAATTCCATTGTTTTCTTGTCAGTGGATTGTGCCTTACAGCAGGAACCTGTTAATGCGAAACAAATGCTTGCTAATAGTACAAATCGTTTCATGAGCGTATTTTTAATACACTCTATTTACGATGAAATAAAATAAATGTTACATTATTCTAAAAAAATCTTACCGCAGTTTCAGGCTGAGTTCCTTCAATTGTTCTTCTTCAATTTCAGAAGGAGCATCAATCATCACATCCCGTCCACTGTTGTTTTTTGGAAAAGCAATAAAATCGCGGATACTGTCTGATCCTCCAAACATAGAGCACAGGCGATCGAAACCCAGAGCGATACCTCCATGTGGAGGAGCGCCATATTCAAAAGCATTCAGTAAAAATCCGAATTGCGACTGTGCCTGCTCAGGGGTAAATCCTAACAAGCTCAACATTTTTTGTTGCATGGGTTTGTCATGTATTCTTATAGAACCACCACCAATCTCTACTCCGTTAATAACGATGTCATAAGCATTTGCTCGTACTGCTCCGGGATTGGTTTCCAATTGTGGAACATCCTCCGGCAAAGGCGAAGTAAAAGGATGATGCATTGCAAACCAACGTTTCATTTCTTCATTGTATTCGAGCAAAGGAAAATCAACAACCCATAAACAGGAGAATTTATTTTTATCACGTAACCCTAAACGGTTTCCCATTTCTAAACGCAATTCACTTAATGCCTTTTGTGTTTTTTCTTTTTTCCCGGCAAGGATTAATATAAGATCACCTTGTTGTGCTCCGAATACTTCAGCCCATTTTTGTAAATCTTCAGTAGAATAAAATTTATCTACTGATGATTTTAATGTTCCATCAGTATTATATCGCGCATAAACTAATCCGGTTGCACCAATCTGCGGACGCTTTACAAACTCTGTTAATTCATCCAGTTGCTTGCGTGTGTATTCAGCACAACCTTTAGCGCAAATACCAATTACCGCTTCTGCCTCATCAAAAACTTTGAAATTTTTTCCTGAAACTAAATCTGTCGGAGTTCCAACTCCCCTCTCTTTGGGAGAGGGGTCGGGGGTGAGGTCTTTCAAATAAACAAATTTCATTTCAAAACGTGTATCCGGTTTATCGCTTCCATAATATTTCATTGCCTCAGCATAAGTGATGCGTGGCAGTTTATCAATGGAAATATTTTTTACTTTTTTAAATAAATGCTTTACCAATCCCTCAAAGGTTTGCAGTATGTCTTCCTGTGTAACAAAACTCATTTCACAATCAACCTGTGTGAATTCCGGCTGACGGTCAGCACGCAGGTCTTCATCACGAAAACATTTTACAATCTGATAGTAACGATCAAACCCGGCAACCATCAGCAGTTGTTTGAATGTTTGTGGTGATTGCGGTAAAGCATAAAACTGTCCTGCATTCATTCTTGAAGGAACCACAAAATCACGTGCACCTTCAGGAGTTGACTTAATTAATACAGGCGTTTCAACTTCCAAAAAATTTTGTGAGTCAAGATAATTCCTTGTTTCAATAGCCAGACGATGACGTAACTCAAGATTACTCCTCACATTGCTTCTTCGCAGATCAAGGTAACGGTATTTCATCCGCAAGTCGTCCCCACCATCTGTTTGATCTTCGATAGTAAAAGGCGGTGTGGCGGCAGCGTTCAGCACCTCTAATTTCTCCACAATGATTTCTATATCCCCGGTAATCATCTTAGGGTTTTTATTACTTCGTTCAGCAACTTTACCTGTTGCACTGATAACATATTCACGACCTAACTGACGTGCAGCATCACCCAAAGATTTATTTGTGTCGGTATTAAAAACCAACTGTGTGATTCCATAACGGTCGCGCAGATCAACAAAAGTCATTCCGCCTAAATCACGTGAGCGTTGCACCCAGCCGCATAAAGTAACTGTTGTGCCTGCTTGTTGCAGTGTAAGTTCACCACAGGTATTTGTACGAAGCATATAATATATTTTTAGAGGAGCACGAAAGTAAGGCATATTGCTTGAACGCAGATTCAAAGATGGGAACAGATTAGATTTTTAAAGATTATAGAATGACTGACTTTGTAGCAATTTATTATGCATCCCTTAAAGATGGACGACTGGATTGTTAATAGATTAACATACAACAACTTTTTATCCTAAGTCAATCTTATTTAAATCTCTTCCCATCTACTAATCTGCGTTTAATTTTTTCACCTTTGTATGCACAATAAACATGCATTATTACAGTTCAATAAAGCCCTACTAATTCTTATCATGCAAAGATTTTATCTGTTTATAATCATCACTCTGTTCAACATCAACAGCCATGCACAATCTCTTGCTATTGGCACATGGACAGAACATTTGCCTTATCTCCATGCACGCACGCTTGC
The DNA here is from genome assembly GCA_031366005.1 of Bacteroidota bacterium. GTDB lineage: Bacteria > Bacteroidota > Bacteroidia > AKYH767-A > OLB10 > JANLUX01. The sequence continues at coordinate 45,982 of JANLZB010000013.1, read as the reverse complement.
TGATGGAACCAACAAAGTTTTCTGTGCTACGGATGACGGACTTTTTGCTTATGTGAAAGATGACAACAGCCTGCAACGGTTCAGTAAATTAAGCGGGTTAAATGATTTTGGTGTTTCCACGATTGAATATAGCAGAGACTATCACACCTTGATAATTGCTTACACCAATTCTAATATTGATTTAGTTCATGATGATGGAAGTGTTTTCAATCTCTCTGATATTAAAAGAAAAAATATTCCGGGTAATAAATCAATCAACAGCATACGGGTGAACGGGCGTTATGCTTATTTAGGATGTGGCTTTGGTATTGTGGTAATTGATTTGGAGAAACAGGAGATAAAAGATACTTATTTCATCGCTCCCAACGGGGCAAGTTTAAATGTTAATGAAGTGGTAACTGATGCCAATTGGTTTTATGCAGCCACTGATAATGGTATTCTGCGTGCGCCTGTTAACAGCAGCAATCTCAATAATTTTAATGAATGGGATTCCATCACTCCACCTGTAACAGGGCACGGATATTTTAACCTTATCGAATCTTACTCCAATTACATAATTGCAAATTATGTGGTAACAGACAACAGCGGAAATTATATTTCAGATGCGGTGTATGCGTTTGATCAAACTAACTGGATAAATAATTTTCCTGCAGTATCGGGTAATAGGCATAATTATTCTTTTCGAGTAAGTAATAATGACTTCCTTGTTACCAATGAAAATAGTGTGAGAGTGTTTGATGCAAATCTGAATTCTATCGTTCAGCAATTTAACAGCACTGTGTATCCGGGAACCATCACCCGTGATGCATTTAAAGATACGCAGCAGATAATGTGGGTAGCAGATCATGAAAAAGGATTGATAAAATGGAATGGTATAACTACTGAAACGATACATCCTAATGGGCCAGTGAGCAGTCTGGTGAGTGATCTTGGCATTCAGAATAATTTGTTGTGGGTGACGCATTCCGGAAAGGATCCTAAATGGTCAAATGGTTATCGCCCTGCAAGCATTTCTAAGCTACAAGATAGAAGCTGGACTTCTTATACCAGGGAAAATGTGGTGGCGTTTGACTCCACTGGCTTTTTTGATAACATGTCATTAGCAGTGGATCCCTCTGATGCAAAGCATGTTTATATCGGATCAGCCGGTGATGGCCTGATGGATTTTTATGATAATGATGCACAGAAATATTATTACGATTACAACAGCACATTGCAACGAATGGTGGGTAACACCGGACAGGTGAAAGTACAGGGATTAAGCTATGATGATAAAGGAAACTTGTGGATGGTGAATTCAGGCGTGGCTGCATTTGTGAATGTAAGATTGGCTACGGGTGAATGGAAACGTTTTTCTTTTCCAGGAACAATTAACTCCACTCCTTTTGCAGGTGAACTGTTTGTTGACTCCTACGGACAGGTATGGGTGCAGATGTATGGTAATGGTGCGGATGGTTTATTCGTGATGAACACCAACGGAACTCCGGGTGATCCCTCTGACGATCATAGCAAATTATTAAACGGAGAAGAAGGCACTGGCAATCTGCCTGATATAAATGTGTACAGCATGGCTGAAGATTTAGAAGGTCAGCTGTGGCTGGGTACCGCCAAAGGTATTGCTGTAATTTATTCTCCCTCTGCTGTGTTCAGTGGTGGTAATTATGATGCTCAGCAAATTCTTATTAAGCAGGATAATACTTATCAGTATTTGCTGGAAACAGAAATCGTAACAGCCATTGCCGTGGATGGTGCAAACAGGAAATGGGTAGGAACACAAACTTCGGGGCTTTATCTTTTCTCGCCTGACGGACAATCGCAGGTGTATCATTTCACTCCTGACAACAGTCCTATATTTTCAAACAATGTTACCGCGCTGGCAATAAATAAAATATCAGGAGAGGTTTTTATTGGAACGGATAAGGGATTGGTTTCTTATCAGAGTGATGCCATTGAAGGTGGAGAGAAGTGTGGGGATGTAATTGTTTATCCTAATCCTGTGCGCGAAAATTATGATGGGCCTATTGCTATTAAAGGTGTTGTTTCCAATAGTAATATTAAGATAACAGATGTAAGCGGCACATTGGTTTACGAAGGCAAGTCATTAGGAGGACAAGCAATCTGGACCGGACGTAATTTGAAAGGCGAACGTGTACAAACGGGTGTGTATCTTGTTTTTTCTACTGATGCAGAAGGACAAAATGCTTGTGTTACCAAATTGCTTTTGGTTAATTAGAAAAATTCAAAAACTTAAATCATTAATTTTATTGTTTGCTAAATTTTGTTCTGTAGATTCTTTTTTCAGATTCCACCTTTAATAGATAAAAATTGTTTTCCAAAGTTTCAACATCAATAATAATTGGAATTGATCTATAATTTTTTTGCCGAATCATTTTTCCTTGCATATCGAAAATTGAAACAAGAAAATTCTTATCTGCATTATTTGGTAAATCAATTTTCAAAACAGCGCTGGTGGGATTCGGAAAAACTAATATTTCGTTATTAGATTCATTCAGTTCATGAACTGATAAAACAATGTTGTTGTAACAATCACTATAATTTGGATTGCTCCAGGTCAATGAATCGTTTAGTTTGAAACAAGTCAGCAGCATTGAATCAGAATTTTCAGTCGAGAATACTGTTGGATTGTGAGGAAACAAAGGTCCATGAATACTACCAATGCCTTCCATCCACACTTCATTTAATAAAGTTAAAGCATTAGGGCATGTGGCTGGTTCGGTGAAAAAAAATCTTTTGTGATAAACACCATTAATAACAATACTGTCAACAGTTGAAACATAAAGGTAAGTGTTACATGCGCCTGCACCGAAATCATAGTTGACCGAATCACCAATTTGCAAATCAAAATTATAAAGTGTATCAACGATAAATAAAGTATCTATATAGAAAGCAAAACCGTTGTCGGATGATATGTAGCCAGCAAATGTGTTATTTGAGGCAACGGAAAAAACAGAGTCGTTTGTGAAATAAATTTTATTCCATGATGATGTTCCAATCAGTGTATCACTAATGTATCCGTAAGTTTTTGTTTTAGTAGCAGCAAAACTTGGAAACTGCATGGTTCCGGCAGGAAATGTTTTTGCCACACTCCAGGTTGCAGTGCTGTCAGCAAAATTGATTAAAGATTGAGCAAAGCAAAGCTTAAAACCAAGAATTAATAGAAATGTTAAGTTTTTCCTCATTGTTGATCAGATATTTATATTTTTTATCCATTGGCTCTTATTGCTTCCACCGGGTCAAGCCTTGATGCAGTGAAGGCAGGAACAAATCCTGACACAATCCCAATAATTGCACTCACACTTAATCCAAGAATTATATTATTAATTGTAAGTGGCATATCAAAGTCCATTACCTGAGAGGCTGTAACAGATGCGATAAAAACAAGAAGTAAACCTAACACTCCGCCAATCAAACAAAGCACCACTGCCTCAGTTAAAAATTGTAAGAGAATAAAATAATTTTTTGCTCCTAATGACTTTTGTATTCCAATGATTCCTGTCCGTTCTTTAACAGATACAAACATAATGTTGGCAATGCCAAACCCTCCCACAAGAATGGAAAACCCACCGATGATCCAACCTGCCATACTTAATGCACTGAACAATCCACTAATTTGTGTGGAAAGCAATTTGGTTTCATTCAATGCAAAATTGTCTTCTTCCACAGGACGAAGTCTGCGGATGGAACGCATGTTGCCCCTCAGCTCGTCCATCAATTCTATATTTGAAATTCCTTCTTTTGCTTTCACCATTATAAAAGGATTCAAACGGTCAGAGCGTATGTCAAGAATCTTGCGAGCAAAATTTACAGGAACAACGATAGTATTATCATGGCTGTCACCAATAATGCTTTCTCCTTCTTTGGCAAACACACCGATCACCTGCAGTTTGCGGCCACGCATGGTTACATTTTTGCCAAGAGATGTTTCGAATGGAAATAAATTTTTGTCCACATCACAACCAAGTATGGCAACCGGGTAACCGCTTTCCGATTCTGCTTCTGTAAAATATCTTCCGTTGCTTAAATTAAAGCTGTTTATATCTGCATACGTATGAGAAACCAAAGTAATGTCGCAGTTCTCCACACTGTTGCTTTTGTATTTGATAGTTTGATTACCTATCCATGCCATAAATGCAAAACCTTCTGCCAAAGACGAACGGTTTTTGAGCTGCTCCATTTCTTTATAAGAAGTAACAGGCCGTTGCCAGTATTTCCACCAGGGATAATCACCACCAAAAGCCCATGGCCATTTCTCCACGTAGATAACATTGTTACCAAGAGATTCGATACTGCCCTTCACGTTGTTCTCTAATCCATCCACAGCAGTAAACACACTGATGATGGCAAAAATGCCGATGGTAATTCCGAGCAACGATAAAAAAGTACGGAGTTTGTTTACCACCAATGCATTGAAAGCCATCAATGCACTTTCTTTAAAAAGCTTTAGGTAAAGAAACATGAGGTAAAGGTAATTACTGTGCTGATTTGTTGATGTACTAATGTGCTAATGGAAATCACAATGGTATTAATTCTCATTAGCACGTTTTCATTATCAGCACATCCACATTCAACAGCACATTAGCACATCATTTCGGATCATGCTTGTATTTGAAAACAAAAGGAAAAATCAATCCTAACACTAAAGCATATCCTGCAAAGCTGAACCAGATACTTTGCCAGTCTCTTGATACAATTTCATTTGTCACAGAATCTATTCTGGTATAATAGTCAACAACCAATCCACTTAGATAACCTCCACACATTGCACCGATACCATTTGTCATAAACATAAATAAACCCTGTGCGCTTGCTCTCATATTGGAAGGAGATTCTTTTTCTACAAACAAAGAACCGGAGATATTGAAAAAATCAAATGCCATTCCATAAATTATCATGGAAAGGATGAGCAGCCATAAGCCATGACCGGGATCACCGATTGCGAACAATCCAAACCTGAAAACCCAGGCGAAGATGCTGATGAGCATTACTTTTTTAATTCCGAATTTATGCAGGAAGAATGGGATTGTAAGGATGAAAAGAGTTTCGGAAATCTGTGAAATAGAAAGTAAAAGATTAGAATGCTTTACGCCAAACGAATCAGGCAATGTTGATTTAAAACTTTCTAAAAACGATCCGCCAAAAGCATTTGTAATTTGCAATGCAGCACCCAGAAACATGGCGAACAAAAAGAACACAAACATTTTACGCTGCTTAAATAATACAAATGCATCCAGTCCCATAGAAGAAAAAAATGAACCATCTTTAGTTGACTTAACAGGTGGACACTGTGAAACTGTGAAGGCATAAATTCCCAATACAAAAGCTGACGCAGCACTGAATATTAATTGCATGTTAGAATTTGTCCAACCGAAAAAATCCACAATCCACATAGCTGCAATAAATCCGATGGTTCCCCACACTCTTATCGGAGGGAAATCTTTTACAATATCATATCCCTTCTGTTCAAGGATGATGTAGGATACTGTGTTGTTCAATGCAATGGTTGGCATATAAAACATAGAGTTGAGCAGCATCACCCAAAAAAATGTATTAGGATCAGTGATGGTGGATGCATAATATAAAAGCATAGCTCCTATCACATGACACAACCCAAGTACTCTTTCCGCATTGATCCACTTATCGGCAACAATGCCCATCAATGCAGGCATAAATAAAGAAGCAATGCCGAGAGTAGAAAACACTGCACCTATTTGTGCTCCTTTAAAATGGAGTGTGCCACCCAGATAGTTTCCAATAGAAATTAACCATGAACCCCAGACAAAGAATTGCAGGAAATTCATGATGATAAGACGTTGTTTGATATTCATAAGTGCTGAGGGTTAATGGTACGAATATCTGAAAAGGAATGGAATAGCGGCTTTGAATACATTGAATGTTTAATTGTATAACCTAAATTTGCATTATAAAATAGATATTATGAATTATAGAGTAAACGCAATTTTTTCGAAAGATTCAAATGGCTATTATGTTTTTTGTGCCGAACTCCCGGGTTGTCACACACAAGGTGCAACATTTGAAGAAGCTAAAGCCAATATGCAGGAAGCAGTTGCATTGTACATAGAAACGATGAGCAAGGAAGAAATCGAAGATTCTCTTAATAAAGAATTTGTAACCACCACACTTGAAGTAGCAGTTGCCTAAGTTACCAATCTTGAATGCTAAAGAAGCTGAAAGCCTTTTACTGCAGGCTGGCTTTATTCTCATTCGCAGTAAAGGAAGTCACCGAATTTACATGAAGGATAAAATGAGATTCGTTATACCTTTTCATGCCGGAAAAAGCTTACATCCTAAAATTGTTAAAGACCTGTTTGAAATAATAAAAAAATAATATTCGTATTAAACAGTCATGCTGAACTTGTTTCAGCATCTTACAGTAACCTTTGTAAAAGATGCTGAAACAAGTTCAGCATGACGTCCCCACTACCAGATATTAACTCTCAAACTATCCGGCATATACATTTTGTCTCCGGGCTTTACATTAAATGCTTCGTAAAATTCAGGGATGTTTGCAACGGGTCCGTTCACTCGAAGAAAGTTTGGTGAGTGAACATCAGTCATCAGTCTTACTGCAATTGTTTCATTACGAAAATGTCCTAACCATGATAAAGCAAATCCTAAAAAATAACGTTGAACGGGAGTAAGTCCGTTTATTTTTTTTCCTTCCTTGTATTGCTTTGTTTGTTTAAATGCTTCCAATCCCAACACAACTCCACCCAGGTCAGCAATATTTTCTCCCTGCGTTGCTGATCCATTTACATGCATGCTGTCTAATACATTAAATTTATTAAACTGATTAATGATTTTTTGCGCACGTTGATTGTATTCCTCTCCATCTTTTTTCGTCCACCAGTCATGCAGATTTCCTTTCTCATCAAACTGCCGTCCCTGGTCATCGAAGCCATGCGTTATTTCATGACCAATAGTAGATGCTCCTGCATATCCATAAATAATCGCATCATCAGCCAATGAATCAGGTAAATCAGGAATAATAAAAATTGCAGCGGGTAAAACAATTTCATTATTGGATGGATTATAATAGGCATTGTAAGTCTGCGGTGTCATGTCCCATTCAGTTCGGTCAACCGGCTTTCCGATTTTATTAATCTGATAATTGAAATGCCAAACGTTGGAACGAAGTGTATTCATTGCATAAGAACTCCGGTCAATTTCAAGATTGGAATAATCTTTCCATTTATCAGGATAAGAAACTTTTTTCATCACACTGTTCAGCTTAACCAATGCACGTTGTTTGGTAGTATCACTCATCCAGTCCAATGTTTTTATCCGTTGCTGGTAAGCATTAAAAATATCATCCGTAAGTTTTGAATACCTTTCTTTCACAGAAGAAGAAACATATTTCTCTACATACAATTGACCCAGTGCATCACCGATGGCTCCTTCTTCTTCATCAAGTACACGTTTCCATCTTGGTCGCTGTTCCTTCACACCTGAAAGTACAGTTCCAAAAAAACGAAAATTCTCTTTGTTAAATGCATCATTTAATTGCGGAGCAAATGTGTTAAGCAAATGCCAGCGTAAATAGGCTTTCCAGTCATCTATTGAAACGCTTTTTAATTCTTTCTCCACCTGCTGATAAAATTCCGGTTGTCCTACAACGATTGAATCAACATGGATATTCATTGCAGTGAGTAAAGTTTTCCAATCAGCAGTGGGAGCTAATTTACTTACTCCTTCAATTGACATTTTATTATAGTTCTTGTAAGGATCACGTAAGTCTTCGATCTTTCGCGATGCTTTGGCAAGATCAGTTTCAATTTTCATGATGGCAGCACTTTGTTTTTTTGCATTTGCTTCATCCGATCCACTCAGCTCCAGCATTTTTGCAACATGATTAGGATATTCCTCGCGAATCTTTCGTGTGCGTTCATCTGTATTAAAATAATAATCACGATCAGGTAAACCAATTCCTCCCTGATAAAAATGCAATGTAACTGTCTCACTGTTTTTTTCATCCTGTGTTGCAAAAGGAGCAAACAATGGTTGCACACCATAAGTTTGATATAACGCAACTACATTCATCACACCACTGATGTCTTTTATATTGTTAATACGATCAAGCTCCGGTTGCAAAGGTTTAATACCATTTTGTTCAATGCTTAGTGTATCCATTCCTGCAAAATAAAAATCACCAATCTTCTGTGTGTTACTTCCTTTGGCTGCGTTTTTATCAGCAGCAGTTTCTTCGCTAATTTTTTTCATTCTGTCCAATGTTTCATTACGGACGCTTGTCCAGATGCCCCAGCCCTTTTCATTGGATGGAATAGGATTTTCTTTAACCCAACGGCCACATGCATAACTGAAAAAATCTTCTGCAGGATTCACTGTTGTATCCATATTTGCAATGAGAATATCTTTTTGCTCTCCTTGTTTCTTCTCATTTGAAGATTGGCAGGCAAACAAAAATGCAATTGAAGTTACGATCGTACTTCTGATTAAATGTTTCATTATAGAGGAGTTTTTGATTTTGCTCAAATGTAATCACAATACTAAAAGAGTAATTTGTATTTCGACAAATGAAGTTTTGTAAACGACAAAAGATGATGTGCGCATCATTGAGCTTGAAAATAAAAGTGAAATTTAGTATCTGAACATTGATCACAAAATTTTTGAATCACTTATTTCTTGATAACAGAAATCAAAATACATCGTGATATATTATGTATAGATGAGAGTAAATCATTTTTGTAAAAAACAAAAACAGAAAAAAAATATAGTTGGTTGATGATGTAAAATAAAGAACCCGGCAATTGTGCCGGGTTCTGGTAATTCAGGTAATTAATTACTACCTTTTTTTTGCAGCTTTCTTAGCAGTTTTTTTTACTGCTTTTTTAGCTCCACCTTTTTTAGCCGCTTTTTTAGCTGCTTTCTTTTTTGTTGCCATTTTTTAAGATTTAGATTGGGTAAATGTAAAAGGTAATTTTTTGTTTTTTACTAACAGCGAAATGATTTATTAACAACAAAATGTTAAACAAATAAAATTTTTTTGTTGATGTAAATTAAAAAATGTGAACGATTAAAATGTTTCGTTAATCAAAACAATGAAATAATATTTTCTCAAACTAACTTTGATTTTTTTATTTTAAATAAATTAAATCAGTTAGCAGTTTTATGATAATAGAAAATATTTTATTCTTTAACATTGATCAAACTTAATGCTTCGTTTACACTTTTAGCAGGAGCGAGACAAGCATTATTGGTGCATACATAAATTAAATTTTCGTTGTCAATAATTTTGTTTTTTAAAATCGGCAAGTCACTTTCTTTTTCAGCTCCGGCAATAAGTAAGTTTGGATAATATGATTTTAAAAAATCCTGATTTAAAATTTTTGCTTTTGATCCGCAGATACAGACTTCATAAAAATTATTATTTACATACATCGCAAACTGCCCCCAGTTACTGTACCATGGAGTGTGCATTTCAACTTCTTTAATCAGATGCAATAACATTTTTTGCGCTATCGTTTCATATTCGGTTAATGTAAAATACCGCGAAAGAATAAATAAGTTTTTTGCCATAGCTGAATTACTGGAAGGAATAACATTATCCTGTAATTCAAATTTTCTTGCTATCAATGTTTCACCATTTGAAGAAGTATAATAAAACAAACCACTTGCTTTATCAAAGAAATTTTTCAATACATATTCAGTCCATGTGTGTGCTTGTTTTAAATAGGATTCATTAAATGTACACTGATATAAGCTGATGAATGCTTCAATACTAAAAGCATAGTCATCTAAAAACGCTTCTCCATTATGACCTGCATGCCTTAATAATCCGCCATCATGTGATGATAAATGTTTTAAAATAAATTCAGCATTGAGTTGTGTGGTTTTCAAATATGCGATTTGATCCAATGCTGTGTAAGCATCCAGATATCCTTTCATCATTAAAGCATTCCATGAACAAATTCGTTTGTTATCCAATCCGGGACGGATACGTTTTTCACGAACTTTCATTAATTGTTGTTTGCATTCTGCAATTATTTTTTGAAGTTGTTCCACACTCAGGTGATGTCTTTGAGCAATTGTTGCATCGGATTCATTTCGCAGTAAAATATAGTTTTCATTTTCCCAATATCCTTTTTCGTTAACGTTAAAATAATTTTTAAAAATAAGTGCGTTTACTCCAAGCTCTTTTTCAATTTCCTCTTTTGTCCATACATAAAACTTTCCTTCTTCACCTTCACTGTCTGCATCCAATGCGGAATAAAAACCGCCTTCAGATGATGTTAATTCACGTGCAATAAAATCAACTGTTTCTTTAACAATGTTTCTATACAGCTCATCAGGCATATATTTATATGCATTGGAATACAAGCTTACTAATTGCGCATTGTCATACAACATCTTTTCGAAATGTGGAATTTTCCATTCCATATCTGTTGAGTAGCGGGCAAATCCTCCGCCTAACTGATCATAAATTCCTCCATAAGCAATTTGTTTCAGCGTGAGTTGTATATGTTTTTTTAAAAGCTGATTTTGATCTTCTGATAAAATATTTTGTTGTTGCGAATGATAAAGCAGCTGCAGCAAAAATTCATAGGTGTTTGGTAAAGGAAACTTTGGTACACGACTTGGGCCTCCGTAAGTTTCATCAAACTGTTTGCTCCAGCTTTCAAAAATTGATTTCAAATTAATAGTTGCAAGTTTATTTTCATTTGGCTTTGAACCGATGCCTTCCATCCGATGGATACCTTGCGTAAGTTCTTCTGCATATTGAATACATTTTTCACGATCAGTGGTGTAAAAATTCGCAAGCTGCAAAAGCACATCATGCCATTGAGCACGCGGAAAATAAGTGGCTCCGTAAATGGGTCGTTGATCAGGAAGCGTAATACAGTTGAGAGGCCAGCCACCATGACCGGTCATTAACTGAACAGCATCCATATAAACCTGGTCAATATCCGGCCGCTCTTCGCGATCTACTTTAATGCACACAAAATATTTATTCATGATGGCAGCTGTCTCTTCGTTTTCAAAACTTTCCCTTTCCATCACATGGCACCAGTGACAGGTAGAATATCCGATGCTGATAATGATCAGCTTGTCATCGCTCTTTGCTTTTTCTAATGCCTCATTTCCCCATGGATACCACTGCACAGGATTGTGCGCATGCTGCTGCAAATAAGGGCTTCGTTCATGAATGAGTTTGTTGGTAAAAAGTTTGTCTGATTGCATCAAACAAAAGTATCTTTTGAAAAGATTAATGTAAAACTTTTTTATTTTTTAATTTCTGTTTAACAACATCAGCAAATGAAAGATTATGAATTTTACTCTCTACCCAACTTAAAAAATCAAATTGCTCAAACACCTGCCGTTCGTACGCATCTTCAGCAATAATTTTTAATTCTCTTTGCAATTCAATAAATGAAGTCATGGTGTCAGCATTGGTTCGCGAGCGTGCAATTTTTTTTATGAACTCAAGAAATATAGTTTCAAAGCGGAACATGCGTTTGCGTTTATCAAGATAACGTAACACAGAACGGAGTGTGTAAGGAATTAATTCCTTGTTTCCCATTTCAAGGTGTACTACTAAATCAAGAATTCGTGCAAGGGAATGTATGTCCTGGTTGGCATCCAATTCACTATCGTTAAGCAACCTGTTTAACCATCGCAATGAAAGTGTAAAATCACCTAAAGCAAAATATACTATGGCAATAGTAAAATAGAAATATGCTTCGCGCACTTTACTCATTCCTCCTTTAAATTTTTTCAACCCCGCATCTATTGGTTCTATCAATTTCAATGCTTCTTCAAATCGTCCGCCCTGAATATATAAGCTGAGTTCAGCACTCATTGAAGTAGAAAAAAGTTTAATAGCTAAATCCTCTGTCATTTTCTTACCTGCCACGTTAGAAATATTTCTTAACTTCTTCAGCCATGAAGGAATTTCCTTTTGTTTGTTAAGCTGCGAACAGAGATAAATCATATTACTTAACACAGCAAAATATTTATTCGGCTCATCCTGTATCAGCTCCGCATTTAATTCAATAAGCTGAAGATGTTTTAAAATATAATTGTAGCTGTTATGATAATCTCCTAATCCAAAATAATAAGCACTATAGATATGATAATAGAGATAGCGGGTTTCATAAGACAATGCTTTGTCTTCACTCTTCATCAAAATATTATCAATAATCGTTTTAAAATTTTCAAGCTCTTTTAGATCGCGCACTTTACCGTAACGATTAAGCATTAAGATCAAGCGGCTTTTGATGTACCAGAACTCACAATAGTTATTAATTTTTTCAAGTGTAAGAAGATCTTCTTCCAGCAAATGTTTAAGGTCATCATCATTAATTGTTGCATAACCATCCTTCTCTAATAATTTTTTCTGCCATTTGTAAATATCGATCAGCACAGAATGTTTCTCATATTTAACAGCAATTTTTTTGGCCTTGTTTAGCATCTTTCCACATTCATCATACAATGATTTTTTAAAAAGAATTTCAGCATAGTGAAGGAAACTTCTCAGTTGAACATCCACTGAGCTTTCAGAATGAAAGGAATCAAGACTTCTCAGAATGGTTTCATACAAACGGTTTTTTGCAATTGCAAAAGAGTTGGCTGCTTTCAGCTGTTTAAATGTTTTTCGCAATAAAACATCATCATAATTTTTCATCTTGTCAATAGACTCGAACATCCGCAGGTATTCGTTTTTATTTCCGATAGTATGGCGTGATGCAAATAGTTTAAAATACCTTTTTTCAGCCGGGCTAAGGGCTTTTATAAAGCGGTGAATAAGATCGGAAGCCAATTTGGACATGCTAAGTTTTCATAAATTATGGAGGGATAAACAGAAGAGTGATATCAAGTAATTCCAGTTGCGTTATTAATTATGTTTAATCCAAAAAATGAATTCTTCTCCTGTTAAACTCTGCTTTATTGATACGAATGACATTATACAAATTAAAGCCTTTTTATTATGAATAATACGCCTTTGTATAAAGCATGATTTTATTGCCTGACCTGCTAAGAAAACTATATAATATTCATGTTTTTATTACCTAACAATATATTATATTCACCTATAATTAATTGATTTTGGCGAATTATTTCCTATATTTGTTATCCAAAACAATTTATTATGTCTTCATTTATTTCTTTGCTTCGGAATGTATTCCTGGCAAAAATCCCATTCTATTTCTTTACAGTCGTACTTGCATTTACACTGGTAATAATTTATTTTATTTCTCCTTTAAGTAAAGCTGCTGCAACCACCACTATGGTTGAAACCACACAAAATGCAGGATGTCTAAGCAGCATGAATATCTTAAGGCTGAAAGATTTCGAATTGGTTAAGCCAATCTTGCTTGCAGATATTGATCATGAATCAAGTGACCTGGAAGAAACAAAAGCCTCACTTCTGGATATTATTCATCAACAAGAGCAATATGGTAATATTTCCACTGCTTCAATTTATTTGAGAAAATTTTCCGATGGAAGCTGGTTAGTAATTAATGGAGAAGAAGAATACCAGCCAGGAAGTTTAATGAAAGTTCCTATTCTGATAACTTATCTTAAACAATTGGAAACTTCGCCTGGACTATTAGATAAAAAAATTCTTTTTACTGGTCATGCCCCTCAAATGCCTTTACAAAATTTTGTGGAAGATACCCTTATTCCGGGCAACAAATATACTATACGGAATTTGCTGGAAAGGATGATTATTAATTCAGATAATGATGCGGTTACTCTTTTAAATGCGGATTTAAACGTAGCGACTTTAAAAAAACTTTTTTCAGATCTTAATCTACCCGAACCCGAAGCTGGCGATAAGCAATATCCTGTAAGAGTCAAAGATTATGCAAAATTCTTCCGCATACTTTTTAATGGATCTTATCTTAATCATAACCTGTCGGAATATGGATTAAATCTTCTTACCGAGGCTAAGTTCAAAAAAGGTTTATCAAGCGCTATACCTGAAGGTGTAAAAGTTGCACATAAGTTTGGGGAAAGTGGTATAACAGGAGGAGAGGTACAGTTACATGAAGGAGGAGTTTTTTACTTAAATAATAATCCTTACTTGCTGGTGGTGATGACCAAAGGAAAAGATTTTGCTAAGATGAATCAATGCTTATCAACCATATCAGATTATGTTTATAAAAAATTTGCAGGTGTTACTGTAAATTTATAAATGCTTATGTTTTGCTTTTAATAATTAAGGCATATTTTTTATTTGATATTATTTATGGAAGAGTTGGTTGGCAAGCAGCGTATGCACGAAGGAGATATTACAATCAACAATGTTAATTATCATTTTGAATTATATCTCGATCCTAATGAACCGGGTAACTGCCGAATACTTGTTCTTAACCGTCCTGGAAAAGATGCTGTGATTACCGAATATGATTCGGAAAAAGAAGATGCACACGAAGTGATTAAAAGATTAATCTGACGCTGTTATAAAAAATAAATTTTGCTTATTCTCCAACAGCCACTACTTCGGTCACACCAGGAACCATGCGTTTTAATAAATTTTCAATCCCTGCTTTTAAAGTAACTGTTGATGAAGGACAGCCGCTGCAGCTTCCTTTTAAAACAACATTTACAACTCCATTTTGATAAGATTGAAAATGAATTGCACCTCCATCACCTTCCACTGCAGGACGAACGTACTCTTCTAAAATTTCTAAAATTTTCTTCTCAGCTTCAGGATCACTTTCAACTACCGTCACTTGTTTTTGTTGCGTTGGTATAATACTATCAACTTCAATTTTTTCTTCTTTCTTTTTTTCAGGAATATGATTGGCATCAAAAGGAGATCCGATAAATAATTTTTCACCACTCATTAAAAACCCTCGGATAAATTCACGAAGAATATTGGAGATATCAAACCAGTCTATCTCAGCAGTTTTGTTAATGGTTATAAAATTGGAAGTGATAAAAACTTTTTTTACTCCGGTAAAATCAAATAACTGAGCAGCCAAAGGACAATTGATAGCTTCAGATTTTGAATTATATTCAACTGTTCCGCCTTCGAGCAACATAACATCAGCAACAAATTTTATACTGTTGGGATTGGGAGTAAGCTCAGCGTAAACAACAATGGGTTTTACCTTATTTTCTGCGGTCATTTTTTCTGTATTCATTAATAAAACAAAAAGAACTAAACATCTAACTTTGTCAATTGCAAAGATACGGATTCAGCAGTTTTAAGAGAACAGACATTTGATATGAGAGATTTTGCTGAAACCATTTTTTCCATTAGAAGCCATGCTGAATTTGAAACGAAAGCATTAGCGTTATTTCATTACCAGGCTGAAAATGTTGAGGTATATTCCGATTTCGTAAAAGCACTTTCTTTAGATTATAAATCAATCAATAATATAGAAAACATTCCGTTTTTACCAATCGGTTTTTTTAAAACTCATAATGTAATCAGCAAAAAAAAAGATACGGAGATTATATTTAAAAGCAGCGGAACAACAGGAGCAATTACTTCACAACATTATGTTGCAGATGTGAAGGTTTACAGAAAAAGTTTTCTGGAATGTTTTAAAAAATTTTATGGCGAACCTTCTCAATATTGTTTCCTTGCTTTACTTCCTTCTTATCTTGAAAGAGATGATTCCTCATTGGTATTTATGGCAGATGATTTAATTAAACAAAGCAAACATCCATCAAGCGGCTTTTACCTGAGTGAATACAAAGCGCTTGCTGAAAAATTAAAAACACTTCGTGATCAAAAACAAAAGACAATTTTATTGGGTGTAACCTATGCTTTGCTTGACATGGCAGAACAATTTCCAATTCACTTCCCTGAATTAATTATTATGGAAACAGGTGGAATGAAAGGAAAAAGAAAAGAAATGGTTCGTGATGAGTTGCATTCTGTTTTGCGAAGTGCGTTTAATGTGGAACGAATTCATTCTGAATATGGAATGACAGAACTGCTTTCACAGGCTTATTCAAAAGGAAACGGAATTTATCACACACCATCATGGATGAAAATTTTAATCCGTGATATGAATGATCCACGGTTTTATTTAAACACGAATTCAACAGGAGGAATTAATGTGATTGATCTTGCAAATATTTATTCCTGTGCATTTATTGCAACCCAGGATTTGGGAAAATTATATAATGATGGAAGTTTTGAAGTGCTTGGTCGTTTTGATAACAGTGATTTGAGAGGTTGTAATCTGATGGTTGAATAAGCATTAAATTTGCGGTATGATAAGTAATAAAAGGCGCGTTACCATTATTGTAATTTCTGTTTTTGCAGGAACTGTTTTATCAGTCCTTATGTTTAAACTCAGAAGAGGAGGCGAATCGTTAACAGCCAACGATACAAGCATGTTACTCACCAATTTTATTTTTTCAATTGCAATAATCCTGGGAATCGGCTTTCTTTTTTTGTGGAACAAGAAAAATAATAAGACTGGGTTATAAAGCTATTCAGCGATCAGCAAAAAATAATTTTTCTTTCCCTTCTGCACCAGTATATATTTTCCGTTAAGCAAAACATCTGTATTCACTAACTGGTTTGCATCTGCAATTTTTGTTTTGTTAAAACTAGCTCCTCCCGCCTGAATCATTTCACGTGCCTCTCTTTTTGATGCAAACACTTTCGCTTTTTCTGTGAGTAAATCCACAGCATTGATATTGGCTTCTAAATCACTTTTTAAAATTTTCATCTGAGGTACTCCATCAAAAACGCTTAATAAAGTTTCCTCATCTAATTTTTTTAAAGCTTCAGTGGTTGAACTGCCAAACAAAATTTCAGAAGCTTCTACGGCTGCATTATAATCATCTGCACAGTGAACACGGATCGTAACATCTTTTGCAAGCGTTTTTTGCAACATGCGTAAATGCGGAGCCTTGGCATGTTCTGTTTCCAATGTTTCTATCTCTTCTTTATTCAATAAAGTAAAAATGCGGATGTAATTTTTTGCATCCTCATCACTTGCATTCAGCCAGAACTGGTAAAATTTATAAGGAGAAGTTTTATTACGGTCGAGCCAGATATTTCCTGATTCTGTTTTACCGAATTTAGTTCCATCTGCTTTAATAATTAATTTAATCGTTAGTCCAAAAGCTTCACCACGTAATTTTTTTCTGATGAGTTCTGTTCCAGCTGTAATATTTCCCCATTGATCCGATCCTCCCATTTGCAGCTTGCAGTTTTTATTTTGGTATAACCACAAAAAATCATAGGCTTGCATCAGGATATAATTAAACTCGGTGAAAGATAAATCCTGTTCCTGTGCGAGCCGATCTTTTACAAAACCTTTATTTAATAAATAACTTACCGTGAGATATTTCCCTACATCGCGTAAAAAATCTATCGTGTGAATATCTTTAAACCAATCATAATTATTGACTATTTCAGCAGGGTTTGATTTCAAATCAAAGTCAAGAAATTTTTCTAATTGAGTTTTAATTCCCAAAAGATTTTTGTTAATGTCTTCAACGGTTAACAATTTTCTTTCTTCTAATTTTCCTGATGGGTCGCCAATCATTCCTGTTGCACCCCCTACAAGAGCAATAGGTTTGTGACCTGATTTCTGAAAATGCATAAGCAACATAATCTGTGCAAGGCTTCCCACGTGCAATGAATCGGCAGTGGGATCAAATCCAATGTACGCAGTAACAACTTCTTTTTTCAACAGTTCATCAGTTCCTGGCATACTGTCCTGTAACATTCCACGCCATTTCAGTTCATCAACAAAATTCATTTCAATATTTATTTTTAATTGCTCAAATATAAAGTGAATTAGTTAGTCATAATTTTTTTCAGACTGAGCTCTGAATGGTTTTATTTAATCTTGCATCCACAAAATTTTATGATTGTTGTAACAGGAGGAACAGGTTTAGTTGGCTCGCATTTGCTTTTGCAACTGGCAAAAAAAGAGTTGCACATCAGGGCATTAAAACGCAGTTCTTCGAATATGAAAGCATTCAATTATTTGTTTTCATCAAATGGTGTTTCATCAAAAAAAATTGAATGGGTGGATGGTGATATTACGGATATTGAATCAGTGGAAGAATGTC
This sequence comes from Bacteroidota bacterium, assembly GCA_031366005.1. Lineage (GTDB taxonomy): Bacteria > Bacteroidota > Bacteroidia > AKYH767-A > OLB10 > JANLUX01. Next base: position 27,925 of record JANLZB010000013.1, on the reverse strand, counting down.
TGCAAAATGCAAAACAGGTTTACCATTGTGCAGCCATGATTTCTTTTGCTCCGCACGAATCAAAAAAAATGCTGCATACTAATATTGAAGGTACAGCAAATATTGTTAACACCTGTCTAAAATTGAATGTGCAGAAATTATGTTACACTAGTTCTGTGGCTGCATTAGGACGTAATACAACTGATCATTTAATTGATGAAGAAACACATTGGCAATCGTCAGTGGATAATTCAAATTATGCAATTAGTAAATATGGTGCTGAACGCGAAGTATGGAGAGGAATTGCAGAAGGCTTAAATGCAGTGATTGTAAATCCATCCATCATACTGGGTACCGGTAATTGGGATACAGGAAGCAACAGAATGTTGCAGCAGGTTTGGCAGGGTTTGCATTTTTATACCAAAGGAGTGGCAGGATTTATTGATGTGCGTGATGTAGCGACTATCATGATAGAATTAATGAACAGCAATATATCGAATGAACGTTTTCTTTTAAATGCTGAAAGCAAGAGCTATGAATATTTTTTTAAACGGGTTGCAATGCTGTTAAATAAAAAGCCGCCTGTAATTTATGCTTCACCATTTCTTTCTGAAATTGCATGGCGTGTGGAAGCAATAAAACAAATTTTCTTAAACAATACGCCACTTGTAACGAGGGAAACTGCACGTACCGCACACAAAAAATATTTTTATTCAACACAAAAAATTGAAAGTGCTTTGGGTTATAAATTCAGGCCACTGGATAAAACATTAAAGGATGTGTGTGCTGCTTTTTTAACTGCGCATTCATAAAGTTAATTGTGAACTATCATCTCATTATTTCAAAAAACAAAAGCCGGAATTACTCCGGCTTTAATCCTAAATAAAATTTAAATTTATTTTTTTCCCGGCTCAAGCAACTGAAAAAACTGATCGAGTTTTGGGAGTATAATTATCTCTGTTCTGCGGTTCAAACTACGGCCTACTGCTGTTGTATTATCACTCTTGTTAACATATTCTGAACGGCCTCCGGCAGTCATACGTTCAGGCGCTACTTTAAATTTCTTTTGCAAGGTTCTCACTACTTCCGTAGCTCGCTTTGCACTCAGGTCCCAATTATCTTCAATACATGCTGTTGCGATTGGCACATTATCCGTATGACCTTCCACTAATATATCAAGTTCTTTACGGTCATTCACTACACTTGCAATTTTACCAAGAACGCTTTCAGCAGTAGCATTAATTTTATAGCTTCCTGATTTGAACAACATCTTATCAGATATCGAAATGTAAACCACGCCTTTCTTTACTTCAATATTCACATCCTGATCATTCACATCCGCAAGTGAACGTTTCAGATTCATTACCAATGCAAGGTTGAGGGAATCTTTCTGTCGGATGGAAGCATTCAAATCATAAATCTGTTGATTCTGACTGTTGATGGCTTCAAGGGATTTTTTAATATTCTCTGATTCTGTTTTACTGATGATTGAAAGATCAGCCATTCGATCCAGAAGATTTGTATTTGTTTTCTTTAAATGATCAATTTCATCCATTAAGCTTTGATTTTTGGTTTTCTGGTTTACCAATTCTGCATTCATGGCTGAAAGTTCAGAGGCACATGCATCAGCGCGGCTGCGAAGAGAAATGTTGTTGCCTTCCAGTTGTTTATACTTTTTGCGTGTTACACAGGATGAAAACATGCCTGTGATTAAGAGAAGCATGAGAAATTTTTTCATTATCCGTTTTATTTTTATCATGGGTCAAAAATAATTCCAAGCAGCGATTAAGTTTCATTATGGGCAAACATTTTCTCATTAACTTATTAACGGATTTTATATTACAGCTGTTATTGGTGCATAAATCAATGGCATACAATTTTAGACTTCTTTATTCATGAGAACATCAATAATGCATAACATGAACAACAGGCAAATGCTTGCTACATGTGCCAAATATGGTTTAATAGGCAGTGTAATTTATGCGGGATATTTCCTCCTGATGAGGTTGGTAGGGTTAGCCCATATAACAGAGCTAAGATTCTTTAACTACATAGCAATGTGTATTGTGAGTTTCTTCGCATTAAAACAGGCAACAGTAATTAACGGAAGACAGCCCAAATTTTTTCTGGAGATGGCAATTATATTTCTAACCAGTACACTCTCCTTTGTATTTTTTGGAGCATTTATTTATGTCTATTCGATAGTTGACCCTTTTATTATTGACACATTTACTGAAATGTATCCCGGTTCGCTTGCGTTTGGAAAATTCAGTGCGCCTATGTTTATTGCATCTGAGGGTATTGGTTTGAGTTCGGTTGCAGCACTTGGAATAACCTTTTTCTTCAGGTGGTACAAGGAGAAAAAAAAGGCCACATCTGATTTACAACATGAATTAATCTAAGAGATATTATTCGATCATATAAGAACAGGCTGAATCAAGAGCCTGTTTTTTTATGCTTAATTTGCATTGTGCAAAAGCTAACAGTCACTATCATCACAAAAAACGAAGAACGGAACATTGCACGTTGTCTTGAAAGCATTAAAAAGGTGGCTGATGAAGTTGTGGTGGTGGATTCAGGATCTAATGATGAAACCGAAAGCATCTGCAAAAGTTTTAATGTAAATTTTGTTTATAAAAACTGGGAAGGATATGCTGCGGCTCGAAATCATGCTGCAGCCATTGCACAAAATGACTGGATACTTGCGCTTGACGCGGATGAAGCATTATCGGATCAATTGACAAATTCAATTATTCAGCAAAAGCAAGCAGGTTATGAAAATGCCATTTCTTTCAACAGGCTCACTAATTATTGTGGAAAATGGATCCGGCATTGTGGATGGTATCCGGATGTAAAAGTTCGCTTGTATAACAGGAAAATTTTATCCTGGCAAGGAATTATCCATGAAGAACTTTTTCCAAAACCAACGGCTGTCAAACATATAAAAGGTGATTTGTTGCATTACAGTTATTATTCAATTTCTGAACACATTCAACAGGCTGATCGGTTTACAACACTCACAGCACAATCAGCTTTTGAAAAAGGAATGCGTAGTAACCAGCTGAAAATATTATTTAGTCCAATGATTAAATTTTTTAAAAGTTATGTTTTTCAATTAGGTTTTTTAGATGGAGTATATGGCTTTATAATATGCCGTATTTCCGCGCAAGCTACTTTTTATAAATATGTAAAATTGTGGATGTTGCAGCAAAAAAAATGAAACGCATTATTATCAGCCGCACTGATGCTATCGGTGATGTTGTGCTCACGCTGCCACTTTGTGGTTTAATAAAAAAATATGAAGGCGCAGATACGCACATAATCTTTTTCGGAAAAACATATACACAACCCGTAATTACTCTCTCATCTCATATTGATTCATTTATCAATTATGATGAGTTTGATAAGCTAAACGAAGTTGATCAGGCTGAATTTCTTTTCGCTCAGCATGCAGATGTGATATTACATGTTTTTCCCCGGAGAACTATTGCACAGGCAGCAAGACGGGCAAGAATTCCTTTACGCATTGGAACCTCACATCGTTTCTATCATTTGTTTTCCTGCAACAAGCTCATTCATTTCAGCAGGAGAAAAGCAAATTTGCATGAAGCGCAACTCAATGTAAAACTATTTGAAGGTTTGGGTGTAAAGCTTCAACCATCATTACATGATCTGGTTTCATTTTATGGATTAAATAAACCTGCAACGCCACCGGAAAAATTTGATTTGCTTTTGAGTACTCTGGAATACAAATTAATTCTCCATCCGAAATCACATGGAAGTGCACGTGAATGGGGTTTGGATAATTACAGTAAACTCATTGATTTATTACTTCCGTATCCGGTCAAAATTTTTATTACTGGTTCAGAAAAGGAAAAAGAATTATTGAAAGACTGGACGGCAACTTTACCAGCCAAAGTAACTGACGTAACGGGCACGATGAATCTTGAAGAGTTGATCAGTTTTATAAATGGGTGTGATGGAATTGTTGCAGCCAGCACAGGTCCTCTGCACATTGCAGCCGCTTTAGGAAAACAAACGATCGGAATTTATCCGCCAATTAAACCTATGCATCCCGGCCGCTGGGCTCCTCTTGGTGAAAATGCATCTTACCTTTGCAGTGAGAAAACATGCATTGATTGTAAAAACAATCCTTCGCAATGTAATTGCATGCATAACGTTTCTCCTTCGCTTGCCGCGGAGCGAATTTTGAACTGGATAAAATAATAAAATTGTAAACCCTCCGAGGTTTTTAAAACCTCGGAGGGTTACGTTAAAAATGAAAAGCAATTCCGATCACGTTAAAACAATTATCAGCACACTGCCTGATAAGCCTGGCGTATATCAATACTATGGCAACGAAGGTGAATTGATTTACATTGGTAAAGCCAAGAGTTTAAAGAAACGTGTCAGCAGTTATTTCAATAAACAACTTTATGAAAGCAGCCGCACTGCACGGTTGGTGAGACAGATCACTGACATCAAAGTAATTATTGTTGACAGCGAGATGGATGCGCTGTTGCTGGAAAATAATTTAATCAAGAAACACCAGCCAAAATATAATGTCAATCTGAAGGATGATAAAACCTACCCGTGGATTGTGATGAAGAATGAACAATTTCCAAGAGTGTTTTATACAAGACGTTATATCAAAGATGGTTCATTCTACTTCGGACCTTATCCATCCGTTTCAACTATTCATACATTGCTTGATTTAATCGGTCAGCTTTTTAAACTCCGAACGTGTAACCTTCCACTCACTCCTGAAAATATTGCAAAGAAAAAATTTAAGATCTGCCTGGAATATCATATTGGCAACTGCAAAGGCCCGTGTGAAGGTTTGCAGAGTAAAGAAGATTACGATGCTTCAATCAGTGACATTAAAGAAATTCTGAAAGGCAACATTAATACGGTGTTACAGCATTTAGGAATTTTAATGAAAGAACACGCTTCGAGATATGAGTTTGAAGAGGCGCAAATACTTAAAAATAAAATTGAATTATTAGAGAAGTATAAAGGTAAATCAGTGGTTGTAAATGCAAGCATCCATAATGTAGATGTGTTTTCTCTGGTAGATGAAGAGTCGGGTGTATTTGTGAATTATATGAAAGTGATGAACGGAGCAATTGTTCAATCCATCACCTTAGAAATGAAACGCAAGCTGGAAGAAACACAATCAGAATTGATAGCACTTGCAATTGCAGAATTGCGTGAACGGTATAACAGCCAGTCGAAAGAAATTATTACTTCGGTTGAGCCGGATGTAGAGATGCCGGATATAGAAATTACCATTCCTAAAATCGGTGATAAAAAAAAGTTGCTTGATCTTTCAGAAAAGAATGCACGCTTTTACATGAAAGATAAATTAGATCAGCAGGATAAATTAAATCCTGAACACCGCATTGAACGCTTGATGATACAGATGCAAAAAGATTTAAGGCTTCCGCAAAAACCTTATCATATCGAGTGTTTTGATAATTCTAACATACAAGGTGATTATGCAGTAGCAGCTATGAGTGTTTTTAAAAATGGAAGACCGAGTAAAAGCGATTACCGTCATTTCAATATTAAAACCGTGGAAGGTCCTGATGATTTTGCAAGCATGGAAGAAGTTATTTACCGTAGGTATAAAAGATTGACAGAAGAACAACAACCTCTTCCACAATTGATCGTGATTGATGGAGGAAAAGGACAGCTGAGTGCTGCATTAAACAGTCTGGAAAAATTAAATCTGCGCGGACAAATAAGTGTAATCGGTATCGCAAAAAAATTAGAAGAGATTTATTATCCTGGAGATCCGTTGCCAATGTATCTTGACAAGAGAGGAGAGACATTAAGAATTATACAACAGTTGCGTGATGAGGTACACCGTTTTGGAATTACACATCATCGTAATAAAAGAAGTAAAGGAGTTATCAAAACAGAGTTATCCGATATAAAAGGAATTGGTGATGCAACTGCACAGACCATGCTGCGACATTTTCGCTCAGTAAAAAAAATTCGCGAAGCAACCAATGAAGAAATAGAAAGTGTTGTTGGAAAAGCAAAAGCAAAAGTGGTGAGGGAATATTTTGAAAGTAAAAAATGATGTTTGATTCGTCATTGCGAGGAACGAAGCAATCTGTTTTATAGAGGAGATTGCTTCGTTCCTCGCAATGACGATTTATTTCCAGTTAATTCCCAAACTATCCAATTCCTCCAACGTTACACTTGGGGGCATAATATGATGTTCCACTTTATATTTAATTAGTGTACCAGCTTTTTTTGCATCTGCAACAGTAGAAAATCCTTTATTGCCGGGAACTGCAGGAATATGCGGTTGATGAACATACATATTTCCATCCATTAAAATATTGTACCCATATCCTTTCAGTGCCGCATCTGCTGTTGTATCGTTGCTGAAAATTTCTACACTTACTTTTGGCGGTGTAAGCGTGTCACCCGGAGGAATTGTTTTAACAGTTTGTGGCTTCTCGTTTTTTTGAGATGTATCAGTTGCTTCTGCAATATGCTCTTCAATTTTAGTTACTACAGAATCTGACTTCTCCGTTTTTTCTTCTGATGATTTTTGGGTGCAGGAAATGAGCACCGTCATTGCGAGGAACGAAGCAATCTGTTTCATAGCGTGGGATTGCTTCGTTCCTCGCAATGACGCACTATTAATACCACATTTCATTTCAAACCTTAGCTAATTCTCCTTTCAGATAATCAATCACTTTTACTTCACTGCAATCAATATTTTTTATTTCAGAAATATACCAGGTCACCCAATCGGTGTAATGAATCAGATAGAATGCTTTTTCAATCATTGAATTTCCCTTGCTCCATATTTCATGAATGTGCGGAGTGTAACGTTCAAAAACTTCCTTGCATATTTCCATTCGTTTTTGTGTACGCGAATAATCATCATTGTTTCGCAATAAAATCACCGCGATATCATCATGCTTCTCTGTCCATCCAACCAATTCATTATGATTCATCTCCGGAAACACATGATGCCAGCAAAGCATCTTGCTGTTTTCATCAACTTGCTGGCGGAAACGCACTGCCACTCCTTCATAGTTTGCAGCTGAATAAATTGCAGGTATTTTTCCAATCAGTTTTTCTGCAAGAGCACGCGAATCCTTTTTTGTGTTTTCCTCTTCTGTGTCAAGCAATGCAATAGTATTTTTTAATTGTGCAGTAAAATCATTTCCAATCAGCTTCATTCCGCGCAACACATAAAATAATTGTGTTGCAGAAAAACCAAATGCTGAACGGGGAGGCATTCCACCGGGTATGGTGATTAAATCAAGATTATTTGCTTTGGCAATTTCGCCCACCTTTCCACCGGAGCAAACACAAACAATTTTTACATTTTGTTTTTGTGCAGTTTCTAATGACTGCAATGTTTCCTCTGTGTTACCACTGTAAGAAGAAACAATCACCAGTGAGTGTTTGTCAATATAAGCGGGAATAAAATAATCCTTGCTTACACTAAACGGTACACGCAATTCCTTTTCGCATAATTGTGCAACAATAGTTCCACCAATTCCTGAACCGCCTAAGCCAGTCACCAGTATGTTGCGGATTTCATTGGATGGTGCAGTAAATTTTGCAGCTTCACCAATTTGCATTGCTTCGCTGATGTGTTTTGAGAAGCCGGCAATATGTTCTTTCATTAACATGTTCAGTATATTTTTTAAGTCTTTACAATATTAAGCTATTCGTGCAAAAATAAATTTCTCTCTTTAACGCTTTTTCTATTTTTGATTTTTATCAGATAATTATCAAAATATTTTTTTAAGAAGGTAAAATTTATCAAATGTATTTATTGAGATTAAAACTGCTTGCAGGATTGTTTTTGATTTTGCTATTGAGTGCATGTCAAAGTAAAGATGGAGATTTCAATGTTTTTACAACTGAAGATGATGTCAATTTTGGAAAACAATTCGTTGCTCAAATTCAAAATAATCCTGTTGATTTTCCTCTTCTTAATGAACAGCAATATCCTGAAGCTTATGAATCAATACGAAACATCACACATAGCATCATTCAGTCGCCACACTTATTATATGCTGATGAATTTAAATGGGAAGTTCACATTATTGAAAATGACTCTGTGTTAAATGCCTTTTGCACTCCCGGTGGGTATATTTATGTATATACAGGCCTGATAAAATATCTTGATAGCGAAGATCAATTGGCAGGTGTGCTTGGTCATGAAATTGCACATGCTGATTTGCGTCACAGCACAGAGCAGATGACCAAGCAATATGGTATTGGTTTATTACTGCGATTAATTTTTGGAAATGGAAGTTCTGTCGGTGATATTGCAGGTAGTCTGGTTAATCTCAGCTTTAGCCGTCATGATGAATCAGAAGCAGACATGCAATCAGTTGTTTATTTATATGATACTGATTATGATCCACGCGGAGTTGCAAGATTTTTTGAGAAGTTGGAAGCAAAAGGAGAAACTTTAGGACCTTTACAATTTCTGAGTACACATCCCAATCCTGAAAACAGGGTGGAAAAAATTTTAAAAAGATGGAAATCATTAGGCAGTAAGAAAGGGGAGAGGCATATAGAACGTTATAAAAAGATGAAAAAAAGTTTACCATGAATTAACTCAATCATGCTTATTTAAGGCGTTAAAAGCCCCGTCCAGCCTGTTTTCTGTAATAATTAGTAAATTTTTTATTGCCTTGCTTTGATAAATAGCTTAAATTTATGAGTGGCACAAAAATTAGTTATAACCTTATAAAATTATTGTCGTACAATAAGTATTAACAAATCATTGTTTACAATAGCGGTTACAAAACAATAATCACGCAAGTCAAAACGCTTATACTTGCGAAACAGCATGCAGAACACAGTTTCATTCAGTTTATATTTAAAGCAAACAGCTAAAGGAGCAATCCTGTTGATTGCATTTTTATTTTTCGGAATTACATCCAGGGCAGCCAATGAGCCTGATACAACTATTTTAATTAATACATCCGTTCCATTAGTATTTGTATTTGATACCTTACCGGGTTTAGTAAGTGATGCTGATGAATTGCGTGCCGGACTTTTATATGATGCTGAACGCGGAAAAATTGTGTGGCAAAAAGATATTGATTATGCATATCCTATTGCTTCTCTCACTAAAATGATGGTGGGACTTCTTGCAATTGAAGACGTGGAAGCAGGATGTATAAATCTTAATGATGAAGTGATTGTATCACGGACTTTTCGTAAAAAAATAAGAAGAAGAAAATACAAGACTTATATATCAGAAGAGCGATTTACTTTAGAAGGTATTCTTAAAATGGCAATGGTGGCTTCTAATAATGAAAGTACCGTATGGATTGCCAAACATTGTGCAGGTGATTTAAATGTTTTTGTTCAAAGGATGAATCAGCGGGCGAGAGAGTTAGGAATGACAAAGACACTTTACAATAACCCTTCAGGGTTACCTGCAGGTGGCGGATCCATTGATAATTGTGCTTCTGTTCATGATTTGCTTTTATTATCTCTTGAAATATTAAAGCATCCGCGGTTGATGGAAATCACCAACATTGATTATGCAAGAGTGAGTAACGGAAAAGGCGCTTATGCTATTCATAATCACAATGGATTAGTGATTAACTATAATAATGAAGTGGATGGAATTAAAACCGGTTACACAAAAGCTGCACGTTTTTGCCTTGTAGCAAGTTCTCATCGTGGTGATCATCGACTGATAAGTATTGCATTGGGAGTTCGCAGCCCGTGGGTTCGAAACGGAATTGTTGCCAACATGATGAATGAATATTATGATGCCATTCATCTGGGCCGTTTGGGAGAAAGTATAATTGATCTTGATGCTTCAAAATTATTTTTAGATAGCGTTAATAAGGGTTTGGCAATCATTAAACCAAGTGTTGAACCAAAACACATGGATAAGAGTGATGAGTCATACGCTTATACTTACAAAACCATAAAATCTCAAGTTAAGACTTATCATTTTGTACGTAACGGAGATAACCTCAGCAAGATTGCGGATCACTATAATATTGCAATGGCTGATTTGAAAAAGTGGAATAAACTCCGTTCTACGAGGGTAATGAAAGGACAGAAATTATTGGTTTATAAAACTGTTACAAAACGGATTCCTGTTAAACTGGTGGTTGATCCTAATGAAGATTGTACTGAGAACTGCCCTGATGAGTTGGATTCTGCTTCCACTATTCCATCCCTATTATCCGACAACAAAAAAAATATTCCCAATTCAAAACTTGTTGAAAAAAGAGCTTCAGTTCAGGATGAAGACAATAATGATAACACTGATTTAACTGAAAAAAATGGTTTCAGCTCTCATAAAATGATTTACCATACCGTGCAACCGGGTGATACATTATGGAACATTGCACAGCGTTATCAAACAAATGTTGCTGAATTAAAAAAAGCAAATCGCATCACAAACGGTAAATTTTTAAAAGCAGGTACACGAATTAAAGTTCCTGTGAATACTTAATAATAGCATTCTTAAAACCATGAATAAGATATTTTGTTTTTTGTTTTTGATAGTAAGCCTTGTTACTAATGCACAAAATAAAGTTACTGATCCCAAAATGCCGGTGGATGAAAAAACCAAGCTGATCAGTTATACCAAAGTAAAAGAGGTTACAGGAGTTTCTAAAGAAGACTTATATAAAAGAGCTTTGAACTGGGCGAACACTTATTTTAAAAACCCGACTGATGTAATTCGTGAGCAGGATATTGAACAAGGAAAAATTGTTTGCAAGGCGCGATTCAAAATAATGAATCCTCCTGATAAAAAAGGATTTTCAACTGAAGGTGGTGTTGTTCAGTACACACTCAATCTTCAATTCAAAGAAGGTCGTTATAAATATGATTTAACAGAGTTTAACTGGAAACAAACTTCTTATTATCCTGTTGAGAAATGGATGGACGTGGAAAACGCCTCTTACAAACCTGAATTTGCTTTTTACCTTCAGCAGACTGATGACACTGCTAAAGAAATAATAAAGGATTTGGATAAAGCAATGAAAACAAATCCTGTTACGGATAAAAAGGATGATTGGTAATTTTAGTTAACGTTTTCCTAAATTAAATAAAAAGCTTCGTTTTATTTTTAACTCTGGTTATTAATCAGAGATTATCTGTTGTTTCTTGTGGTGCAAAACCCGGATAACCTCAATTTGCGATTTAGTGGTATCAATGCGGTAGTAAATATTATAAGGAAATTTCTCCATTACAAATTTTCTCAAGTCGATAAAAGCAACACTAAAAGATTCTGGCATGTTAACTATGGAATTAAATCCTTTGTCAACGAAAAAAACAAAACGTTCCCCTAATCCTAATGCCTGAAATTCATACCATAAAAATGCTTCGTCAATATCTGTTTCAGCCTCTGATGAGATTACTATAGTAAAAATCATTTCCGCGTGATATATTTTGCACGAGCTTCCTCCCAGGTTCTGAAAGTAGTTTTACCAGAAGATATATTTTTTGATGTTTCTTCCAGCTGTCTTTTGTGATCATCTGTTATTTCAGTTTGAGCAATATCAGCAGAAATATCATCCCACAAAAGCTGGACTAATTCGATTTTCTCATCGCGTGAGAGCTTACGTACAGTATCAAGTTGTGACTTTGTCATTTTATTTTTTATCTATTACAAATATAATATATCATAGCGTTTCCTGAGCTTGCAGGATCTACCAAATTCTCTTAGCAGAAGTTTCCTTCAATAAGGAAAAATTTATCAAATCTACATTCTCCAATAAAACAACTCCTGGTTTTTTTTCTTTATCAAAACTTCCAAAAACATTTTCTAATTGTAAAAATTCAGCACCATTTAATGTTGCTAATTTTAAAAGTGTTTCAAGTTTAAAATTGGGAAATGCATTGCTGATTGTTTTTAATTCTTCCAGAACAGAAAGCTGATGATTGGAGGCAAGGCTATCAGTTCCAATAATAATCTTTGACTCTTCTTCAATAAAATCCATCACAGCCGGCAAACGATTTTCAATATACAGGTTTGCATTAGGGCAAAAACACCAATACAGATTTTTATGATTGTTGTTTGCCCATTTAATTTCTTCGCGAGTAGTGTAAGTGTTATGGACCAATGCTACATTGTTTTTCGTATTCAGATGTTTTAAAATATGTTTAATAGGTCTGAACCCATTGGGATGGGAATAGGAAAAATTAAAATTCAGTTTGGTAAACAATTCGGCAAACGGACCTGAATGACTGATACAAAATTCTATTTCAGCAGCGCTCTCCTGCAAATGAATGCACAATGGAGAATCATCTGCTGATAAATTTATCAGATCAAGCAACTCAGTGGAAACCGTATATGGTGCATGAGGTACCACACTTGAATTTCCATTGGGTACATTTTTAAATTGTTCTGCTAAAATTTTACCTTTAAGCAACTTCCCTTCTGCTAAAGCCGGATCAAGCGCTAACACTTCCACGAAGGTGTGATAATACAATTTACCTTTTTGTTTTATTGAAAGTGTAGAAGAAAAATTGGAGATATCGCCAACAGCCACAATTCCATTATGCAACATTTCTTTTTCTGCATCTTCAAAATATTGTTGCTGCTCATCGTCATTTATTTTAAAACGATTTTGTAAAAGTTCGCTGATAAAATTTGCCATTCCTTTTTTCTCTGTAATCTTTCCACGCAAGTGAGATAATTCCAAATGGCAGTGCGCATTCACAAAACCGGGACACAAAACTCCATTAAATATTTCTACATCCTGTAACGAATATGGTGTGTGTGCGGGTTCAATCAAATCAATAATGGTCCCATCATTTTCAAAAATTAAAATTCCATTTTTAATAGGAGATGATGAAACCGGAAAAATATAATCAGCCTGTATTTTACGCATAACGCGAAAGTAAATTAATTAAAGTGGCAGCAAGAAAGTAGCGGCAGTAAGCAGGATGCAGTAGCAGCGAATTAAACTGCCTCCTGCTTCCTGCTGCTGCCTACTCTTTTACACCTGTTCCTGCTTACTGCCGCTGCCTACTTCCTTCTCCCTATCTTTGCATAATGAGTAATTTGACAGTGCAAAAGCCCAATATCCGTCACTTAAACATGGACGAATTGAAAGCTTTTTTTGTGGAGAAAGGTGATAAAGCATTCCGTGCAAAACAGGTGGATGAATGGCTTTGGAAAAAATCTGCACGTTCGTTTGAAGAGATGACCAACCTGAGTTTGGAAACACGTGAATTATTACAACACAATTTTTCAATCAACGCTATCCGCATTGATAAATCACAGATCAGTAATGACAGAACGATTAAAAATGCTTTTCGTTTACACGATAATCATATTATTGAAGGAGTATTAATTCCTACAGAAACAAGAATGACAGCTTGTGTTTCCTCGCAGGTCGGTTGCAGTCTTACCTGTAAATTTTGTGCAACCGGAAGATTAGAGAGAATACGTAACCTCACTTTTGATGAGATATATGACCAGGTTGCGATACTGCGCGAACAGGCAGAATCAAATTATAACATTCCCCTTTCCAATATTGTTTACATGGGAATGGGTGAACCGCTTTTGAATTACAGCAATGTGATTAAATCTATTGAGCACATCACTTCGCAGCAAGGATTGGGAATGGCACATAAACGCATTACTGTTTCAACAGCCGGTATTGCAAAGATGATTAAGAAGCTGGGTGACGATGAAGTTAAATTTAACCTCGCACTTTCCTTACACGCTGCCAACGATAAAAAACGTGATCAGATAATGCCGATCAATGAACATAATAATTTAGAAGTGCTGGAAGAAGCTTTGAATTATTTCTGCAACAAAACAAATTCAGAAGTCACGTTTGAATATATTGTGTTTAATAATTTTAATGATGGTGAAGAAGATGCGCGTGAGCTTGCACTTTTTTGCAGCAAGATTCCAAGTAAAGTAAACCTCATTGAATACAACCCAATTGACGGAGGTTCTTTTACTAACACATCAGATGATAAGCTGCAACGCTTTAAAGAAATTTTGTTGAACAAAGGAATTAATGTAACACTTCGCAGAAGCCGCGGAAAAGATATTGATGCTGCTTGCGGGCAGTTGGCGAATAAGAGTGTGAAGGTTTAAGCAACCGTCATTGCGAGGTACGAAGCAATCTGTTTCATCACATGAGATTGCTTCGTACCTCGCAATGACGGCAGAATCATAATAATATCTTCTAACTTTGAACTTACTAAACTCCAAATTATGAAAACTTTTTTCACTTGTATTTTGTTTTCTGTTTATTGCTCCATTTCTGTTGCTCAGAATTATGTTCCGTTTTCAACGAGTAATGCAGTGTGGAGAGGTCAAAGAAGCGGAATAAATGGTGGCAATTTAGAATGGATTCAATTGGAATATAATCAAGCTATAACTGGTGATACCATGATTAATGGAATTGTTTATCATCAGTTAAAAGAAACCTCCATCGAATATTTATATAATTTGAATCCTCATTATTTAATAAGCATTACCCCTTATGGCACTTATTATATTGGAGCATTTAGAGAGGATTCCTTAAAAAGAATTTACTACTTACAAACTGGAAGTACAAACGAGGTTGTATTGTACGATTTCAATCTAACAGTTGGAGATACTCTTCTATCTTCATTAGCACAAGTGAATTTAATTGTTACCGAAATTGATTCTTTTTTTGATGGAGCAATATTTAGAAAAAAATATTATTTTGATGTTGACACTCTTTTTTCTACTCCTCCAATTGGTTTTTTAATAGAAGGTGTGGGTGCAAATACAGGTTTTAACTTTTGGCTTCCTCAATATTTTGAAGATGATGGTTTGTTGTATTGCTTTAGAGAAAATAATATTATTAAATACACTGACTCAACAAACAATTGTTCTTTAGTCAACATAAAAGAAAACCAGTTTCCTCAATCATCATTTACCCTTTCTCCAAACCCAACCACCGAAATTCTAAATCTAAAATCAGAAAAATCCATTTTATTTCCATTAAAATTATTTGTGATGGATATGCAAGGCAAATTAATCACACAAAAAATAATTCATAACAATGATGACTTATCACTAAATGTAAAATCATTTGCAAACGGAACATATTTACTCACAATAAAAAATAAAGAAAGTGTTTTGTTTAGAGGAATTTTTGCAAAGCAATAATTATGGAAGAAAATAATAAAGACAAGCTAAAAAAGGACGAAGTGAATGAACCCTCACAATTTTATGGTGGCACAGGAAAAAAATTATCAGAATTGTTTCCGGGAATATATATTTCAACTTTGCAGGAACAGGAAGATCAGATGAGAAAATATTCTGCTTCGCTTACTCCTGTGGAAAGAATGGCTTATCTCCAATATCTTATTCGGATTGCATATGCAGAAGAGCTGAATGATCCAACAAAAAATTTATGGAACAAGAATATTGTTATTGATAAAACCTCATCGTGAATGCTGATTACACTAGAGGAACACAAACAGCTTTTACTAAAACTGATAGCGGCTCAAATCGAGTTTATACTTATTGGTGGTTATGCGGTAAATTATTATGGATATAACCGACCCACCGGAGATATGGATATCTGGTTACGACCTGACAATAATAATCGCGATAGGCTTCTTAACATGTTTATAAATGAGGGATTTCAAAAACAAATGATAGATGAATTAAGAAAAATAGATTTTTCAGAAGCAATGGTTTTTCATATTGGTGAGCCTCCTAAGAGAATTGATTTCCTCACAATTATTTCAAATGTAAATTTTACTGAGGCGTGGGAGCAAAAGCAATTACTCCCACTTGAAAATGCTTTTGTACCGGTTTTGCACTTGCATCATTTGATACTATCAAAAATTGCAAACAACAGAAGTCGCGATAAAACAGATGTGGAAGAACTTCAGAAAATAGAACAGTTAAGAAAAAAAAGCGTCACTTAAAACATCTATTCAATAGATTTTAAATATTCCAAATCTTTAAGATTTGGAATATCTTTCCACCAGCAAAAAATCACTTCTTGACAAATCGCTACTCATATTTAACCCGCACCGTTGTTGTGCTTTCATTGGTGAGTTTGCTCAATGATATTTCGAGTGAATTACTTTTTCCCATCATGCCGGTTTACTTAGCTTCTATCGGATATTCATTTGTGTGGATTGGTTTATTGGAAGGAGTAGCCGAAGCCACTGCAGGAATTTCAAAAGGTTATTTCGGACAGTTATCAGATCAGAAAGGAAAGCGTTTGCCTTTTGTCCAACTCGGTTATGGCTTGTCTGCATTCGGTAGATTAATTCTTTCATTTGCAAATTCCATTGCACCTGTTTTTGTTTCACGTGTTGCTGATCGCATTGGCAAAGGAATAAGAACTGCTTCACGCGATGCAATGCTTGCTGCTGATACGGATAAAAAACACATGGCAAAAGTTTTTGGTTTTCATCGCGCATTTGATACAGTGGGTGCGGCTATCGGTCCAATGATTGCACTTGCTTACTTGCATTTTTATCCGCAGGATTATAAAGGTCTTTTTGTTTTTGCTGTGGCGCCTACAGCTGCTGCTGCACTGCTGACACTGGTTTTAAGAGAAAAGTCCTCACCCCCAACCCCTCTCCAAGGGGAGAGGGGAGAAGTCGCGTCAGTTCGTTTCAAGAAAATTGGTTTATTTAGTTTTTTAAAATATTGGAAAATTGCTCCGCCATCTTATCGCAAATTGGTGTCTGCACTTTTTATTTTCACATTAATGAACAGTTCAGATGTATTCCTGTTATTAGCAGTAAAAAAATTAGGATTCAGCGATGTTCAGATGATTGAGATGTATATTTTTTATAATTTGTTTTATGCATTGTTGTCATTTCCTGTTGGGTCACTGGCTGACAGAGTGGGTAAATACAAAGTGCTGATGATTGGATTGGTTTTGTTTTGCATTACCTATGGCAATATGTATTATTTATTAGCACTAAATGTTGCTCCGCAATTTTCAATATTGTTGTTATTGTTTTTTATCTATTCATTATATGCTGCCTGCACTGAAAGTGTTATAAAAGCGATTATCTCTTCCACTATTGCAGATAAAGAACGTGCAACAGCAATTGGATTTTTCACTGGTATGAGCAGCTTGTTTGCATTGCTTGCAAGTGTTTGGACCGGTATCGTGTGGACACAGTTGAACAGTGCATCAGCATTTTTAATTTCAGCATTGGGTGCAGTGGTGGCAGGATTGATTCTGGCAAATCACAAACTAAAAATCCTCAAATCCTAAATCCCTAAATCCTTTGATCTTAGGTATTCTTTCACATACTTACCGATAATATCAAATTCAAGATTTACTTTTTCTCCTGCTTTTAAATTTTGAAAATTAGTATGTTGATAAGTGTAAGGAATAATGGCAACAGAAAATTTTCCTGGTGAAGAATTTACAACAGTTAAACTTACTCCGTTTACACAAACAGAACCTTTTTCAACTGTAAGATTTCCTCTGCTGTCATCATATTCAAAAGTAAAAAGCCAGCTTCCTCCCGATCCTTCCGAATCATTCTGTATATCAATGCATGTTGCGGTCTGATCAACATGTCCCTGTACTAAATGACCGTCAATGCGATCATTTAACCGGAGACAACGTTCAAGGTTAATGCGATCACCCACTTTTAATTCACCCAGATTGGATTTTTGTAATGTTTCATCTATAGCAGTTACAAAATAAGAGGTGGCAGTTAGTTGCGTTACAGTTAAACATACTCCGTTATGCGATATACTCTGATCAACTTTCAATTCATTTATAAATGGAGCAATGATCTCCAGATGAAGGTTGCTTCCCTCTTTTTTTAATGACTTAACCTTTCCGGTTGCTTCAATGATTCCGCAAAACATGGTTCAAAGATAAATGATGAAAATTATCCGATGAGTTATGCTTAGCATCGGATGTATAACAAATTGCATTTCAAATCAAAATTTCATCCCTACGGGATTAAATAATATGGGTGTTGCATTTTATTACCCAAAGTCCATCCCTACGGGATTAACTCCGTTAGGAGTGAACTTTTGGTAATAAAAAATAACTGTTTCCTCAAACAAATCCCGTAGGGATGTACTTTATAACCTGTGCAATATGTCATCCACCCATAGCATCAGACGTATTAATAGCGGTTTTTATTTTCACTATTATTGCCTTTACATCTCTCTTATTTCATGAAAAAAATATTTATACTGCTGTTTAATTTTTTGTTGTCTGCACAATTTGCATTCACGCAAACAAAAACCATTTCAATTGAAGACGCAGTTTTGCGTGGTAGAACAACCTTTGCTCCGAAAAAACTTCCGCAGTTGATGTGGGTTAAAGATTGTCATGATGTATCCTTTATTGATATCCGCGACAGCATTGAAATTTTAGTGCGGCAAACTGCAGGTGCAAGTGTGAAAAAAGATATTCTTTCTATTCGTGATCTTAATTCGCAATTGAAAGAATTGGGAAAAGATACAGTTGCAAAATTTGCTGCGATTAAATGGTTAAACCCCCAGGCATTTACTTTCAATCAGAAGAAATATTTATTGCAGTATGATATTTTTTCAAAAAAATTAATTGTAAAAGATTCGGTGTTATTACCTGATGGTGCAGAGAACATGGATGCATCACCAAACGAAGATTATATTGCTTACACCGAAAATTTAAATTTGTTTCTTTATCACAATCATCAAACTGTGCAATTATCAAATGACGGCACACGTGATGTGGTATATGGTAAAAGTGTACACCGCGAAGAATTTGGAATTGTAAAAGGAACATTTTGGTCTCCACAAAATCATCAACTTGCATTTTACAGAATGGATCAAAGCATGGTGACTGATTATCCGATTGTCGATTTTGCTGAGAAACCTGCAAAGGATAATCCAATCAAATATCCTTTTGCAGGAGAGAGAAGTCATGAAGTAACTGTTGGTGTTTATGATATTCAAAATAATAAAACTGTTTATCTAAAAACAGGTGAACCCAAAGATCAATATCTCACAAATATTGCATGGAGTCCGGATGAGCGATTTATTTTTATTGCTGTTTTAAATCGCGATCAGAATCACATGTGGCTGAATCAATACAATGCTTCAACAGGTGATTTTGTTAAAACACTGTTTGAAGAAACAGATGATAAATATGTGGAGCCACTCCATCCTGTACTTTTTATAAAAGATAATCCTTCACAATTTATCTGGCAAAGCAGGAGAGATGGTTACAATCATTTGTATTGGTACGACATTGATGGAAAATTACTCAAACAAATAACCAGGGGAGAGTGGGAGGTGATTGATGTAAATGGTTTTGATGTGCAGGGTAAACATGTGCTTTTTACTGCGACAGCTGCCAGTCCGCTTGAAGTTAATTATTACAGTGTATCATTAATTAATTCTAAGATAACACGGTTAACAGCTGTTGATGGAATACACAATATATTATTAGATGAGGATGGAAAATATTTTATTGACAACTGCAGCAGTACCACGATTCCAAGAGAGATAAGAATTACAAAAACCTTCAACAGGTCTGCTCAGTTGCTATTCAAAGCAGATAATCCGTTGAGTGATTATCAGCTTGGCAGGATGCAGTTATTTAAGTTAAAAAGTGAGTTGGGTGATGATCTTTATTGCCGCATGATAACACCTGTAAATTTTGATTCGACTAAAAAATATCCTGTAATTGTATATGTATATGGCGGACCACATGTGCAATTGGTTGGCAATACCTGGGGTGGTGGTGCTGATTTATGGTTTCAGCATTTGGCTGCTAAGGGTTTTATAATTTTTACATTGGATAACCATGGAACCGGTCACCGCGGTAAAGGTTTTGAACAAGCGATATTCAGAAAAGTAGGTACTGTCGAAATGCAAGATCAGCTTACTGGAGTTAATTATCTGAAATCATTATCCTATGTTGATACAACAAGGATGGGTGTGCATGGCTGGAGTTACGGAGGATTTATGACTACCTCATTGATGACGCGTCATCCCGGTATATTTAAAGTGGCTGTTGCAGGCGGACCTGTTATAGACTGGAGTTCTTATGAAGTGATGTACACCGAACGCTATATGGATACACCACAAACAAATAAAGAAGGTTATGAGGAAAGTAATTTGCTGAACTATGTAGATAAACTGAAAGGTAAACTGATGCTGATACATGACACTTCGGATGATGTGGTGGTGTGGCAACAAAGCATTCGTTACCTTAAAAAAGCAATTGATAAAAATATACAGTTAGATTATTTTGTTTATCCTGGACATCCGCACAACGTGATTGGAAAAGACCGTGTGCATTTGCTAACGAAGATTACAGATTACTTTGTCGATAATTTATAAATAGAACGATATAAACCTCGGAGGTTTTTCAAAACCCCGGAGGTTTATGAAAAATAAACATGCTCACTCTCGGCATCATTCCCGCCCGTTACGCATCCAGCCGTTTTCCGGGGAAACCTCTTGTGGAGATACATGGTATAAGTATGATTGAGCGTGTTTATAACCAAGCATCGCAATCAAAAAAATTGCAGGAAGTTATTGTTGCAACTGATGATGAGCGGATTTACAATCATGTAAATAGTTTTGGTGGCAAAGTGATGATGACTAATGTCAGTCATGCAAGTGGTACTGATCGTTGTTCGGAAGTCTTATCCAAACAAAAAACAAAGTTTGATGCAGTATTAAATATACAAGGTGATGAACCGTTTATACAACCTGAACAAATTGATTTATTGATTTCCTGTTTTGATGATGAGATAGTTCAAATAGCAACACTTGTAAAGAAAATTATTTCTATTGATGAATTATTAAACCCCAATACTCCCAAAGTGGTAATTGCACAAAACTCGGATGCACTTTATTTCTCGAGACAAGCAATTCCATTTAAAAAAGATGTACCTGTTGAACAATGGCTTCAATATGGAAGTTATTATAAACACATTGGGATATACGGTTATAAAGCAGAAATTCTCCAAAAACTTACATTTCTGCCACAAGCAAAATCAGAGATGATGGAATCATTGGAACAGTTAAGATGGTTAGAAAACGGTTATCACATTCGTACCAAAGTGACAGAATTTGAAACCATTGCAATTGATACTCCTGACGATTTAGATAAAGCCAGGAGACATTCCAAATCTTAGAGATTTGGAATATCTGTCAGGAACTTACAACGCAATGCGCAAATCTCACCTAATCTTTTTTGACAACCCTTTTCATTTCACTTATCTTAGCGCACTCAATGCTTCTCAATAAACATATTAGTAATTTACTTTATCATCATGATTGTATCATCATTCCCGGTTTTGGTGGATTTGTTGCCAATCAACGTGCGGCATTTTTAAATCCTGCTCATCATACTTTTTCTCCACCATCAAAAAAAATTGCTTTCAATTCAAGTCTGCGAATCAGTGATGGCCTGCTTGCTAATCATATCAGCAAAAAAATGAATGTGAATTACAAAGAAGCTGGTGCTATGATTGATGAGTTTGTTAAGGACTGTATGATTACCTTAAATAACGGAGAGCGTTTAGTGTTAGAAAAAATCGGTGTGTTATTTTATGATGCTGAAAAAAATCTTCAATTCATTCCTGATAATGGAGTTAACTATCTTAAAGATTCTTTCGGATTAACCACTATTCATTCTCCAGCTGTTAAGCGTGAAGAAGATGTGCGCAGAATAATGCATCCGGTCATGACCAATGCTGGTGTTCAGCGAGTGCGTAAAATAAAAAGCTGGAGATTGATTGAATTGATTCCTGCTGCGGCAATCCTTACCTGGTTAATGTTAAGTCCTCCTGTATTAAATAATATTAATCTGAATCTGGGTAACTTAAATCCTTTTCTTAAACCCACTGTAGTTGTTCATTCTCCTAAAAATGAAAACACAGATGCTAAGCATAGCTATTTTAAGCAGGAAGACAATAAACCGCAGGCATTAAATCAGCTTTCAGATTCTATTGGCGCCAGCCAGGCAGAAAAAACTGATGAAGCGAAATCCGCTGCTGAAGAATTATTGGCAACACCAACACCAATTATTTCTGAACCAGAAGTAAAGAAAGAAATTGAAGCAGCTCCAACAAAAGAAAACACAATCACTGAACCTGTTTCCACTACTGTAAATCATACTGAGCGTTCAACAACACAACCATCATCTCATGTAATTGGAGGTTGTTTTCGTGATTATAACAATGCAGTAAAATACCGTGATGAAGCGTTGGCAGATGGCTTTCATGCTGCAATTATCGGGCAACACAAAGGCTTGCACATGGTAAGTCTTTTTTCAAGTGTTGATGCCAATCGTGTTGCAGCTGAGATGGCTTTAATCAAAGATAAGTTTCAGCCCGAAGCCTGGATTTTCAGAGAATAAAAATTTCTAAGCTGTTAACTTGTCAATCTCATCAGCAAGTTTTCTGTCACGATCTGTAACAATATCTCCCGCATCGTGTGTATTCAGATTTACTTCCACTTTATTATAAACGTTGCTCCAATTCGGATGATGATTCATCTTTTCAGCAGCCAGTGCAACTCTTGTCATAAAAGCAAATGCTTCACTGAAATTTTTAAACGTAAATGACTTTGACAGTTTGTTATTTTCTTCTTTCCACATGATTAATTATTTTATGTTATTATGTTATTGCGTTTTTTTACCTTAACGGGATATGATCCAC
This sequence comes from Bacteroidota bacterium, assembly GCA_031366005.1. Lineage (GTDB taxonomy): Bacteria > Bacteroidota > Bacteroidia > AKYH767-A > OLB10 > JANLUX01. The sequence continues at coordinate 5,311 of JANLZB010000013.1, read as the reverse complement.
AATAGATATTAAAATGTTTTTACGGAACTGTTAAAAGTATTGAATTGATTGATAAACCACATTATATTTTGTTTGTAATAAACTATAAAAATTTTTTGTGGCTAACACATCTGAACAACCTTACGTAAATAAGAATTTTGTAATTCATCTTGATCCAATTAAAAATGTGCATATTTACCTCACGAAACATAAACCACCCCTTAGGTTTATGCAGATACAGGTAATTTTTTCTGAAAACCTTAATACTGTAATTAGATTTTAAACTCATGCAATGAAAGCACTTTTTCATTCAATTGCGTTGATAATACTGATGATTCATTTTCATTTGTATTGCTACGCACAACCCATCGGCACTGCAGTGATCCATGACAAACTGCAGATAACAGATAGCACAATAACAAATCAACGCATGAGATTAAATACTGTCACCTCATCATGTATTTTACCTAAGCAGGTATGCCCCGGTCATTTGGGTGATACCGGAGTGTTTTACAAAACATATAATTATACAAACGAATCAATCAATAGCGAGTGTATTAATGTGAAATTGCAGGTGAGCTGTTCGCCACAAATTTTTTGTGCTGCTTATCTTGGAATTTTTAATCCACAGGATGTATGCACCAATTATCTTGCTGATCCGGGAGTGAGCATTTCTAACGGAGGCAGTGATTCGATGTCCTTTGAAGTTCCTGCAGGTGCTAAATATTGTATTATAGTAAGCAGTGTTTTTACAGAGGACACCTGTGAAAGTTATACCTTAAGTATTGAACAGTTTGCTACATCATGGCATGGGAGTTTAACAACTGCTGATTCCACGCAAAAGCAAAGGTTACATCTTGATGGTGTGCGTTATACCTGCCAGAATATAAAGCCGCTTTGTACAATTCCTCCTTCTCCCGGAATTGTATTTCATGATGGCTACCATTATAAAAACACCACGCCAAATGATATTTGTATTCGTGCAACACTTAAAAATAATAGCGCTGATACTGCTTCTGTAATAACCTGTGTCGCTTATTTAAACAGTTGCGATAGTACTAATGTTTGCTACAATCTTGCTGCTGACGCAGGAGTGAGTGCCGCGAGTCATGATTCTTTATGGTTCAGCTTTCTGGTTCCAGCCGGAAGTAACTCTGTAATTATGATTTACTCACAGAAGGATTCTGTTTTTTGTGATGACTATGAAGTAAAACTGGAAGCTGATTATACTGCAGGCGTGGAACAACTCAATTCAAATGCAGAGTCAATTATCATATTTCCTAATCCTGTTACCCAAGGGGAACACTTTATTATTAAATATAATAATGCAGATTATAATAGATTGGATGTGTACGATGTAAGTGCACGAAAAATTATTTCACAACAATTTTCTGATGATCGAAAACAAATAAATATTTCCACTTCTGTTTTGTCGAAAGGAATTTATTTCATTAAAGTTTCCGGAGAAAAAAACTCAGTTACCAGAAAAGTTATTGTTGATTAAATTGTAATATTTAATAAAATGAAAAAACCGCAGAGCACCATTAAAGGTACGCTGCGATTTTTTTTATTTAAATTAAAGTCGCTGCTAAATTTAATTTGTAGCAGTACTGTTACTCACCACTTTCATTTCATTAACCAGATAACCTGCTCCTGCATATTTATCAATTACCCAAAGCACATAACGGATGTCAGCACAAATGGTTCGTTTTAGTTTTTCATCGTATGCAATATCTCCACTCATTGCTTCCCAGTTTCCATCAAAAGCAATTCCAATCAATTCTCCTTTGCCATTAATAACAGGACTACCTGAATTTCCACCTGTAATATCATTATCAGTTAAAAAATTTACCGTCAGCGTTCCGTTTTCACCATAGCGGCCATAATCTTTTTTGTTGTAGAGATCAACCAAACGTTGCGGAACTACAAATTCAGGATTGTCATTATCCATTTTTTCCATGATCCCTTCAATGGTGGTAAAATAATCATAACGCGCAGCATCCATTGGAATATAATCTTTCACTGTACCATAGGATAAACGCATACTGGAATTTGCGTCAGGATAAAATTTCTTTTCGGGCATCATCTGCCGTAAGCCATCTACAAACAAACGCATGTTTTTATCAATGCGCGCCTGTGCAGCACGTACTTGCGGACGAACATTAGCGATGTAATGATTATAAATTTCAGATACCGCATTATAAGCCATGTCTTTTTTTAATTTCTTTAAAGAAGGATTGGCAAGAAAATCATTTACCTTTTGTTCGCTCGTAAACATGCTGTGCTCAAAAACTTCTTCAGCATATTTCTTATAATCACCTTTATACTTTTTTTCAATCATTGCAAATAATGGTGATTGCTGATCTTTCGGAACATCTTTACTATACATCTCCATCAAAGCAGCAAAAACTTTTTGATCAGTTGTAACATTATAGTCTTTAAAATATTCTTTCGCAGCTTCCTTCAACGGCTCAACAGCAGCTTTAATCTCTTCAGGCTTTGCTTCTTTATTGCTTAATACTTTTTCAATTGACTGAAAAGAAAAAGCGAAGGGTAATATTTCAGTTCCAAACACAGCCTCCTGCAAATACCATTTTGCGAGATTCACTTTTCGTATGTCATTATATCCTTTCGTGATTTCAGAAGTCACATTTCCATACTTTGCTTTTGTTGCAGGATTTGTATTTGCCCAAGCGGTTAATTTATTCTCCAGTTCTCTTTTTTGTTCTGCTGTATGCAAACGCTTTAAGCCTTTGGTTTGCCCGATAAAATATTTCCAGTAGTTGCTTGTTTTTGCATACTTGGATGCATACATGATTCGCACTTTGTCACTTGCACTCATGTCATCTTTAATAATATCTAATTTTTTAGTGCGTAACTTCACAATGGCCGGATTCGTTTGATCAATAGCTAACTGCACTCCGTCAGATGTGAGATAACGGTCTGTTCTACCCGGATAACCCATAATCATAGCAAAATCATCCTTCTTAATTCCTGCAATACTCACGGGTAAAAAATGTTTTGGATGATAGGGAACATTGTCTTTTGAATACTCAGCCGGTTTGCCATCTTTATCAGCATACACACGTAACATACTGAAATCACCTGTGTGACGTGGCCACATCCAGTTATCAGTATCACCACCAAATTTTCCAATTGCTGACGGTGGCGCTCCAACAAGGCGCACATCTTTAAAAACTTCCAGCACAAACATGTAAAACTCATTGCCATTGAAAAAACTTTTTACATCCACTTTGTAACGGCCTTTTTCACTGTTTTCTTCTTTTAGTTTTGCATAAGCTTTTTGCAGCACGGCAGCGCGTGTTTCTTCGCTCATGGTATCACTCAACTGTGGTTTTATTTTATCTCCCACATCCTCCATACGAATAAGAACCGAAGCTGTTAAACCTTCGTTTGGTAATTCCTGTTCGTGATTCATTGCCCAGAAACCATCTGTAAGATAATCATGCTCCACTGTGCTGTGACTTTGCACCGCATCAAATCCACAATGGTGATTCGTGAGCATAAGTCCATCGTTGGATACTAATTCTGCCGTACAGAATCCACCACCTAACACCACCACTGCATCTTTCAGTGATGAGTTATTAACGTTGTAAATTTCTTCTGCAGTAAGTTTTAATCCCGCTTTTTGCATGTCGGATTCATTAAGGCGTTTAATAAACATCATAAGCCACATCCCTTCGTCAGCCCATGTGAAAGCAGGAAGAAACAAACTGATTGCAATCAAAATGCATTTAATTCTTTTTGTCATTTATTTTTATTTTAATAGTGAAGGCTAAGAAAAAATATTTCTTAACGTTGGCAAAGTAAAAGGATTACTACGTACGGTGGTGGTTTGTTCGACCAGTATTAATTCATAAACGATAGAAGGTGAATGCTGGACGACAAGAAAAAAAACAAGCAGCACGATAAGTGCAAGCACTTGAAAAATTATAGAAATAATTAAACCTTTGAATTTATTTTATTCATCAATCTCCGTATTGGTGGTGTTGCCATCTACTGATTTCACAAACTCCCAGACACCAGACTTATTTAATTTTTCGATGGTATAGTTATCCACACCAAAAGTCCATTCTTTATATTTTGTCCAGTTCAAAGTTGTTTTATAATTTCTCCAGTCACCTGTAAGTAAGATCGAAGACCCTTCCTTGCTTTGTGGGCCTTCAAGGTTACAGTCATTAACTACTACTACCTGGTAATAATAATTCTGCTCATCAACATTTACATTATTGTCAGTATAACTTGTTGCACCTGCAGGAGCTGTGCCTGATAACGAATAATTTACACTATCAGTTGACCGTAAAATATTATAAAATGCTACACGGTTCGGAAGCAGTGTTGGCGGCATCCATTCAGTTAATACATATTTATTATTGATAACAGTAGAACGTACAATCGCAACCTGCTGGCCGGCAAAAATATTTACAGGAGTTGCATCAGAGGTATCACTTAAAGAGAAATAAGGATTACCATTCAGATCATTTCCTGTGATCCTGTAAGAATATTTATAAGGACAGGAAAGTGTTGTATCAAGATAAGTAAATGTATTGGATGGAACAGTTGCAATAACCGCAGTGGATCCATTTGAAACTTCGGTGCGTGTGATAGTATAACTTAAAACAGGACAACCTAGATAAGAAGTCCAGTTCACCCGGATATTTTGCCCAGCCTGCGTTGCAGTTACATTAATTGTAGTATGCGGAATTAAAGCACTTAACGGAAGTTTAAAATTACACTTGTCAATGGTTTGAAGTAAATAAGTATAAGTATTATTTCTGGTATCTAAATTATTATCAGTGTAAAGACTGGTAGGTGCAGTGGCAGCATTTTGCGGTGTGATGTCAGTATAAATAAGATCATACACATTGGTTAATGGATTAAAGCGATAGATTTCATAGAATGCAAGATCAATTGCTGAACTGTTAGCCCATAAAATGTCAACATGACTATCATCAACCACACTTACTGATAAAATTGGATCAGCCGGTGGAGGCAGTGTATCAAATATCTCAATGTAAGAAGGTACAGTTAAAACGGAAGCACATCCGTTTGAATTAGTAACAACAAGTGTGACATCATAAAAACCAGGCGTTGTATAGGTAACCACAGGATTTTGAAAAGTGGAAGTGATAAAACCGAAATTCCAGCTGTAAGTGGCACTCTGCAATTGTGTTGACTGATCAGTAAACTGGATTGCTGAATTTATACAGCCATTCACAGCATCAGAGGTAAATGCTGCCGAAGGCGATTGATTTACAACAATGGGTTGTGTGAAATAAAAAGTATCAGAGCAACCAAATGCATTATATGC
>JANLZB010000064.1:0-46607 GCA_031366005.1 Bacteroidota bacterium | reverse complement strand
ACCGTAAACTGTAAACCGTAAACTATTTTCACTCCTTCACCACCTTGCCCGCTACTCTACTACCTTCTTTGTCTTTTATTTCAGCAATGTAAATGCCGTTGGTTAGATCACTGATATCAATTGTTGCTGTTGTGTTAAAGGATTGTTGCAACAATGTCCTGCCGGTGATATCGTAGAGTGTTAAAGTAGTTGGGTGTTGATCCCGATAGCTATCGGGAGAGGTGATGGTGAAGGAGGAGGCGGTGGGGTTGGGGGAGATTGAAACAACGTTTAAATTGTGAGTTTGAATAATGTTGGTGATGACAGAAGAATCACATAATTTCACAATCCAATAGTCATTAGAACCCCAGCCCGATTGAGTTTTATATCCACCTATCCCTGCCCATGTTTGATTAGTGACTACCAAACAGCCCTCAAAGGTGATTATTCCTGTTCCGTTTTCATCATCTTGCTGTGGTGAAACTGTAAAGATTGTTTTATCCCATTCTATATTAAAAGCTGAATCAGTTTTAACTATCCAGGTTTCTTCAGGACCTCCAAAATTATTTTCAGATTTTTCAAAGCTGGCGGGTGAGTAAGAATCTCCGGAGAGCAAAAAACTTCCGTCATTTAATACCGCAATGTTAATCAGCTCATCGTGAGAGCTACCACCAAAGAGTTTTTCTCCTGTTTTATTACCTAAAGAATCAAATTCCACAAACCAGAAATCAAAGGTTGCGTAGAATCCTGTGGTAGTATCATGATTGGCAATTGTTTTATCTCCATTAATTTGCGATTTCGATATTCCTCCAAAGATATAATGACCATTAAAGGGGATTATAAATCGCCCATAATCATCGTTACTTCCACCATAAGTTTTATCCCAATCTTTTATACCTATGGAATCTAATTTTAATACCCAATAATCAGCACTTGGGAACATTGTTGTATCCCTGTTATTTTCAGTTTTATCTCCTCCGGCATTTGAATAGGAAAGTCCACTTATCATATACCCGCCATCATTCGTTTGCAAAATATTAGTTAAACGCTCTTGCCCAGTTCCGCCATAATTATAATCCCATAACTTATTTCCATTAATATCTATTTTAATCACATAAAAGTCTTCTCCACCATTTGTTCCTTGCGTTAAATCTCCACTAAGTGCCGAATTAGAAGTACCTCCCAATAAAAAATTTCCATCAGCGGTTTTTATAATTATAGATAGTGCTTCAGTGCTAACACCACCAAATCTTCTATCCCACAACTTATTTCCATTAGCATCTACCCTCACCACCCATGCATCCGGAGATGTTAAGGTGGTATCCCAATTATCCTGCGATTTTTCACCACTTATATTTGAATAGGAAAAACCAGTAAAAATAAATCCGCTATCGTTCAACTGTATTCCATTCTGAGCATAATCAGTGCCACCGCCTCCATATCTTTTGTCCCATTCCTTAATTCCGTTTTTGTCTGTCTTGACAACCCATATATCAGAAGCTCCCCTGCAAGGGTCAGTAATATCACCTCCATTTGAACATGGATATGTTGTCCCAATTAAAATAAATCCTGAATCAAGTGTTTGTTTAGTCGCTTCTACTAATTCCTCACTCGCACTTCCAAACCTGTAATCCCATTGCCTGATTGTAGGTTGTTGGGCTATTGAATTTTGAAGAGTCAACAGAACGCAAATAAAAACCAATAATCCCCCGTAAAATCTATTCATTCCAATGTTGGTTTAGATGAGATGAGAGACGAAGGTAGGGAATGCACCAGAACTTTGCCAAAGTTTTAAACTTTGGCAAAGTTGACGCGAACAGAATTTTACCAATACCCAAAACCTTTTTAGCGTTCAATATATTTATAAACTGAACACTAAGATTACTAAAGCCTTCAAAATAATTTTTAAAGTGAAGGCTAAAATGTTATTAGTGTACAACGATAATTTTAAAGTGAAAGTTAAAATGATTTTAGTGTTCTGTAATTACCCCTGTCAGGGTTTAAAACCCTGAAAGGGGTTTCTATTTAAAACATTTAAATTTAAACTTTAAACTCCAAATACTCCACCAACTTCACTACTGCTATTCCCCGGTGACTTATTTTATTCTTCTCTTCAGCAGTAAACTCAGCAAGTGTTTTAATACTTCCTTCCGGAATAAAAATGGGATCATAACCAAAACCATTTGTGCCGCGTGGAGCATCAGCAATAGCGCCTTTCAAAATTCCTTCAAATAAAATATGCTCTCCATTATTAACGTAAGCAATCACCGTTTTAAAGAGGGCGGTGCGGCTTTGTACTCCATTCATCTTTTGTAACACTAATTGAATATTCTTGTCATCATTTCGCGGCAGGCCCGCATAATAAGCTGAATGTACTCCGGGTTCACCAATCAGTACATCAATCTCTAACCCGCTATCATCAGCAAAACAATTTATTTTAAACTTTTGAAATACGTAGCCCGCTTTTTGCAATGCATTTTCCTCAATTGTGTCTCCGGTTTCGGGTAATTCATCACTGCATCCGATGTCATTTAATGTGCGGATTACGTAACCTTCAGGAGTGAGTTTACGTATCTCCTGCAACTTATAAATATTGTTAGAAGCAAATACCAAATCCATTACATCTCCCTTATGAATATGATTACTTTTGTTATCAACCATTGTTGCTCAAAGATGAAAAATATCTGTTTGATTACTGTAGTTCTTTTATTAGCAGCTATTAAAATTAATGCACAATGTCTTGTCACACCACAGTTTCAATTGACAGGGGCAGCGTGTCCGGGGTTGCCAATCACAATCACCAACACTTCAATAAGTTCAGGAACCTCAACTTATAACTGGGATTTCTGTGCCGGTGATTTACAAAACGTACCTGTTAGTTCTTATAGTCATCAATACCCTAATGCCATTGGTCAATCGCTGGGGATGGATCTTGCATTCGATGGAACTGATTATTATGTTTTTGTAGCTAATTCAGGACTCAACGCTCCGGGTCGTGTGCAGTACTTTAATTCATTGTCAAATCCTGGAGTTGATAATTTATTAACCGGTATTCCGGGAGCTGGATTCAACATAAGAGATCTTAAAATAGTAAATGTAGATACTAACTGGTTTGTGTTTGCCTGTGGTGGCAATGATGTTGAACGGATTGATTTTGGAAACAGTTTAGCAAATCCGAATCCGGTTGCTACGGTACTTAACACAGGAGGTGTGCTGAATACTCCATACTCTCTGGATTTTGTTCAGGACAACGGACAATATTATTTATTGGTGGCTAACAGTGGCAGCACTCCTTCTTCCGTTTCAGTGCTGGATTTAGGTAATGATATTTTTAATGCTGCTCCTGCTGTTACTACCCATTCCATCAATGGAGTTGCAAAATCTGTGAGCGCAGTAAAAGCATGTGATCAATGGTATGGTTTTGTTGCAAACGCTGCCACCAATATAATTACGAGGATAGATTTTGGTAATTCATTATCCAACCCTACTCCTTTAATCACTGATGATACCATACCTGGTTTGCCCGGTGTGTATGAAATAGAAGTGAAACATGATGACGGCAAATGGTATGCATTTGTTAACATTGGTTCTGAACTATTAAGAGTTGATTATGGAGTTGACATCACTAATAATACACCAACGTGGGTTTCGTTAGGAGGGTTTGGTTCTTTTACCGGTGACTGTCGTGGATTTACAATTAAGAAATTCGGATCGTCATGGATTGGTGTAACCAATGAATTCAGTAATGCAACTGTTAAGCAATTTATTTTTCCTGAACAATGCAATATTCAACCTGCTGCTTTCAACTCTGACAGTGTGCCACCTGTTATAACTTACGGTGATGGCGGATGGCATCACATCGAATTGGAGATGTTAAATAATGGTGGAGTATCGCTTTTTGCTGATAGTATTTTTATCAATCCATTTCCGCTTCCGTCATTTCAGTTTTCACCTTCATGCATTAACAGGGCTACGCAGTTCACCAATTTAACCACTATTGCCTCTGGATACGTAGCAACTTGGAACTGGGATTTTGGTGATGGCAGCAATGATACTTCCGCTAATCCAATTCATATCTATTCAACTACTGATACAAACACAGTAACTCTTACCGCCATATCTAATGCAGGATGTATTGACAGTGTTAAACAAACGCTTACAGTGTATTCAAATCCTGCTGCACAGTTTTTCAGTACTGGAAGTCTTTGTTCAACCTATGGTATTCAATTTAATGATTCTTCAATTGACACTGCAGGCAATATCACAAACTGGTTTTGGGATTTTGATGATCAGCAATCAGATACTTTACAATCTCCTGTTCACACCTTTGCCAATGCAGGATTATATAATGTATCATTAATTGTAACTTCAACTACAGGATGTGCTGATACAGCAATTAATGCTGTCAACATACAGGCATCACCGCTAACATCATTTACAATTTTTAATACCTGTATTGGTGATACAGTAATGTTTGCAAACCAGACTTCTATTCCTGATACAAGCTCTTTATTTTATCAATGGAATTTTGGCGACAGTGATACAAGCAACCAGATAAATCCTTCACATTCATATTCACTTGCTGTTGCTGATTACAATGTTTTATTAATTGCACAATCCACAAATGGATGTTCAGATTCATCACTGCAATTAATTCACATTGGTAATAAACCGCAGACTTGGTTCAGCTTTTTGCCTGATACTGCCTGTGCAGGAAATGCAATTCTGTTTAGCGATAGTTCCTTTATTGCAACAGGCGATACCATCACTGCCTGGTACTGGGATTTTGGTGATAACTCTTATGATTCAATCAGTAAAAACCCGACACATATTTTTCAGAATAGCGGAACATTTTCTGTGCGATTAACTGCACATTCCCCTGCCTCGTGCGATTCAACAGTTACACGTACTGTATTTGTGATTGCAAGTCCTCAGGCAAATTTCAGTACTGCTAATATTTGTTTTGGCAACAACACTCCATTCAATGATTTATCCACAGCACCATCAGGTTCTGCAATTGTGAGCTGGCAGTGGAGCTTTGGTGACAGTACATTTAATTCTTCTCCAAACACCACTCATAACTATTCGCAATACGGCACATACAATGTGTTGCTGCAGGTAACAAGTAACACCGGATGTGTAGATACTTTTTCGCGACAAGTTCAGGTGTATGAATTGCCTCAGGCAAGTTTTACCAATAGTACAGGATGTTCAGGCAATGCTGTTACCTTCACTGATCATACCTTAGTTGCAACTGACAGCATTACTGCCTGGAGCTGGAATTTTGGAGACAGCAGCGGATCAAATGCTTCTCAAAATCCAACACATATTTATGCTAATGCTAATTCATACAGTGTAAACCTTATTACCACTACAAGCCATGGATGCAAGGATACTGCATTAAAAAATATTATTGTTTATCAATCACCACAGTTTATAATTAATTTCACTCCTACCTGCTTTGGTTCACAAACGCAATTTGGTTATACCTTATCTACTGTAACACCATTTATTAATTTAACCTGGGACTTTGGTGATTCCACAACATCACACTCACCTGTTCCGTCACCGCATGTGTATGCCAGTGTTGATACATTTAATGTAATACTAACGATCACAGATCTATCTACAACCTGTACTACTACTGACTCTGTTCCTTTGATTGTAAAACCAAAGCCATCAGCAGATTTTGCAAGCATGAATCATTGCACTAATCAGGATGTTATACTGCATGATAGCAGCAGTATTTCTTCCGGCTCCATCGTAAACTGGAACTGGACAGTAAATAATACTCCTGTTTCATCACAACAAAACCCCGCGTTGCAAATTACCGCAGCCGGTAATTATAATGTTCAGTTGCAGGTGACATCAGATGCAGGTTGCAAAGATTCCAGTAGTCAGACAATAAATATTTACGCTCCACCTATTCCATTGTTTACAGCAAACCCTCCTTATGGTTCTCCCGGTAATGCTTCTTCATTTATCAGTCAAACAGTAAATGGCTTTAGTCACGCTTGGAATTTTGGAGATAATGGTTTAAACGGAACCGATTCAGTTGAAATGCATACTTACCAGGATACCGGTGTTTATTATGTTACGCTTATCACAACAAATATTGAAGGTTGCGCTGATACATTAATAAAACCTTATCATGTATTAATCCCTATGCTTGATATAGCAGTAATAAATATTACTTATAAGAGACAAGGGAATTTATTAAATGTTATAGTCACCTTGTTGAATGCAGGAAACATTGATATTCAAAACACAGAAATAAAAGCAACTATTGAGGGGTTTCCGGTGATTCACGAATTTCCGGTTATAAGTATTCCGGCTGCTAATGTCAGAACTTACACACTGGCTTCTAATATTGAAGTGAGTAATAATTCACCTGCATATATATGTATCGAAGCATTGAATCCTAATAATCAGCAGGACATGAATAGTTCCAACAACCTGCTTTGTAAAGATCTTAACAGCGAATTTTCATTGATCAGCGTTACGCCAAATCCTGCTTCATCAGATGCGCACATAAATATTAATGTCCCTGCCAAAGGGAATATAAGTGTTGTTGTAAACGAAGCACAAGGAAAAATAGTTTATAACAAAGAAGATGTTGTAGTGCAAAAAGGTTTTAATTCTATTTTGATGAATGTGGCATCATGGAGTAAAGGATTGTATGCTGTAACTATTAAGTACCAGGATAATTATAAAACATTAAAATTTATCAGTGAATAAAATTATTGGTTGATGAACCTTTTTAAAAGGTGTTTAAAAATTGCCAATACTCTTCTATCAAATATCACTAACGGATATTTAAATATTGCTTTTAAAAGATATTTAAGCACTCCTTTTTTTCCTGCAAGAACCAAATGCAATGCTATGTAAGTATCAAAATACGATACCATCATTTTACGGTATTTTCTATAATATTTTTGCACAGCTTCGTCCTCAAAAGCATAACCAATAGAAAGGTATTTACGCAATTGTAATTTTAATTCATTAGTGTGAACTACACTTCTTTCATCATGAATATGCAATGCCGCTGAAATACGGTTATCAAAAACAATGGGATAACGGGCAGATAATCTTAACCACAACTCCCAGTCTTCACTCCCTGCGAGGTAACGGTTTTCACGAAATAAGTTTTCAAGTAAAATTTCACGCTTAACAAAAACTCCCATACAACTTAAGGGATTTCCTTTTGCAAGTCTTCTGATAATGTTTTTTTCAAGATGGTTGATCTCGATTTTATCTCCTGAGTTTTTTTTTATTTCATAACCGACATGCAACCACTCAGGATGATTATTGCTTTTAATTGTTTCAAATGCATTCTGTAAATAATCAGGATACATAACATCATCAGAATCACAAAAAGTAATGTAAGTTCCAAGTGCCTGTTTAATTCCTGTATTCCTTGCTGCACCACGTTCAGCATTTGATTGTTTAAAATAACGCAGTTTAGGATGATGTAATCTATTCACTACTTCTTCTGTATCATCAGTACTTCCATCATCAACAACAATTATTTCAAAATTGGTAAATTGTTGTTCAAGCGCAGAAACAATTGCATGCACAATAAGTAATGATCTGTTATAGGTAGGAATGATTATACTGAAAAAAGGATTGCTCACAGAGATAAATTAATTGATATGTAATTTATCAGCGACAGCATTTTTTTTCAGTGCATTTGCATCCTGATTTAACAGGCGATGCATCCGTGTAGAAATAACAGCTCTGAAAGCAAGTTGATTAAAGTCACCGTGATATTTTACAAGATCCTTGCGTATAATTTTTTTCAATTTCCATGGTATAGCTGATTTCAACCAGAGTCCCATTGTATTATTTGTTCTGTTTACCAAATCATCATCTACAAAAAGGTGATCAGGAATCCAGTGTAAAAATTTTTCTCCGAGAAGCTGCAATGCTTCAGCACTATTGAGTTCATTAAGTATAAAGCTAACGATGCGTGAAGAACGAAGTATGGCACCTTGTTCAGGAATAGAAGCTTTACGTGCGATGGGAACCGATGGAAGTAATTTTGAAACTATCTCTGCATATAATTTTTTTTGTGAACGCAACTCATCAGGAATAGTATCGCAGAAAGCAATGACATCAGCATGTAAAAACGGATTGATTATTTCAGCATAGGGCTGAACAAGATCATGAAGAGCTGTAAGTACATAAGGCAAGCGAAACTGTCGATACAATCGGTCTCTCCATGTAGCGAGTGATTCATTAGCCTCGCGGAGATATTCAACGGGATAATATTGTTCTTCCAGTTCCAGTTCTTTCAATGGAGGCATGTTAGCATTGTCTTCCATCTTGTGAAGATCAAGAGAAATGCGCACATCCTGCTCCGTTTGTGCAGGCAGCCATCCAAATACTTCATCAGCACGGATAATATGCCGAATGCCGGAATCATTTAAATTTTTCCACATCCGGAATCCATCCATAAAGGTGTTAATGTGATCAAGTCTGCCTTCGCCTGACTTAAGAAATCTTTCAAACACAGTTTCAAAATCCATGGTAAAGTCAGTGGAATAAAACCGGTGGGGAACTCCGTATTCATCTGCCAGAACATCGGCAGCGTGGGCATCGGTACTCCGCTCCTGCAAAGCGGAAGATAATCCCCAGGTTACAGTTGGAACAAGCATACCATGTTTCACCATGTAATATAAAACTGTCCTGCTGTCATAACCGCCTGATAATGTCAAAGCTGTGAAAGGGATTTCAATTTTCATTTCAGAAAAAATATTATCAAGTATTTTTTCCAAAGTCAATTTTAATTTTGATTTGCTTTGATGAACATTAACAAATGTTACCGGTGATTTCGTTTTTGTTAATTTCCAATTATGCCTGTCAAACTCCAGTGTGGTTGCCGCTGACACATGTTGCAATCGCTTATCCCAGGAATTGCCCGGACCTAAATTACCTGTAGCAAGCATCCATGAAACTGCCTGAGGATTATATTGAAATGAACCAAGCCATGTAATAATAGCACGTTGAGAAGTTGAAACAATAAACTGTTCGTTATCGGAATAATACCAGGTGCATCGGCCTGCCACGTTGTTTACAATTACTTTACAAATATTGGAATCCGTTTTTATAAATAATGATGCTGATGCAGGAATTTCCTGAAGCTCCCACCAATTATCAGGCATCGGAATAAAAGTGCCTGTACAAATATTAAACTCGTGATACTTTACCTGCTTACGATCATTAAACAAAAAAAGGCAGGTAGAAGAATCCGCTTCAACCTTCACCGATGGCGTTAAATGGTCAGGAGATAAAACCTCCATCATTTTTTCTGCTTTTAACTTACAGCTCGCTATTCGATCAGGGTCTGCTTTTTTAAACAGTACCAAAAATATTTTTGACATCGTGGAATCAAGAAAGATGTAATCACAATATTAGCTATTTGCCTTTTAGTAAAAAGATTGTGTTTGATTTTTTTTTGTGAAGAACAATCGAAACAAAATAACATAAAACCTTTTTGTAAAAATAATCATTGTCCAGGTGATTAATGATTTTTTCAGATATAGAAATGTTGTATTGCGATGATTGCTTAGTGCTGAATGCAATGCTATATAAGAATACCTTCTTGCTTTAAATTCATTGTAACTTTTTCCCATCCAATTTTTTACATCAGCATTCTCCTCTACACATTTCAAAAAAAAATGTATCCTGTTTAACAGCTTTTCCAGTTCTGATTCTTTCATGCTGCGTTGTGGATGATCAACAAGAATTGAAGTAATGCATTCATTTTGCACAATGGGATATTGACAAGCTATGCGTAGCCATAATTCATAATCCTCTGTACCGGCAAGTAATCGCTCTTCTCTGAAAAGGTTGCTGCTGATTATATTTTTCTTTATAAAAATTCCATTCGGACTGATTACATTATTCTGAATCAATTTCCTGTTCAATACACCTTTTAAGTTTTTTGAAGAATATAAAACTGTTCCATCCTGTTTGCGAATTTCAAAACCCTCGTGAAAAACTTTTATATCATGATTGCTGCTGATGAATCTATTTGCTTCTGATAAATGATTTGGTAACAAATAATCGTCAGAATCAAGGAAGCAGATAAAATCTCCATTCGCTAAATGAATGCCTGCATTTCTTGCAGCTCCTCTCTCACTATTGGCAATACGAGTGTATTTAATTTTCGAATCCAGAATTGATCGCACAATACTTTCTGTGTTATCAGTACTTCCATCATCCACCACAATTAATTCCCAGTTTTGATATAGCTGATGCTGAACAGAATGGATTGTATGTTCAATAAATGCTGCCCTGTTATAGCATGGAAGTACGACAGAGAAAAAAACTTTTTCATTGCTCATAAATCCGCTTCATTTTATTTACCATCAGTTCGATGTCAAACAATTTAGTAACATCGTTTTTACCATTGGATATTAATTCACGCTTCAATTTTTCATTGTTGAGAATCTCTTCAATTGCTTCTGTTATTACTATAGCATTTTGATAAGGAACTACAACAGCATTGTGTTGATCGCGGACAAACTCATTGGCGATTCCGGATAAAGTAAAAACAGAAGGAATACCAGCAGCCAAAGCTTCAACATAAACCTGTCCGAATGCTTCACTGTGATCATCAATCGGCACATGAACAAATACATTCATTAAGTGATAGAGCGCAGGAGTATCCTCTTCAAATACAATTTTCCTGTAGCGATCTTCCGGAAGATTTGTTAAATGATTTTCAATTTCATTCACAAATTCACCATTTGCATTGGCAAGTAAGAGAACAGCAGAAGGATAATTTTCCAACAATGATTTAAATGCAGGAATGATATATTGAATTCCTTTCCAGTGAGTCCATCTGGAAATAACACCGATTATAGGAGAAGAATCCTTGAAAGAATATTTTTTTCTGAGTGCATCAATGCGTTCCTGGTTTGCATTTTCAAAATATTTTAAATCAAAGCCATGATGGACCACAGTGATTTTTTCTGCGGGCACTTTTTCCTTATCAATTAAAATGTTTTTTATTCCCTCACTGATCGCTACAATATGTGTTGATTGACGATTAATAAAACGATCATACTTTACAGCATGCGGATTATACTGATGATGCTGTGATGCATGATGTCGTGTATGAATACGTTTACGGATCCCACAAAATTTTGCTGCAGCAATTGTTATTAAACTTGCATCAAATAAATGTGCGTGTACTAAAGTGATCTTATCACTTATCATTAAACGACACAACTTAAAAAAACAAATAGGAGCATCAAGCTTATTACGGTAACGGAACCAATGAACGTTTACATCTAAGGTTTTACAAAACATTGCCAATGCAGGTTCTTGCGGATGCAGAAACACAATTTCAAAATCTGAATTTGTTTTTGCCAATTCACGAAAGAACCATTCGAAAGCAAGGCTCCGGTCAACGAGCGAAATAACAAAAAGAATTTTTTCAGTTTTCAATTGACATGTTGTGATATCCTCTGTATGTATAAAAACCCACTAACAAATGACACAAACGAAAATAAATAAAATCCAACGCCCGTATATTGATCCAGTGATCAGAGATAAATATTAATGGCTTGTAAAAATATTTCATAGCTTGATAAACTGATTTTTTTAATGGCGAATAGTTTATAGTGAGTTCGCTGTAACCAATATTTACCGCATGCCGGAAAGTGATTGCATTGTTATAAGTGCGGGACAAAAATCCGCGTAAGCTGGTTTTATTAACCTCATTGTGCAAGGTTTTTATCATCGGATAGATATACAACTTGAAACCCGCTTTAATAATACGTTTTGAGAAATCATGATCCTCTGCACCAGCCAAAGGAAAGCTTGCATCATAACCATTAACACTAACATAAATTTCTTTTGAAATTAAAAGATTCGCTCCTGCCAATCCCGTGCTTGCAAACATTTTATCATCATGCCAATCCATTCCTCTGCACCATCCCTTCAGCGTTGTAAATTGTATGGATTCTAAAAATCTGCCGAATGGATGTTGCTGAATTTGTTTTCTTAATTCAGGAGGATATTCCCAGTTAAAATTGAAAACAGCTTTTGGATAATCAGCATTGAGCTCCAGCGCTTTTTTTATCAGCTCTGCGCTTATCCACATATCATCATCTAAAAATAAAAGCAATGGTGACTGAGCAATTGAAGCACCGTTGTTTCGCGCAGACGCAACACCGCTTTCAGGATTATTTATAACATGAATATTTTTATAGTGAGGAGGAATAATTACAGGTTGTGTTTTAGAATCATTTACAACTATTATTTCAGCATCAAAATTCGCAATGGAAAGATGCGCACGTTTCAATGTTTCCTGAAAAATACTTTCACGATCTTTTGTAGGGATAATAATGCTGAGTAAGGGCATGTAAAAATCTTCTCCCTACTTCACTTTTTTTCCCTTCACCACTTTCTGATCAACATGAATCTTGCGAAGGCTTTGCATCTTAAACATTAAAAAAGTTTTCTGGCTTCCTGGATTAGTAAAATAAGTTTGATCACCATAATTTATTTTTCCTTTGCCTCCCACCCACTCCAATGCTTTCAAACTATAGTAACCATTAGGATCTGCATCACTGCCAAACACCAGAAATTTCTTTGCATCATCCTCAAAGCTCATGGTTAGTTTGGAATTATCAACAACCTGGCTTACAACACATGCAGTATTTCTTTTAAAAACTACCTGCTCTAAATTCTTTCCGCTTTTAATTACCAAAGTACCTTCATCCGTTCCTTTTTCCCTTCCTAATTCTTCTCCTCTTTTTAAAATGATTGCATCTGAAACATAAAACTGGATGCGTTTTAAATCCTCATCAGTAAGTTTATATCTATCACGAACATTTTGTGTGAAAGGAATTTTTGGTGAACAGGATATAATCAATACACCTAAACTTAACAGGAATAATAAACGGACAGTTAATTTTTTCATAGATAGTTTTTTTTGAAACGCATTCAAACATTATTCCATGCATGAATTATTAATTTTTCCATTCATACAATACTCATTTAAAAGTTTCTTTTGAATCAACTATGGAAACATGTGTTACTTTTAAAGAATTAGATTTTATTGCATCATCCTCGCTTAAAATCTCTTTTGATAAAACTGCTTTTTGTGTATCAGAATAACTCATTGGTGAAGGCAAATTATTTTCAAGACTGTTTTTCAACGGTTCAGCTTCTGTTTTATCTGTAACAATGGTGATGTACATATCTTTTGTCTGCCAGTATTTTTTCATTACTCTGTTTACATCATCATTGGTAACTTTAGCTAGCAATTCATCCATCTCTTTCAGATAATCTTTTCTGCCATAAAATTTACTATCCATTAAAAAGCCAAGCTGACGCTCCGGTGTTTGCATATAGAGCTTCATATAACTGCGCAGAAAAGTTCGTGTAAGCTCAAAATCTTCTTTGCTCATTCCTTTGTCAATTAAATTTTGCATCTCATGTAAAGCAAGCCGCAAAGCAAAATGCGCATGACCTAAGGTTATATCTTTTAATTCCGGATATTGTTTTTTCAAACCTTTTGCCGTTTGTACGGGACGCAACCATATAGAAAAATAATTGGACGAGCGCGGATAACCAGGACGAGGCAGCATGTTTCCACCACCATTGTTATACCATTCAATGTAACTGTAATCACCATAATTCATTGAGCGTTCCTCACGAATTTTTTTATAGAGGTGCGAATAACTTTTGCGATGTTCACCCAGCCATGAGTTGGCAATCATCAATGGTGCAAAATCATCATTGGCACGCGTAACAGGCAAAGGAAATCCCAAAAAAATGGCAGAGCCCAATGCATTGTCTTTTGCAATAATCTCAACATTTAATCCATCCACCTGCAATGGCTTTCCGGCTACAGGAAGTGTTGCTGTAGCAGCAGACAGTTTTGACATATCACTGTTGAGTGTGTTTAAAAAAGCTGGAGTATAATTTCCGGCAATACCTACAAGCAAATTGCCGGCAGTAAAATAATTAGTGTATTGATTTTTTAAATCCTGTAAAGTACACGCCTTTACTCCTGCTGATGTTCCCTGCACCATGTGCTGGTAATTAGTTCCGCGAAACATAAAATCTTCCAATGCTTTCTTACTGTATTCTTCATCAGAGGTGGAACGGATTATCTCATCCACATAATTCTGCTGATTGGATTTAAGCCTTGAAAAATCTTCTTCGGCAAACCGTGGTGCGCTGATTAAACTTTTAATAACAGGATATACTTTGCTGATAAAATCTTTATGCACCTCGAATGTAAATATGGTAACTTCCTTATCAACTGATACGGAAAAATCAGCAGCCATGGGATAAAGAAAATCTTTAAGCTGTGTGCTCGTCATATCCTGAGTTCCGCCTTCAATGATGGTGTTGGCAGTAAGATAAGTAAGTCCTTTTTTATCAGCCGGATCGCAAATTGAACCATTGCGAAACATCAGCTTGATGATAACTTTATTTGATTTAGGAAGATTTAATTCTATCACTTCAGTTGCCATTACCGGCTTCATATTAAATACTATTAAAAGAAATGTTACTATGATAAATATTTTTTTCATTGTATTGTTTTTATTTGTGTGAGTGCTTGTATGGATGATTTGATGATTGTATTCAAATGCGATTTGTTTTCATTATTAATCCCGATAACTATCGGGACAAATCACCAAATCATCAAATTGATTTTTATTTTCTGAATGGTGAATTCTCTCCAGGAGTAATAGTACCAATGGTAAGATGATTTTCAACAAAATATTTTTTTGCAACACGCATGATATCTTCAGGAGTTACAGCATCATAATGGCGATAAGAAGTATTAACAGATTGAGGATTGCCTGACACCCATGTATAATAAGAAAGCGCTTCAGCAATTGACGAAGGATTATCAATGCTCATGGCAAAACTGTATTTCAAACGGCTCTTTGCATCTCCAAGATCTCTTTCATTTACAGGAGAAGTTTTCATCTTTTCTATTGCAGCTGTTATTTCATAATAAACAGGAATTAAATCCTTCTCATTAACAAATGTTGCGGTAACGCCCACCAGGTATGGATCACGTGTAAAATATAAAGAAGGATCAAGGCTTCTGAGTTTCTGTTCATCAGTAACTAATTTTTTGTAGAGCGTTGATTTTTCAGAAAACAACAGATTGGTTAAAATATCAATTGCCTGAAAATCGTTGTTATCATCACTGTATGCAGGTCCTTTATAGTTCAAAGCTAAAGTGGCAGGATAGCCGGGCATTTGCACATGTGCATACCTGGTTTCATTCTGTTCAGGCTCTTCATTAATTTGTTTTGGAGAATATCCTTTTTTCCAGATTCCAAAATATTTATCAGCTAAATTGTTAACCTTTTCGGGAGTAACATCACCTACCACAATAATGGTTGCAAGTTCTGGACGATAAAAACGTTTGTAAAAATCCTGTGAGTATTGATATTGATTCGGCATATCTACTATGTCTTTAAAAAACCCCATCGTAGTATGCTTGTAAGTGTGTTTTGAAAATGCTGCATCACTTGTTTTTTCTTCCAGCTGACGCATGGGATTAACAGAGTTTTTAGTGTACTCTCCTTTAACAGCACCTGCTTCTGTTTTAAATGCCTGTTCAGAATAATGCAGATTCATAAAACGATCAGCTTCTATTTCAAACATTTTATCCAGCATTTCAGCATTACCGGTCATGTGATAAACAGTACGATCAAGTGAAGTGTTTGCATTTGCAGAAGCACCAATTGCTTTCAGCACTTCGCTGTATTTATCAGAAGGATATTTATCAGTTCCTCTAAACATCATGTGTTCAAAAAAATGCGCGAATCCTGACTTACCTTCTTCCACTTCATCACGCGAACCCACACGCATAACAATATAAAACGCAGCAAGACCTGGACTATCATACGGAACTGTGACAACATTAAGTCCGTTAGCCATTTTCTTTTGCATGATAGGATAAGGAAGAATGTTAGACTGACTATCAGGCTGACCTGCCTTAGTTACGGTTATCAATAATAACATTGCTATTAAAATAATTGATTGTTTCATTCTTGAGTTTAAAGTTTGATTTATTCTAAAATTTTTTATTCGTTTAATTATTCAGTAAGTACTTGAATGAACCGCTGAATTTAATTTAAAATTTATAATCTATAATTTAAAATTTCTAAGTCAGCATTCCTCCATCCACATTGATAGTTTGGCCTGTGATGTAAGATGATAATTCGCTGGCAAGAAACACCACACAGTTCGCCACATCTTCAGGCGTTCCACCACGTTTAAGAGGAATGGATTCACGCCATTGCTTCACCGTTTCTTCGTTTAGTGCTCCTGTCATTTCTGTTTCGATAAAACCAGGAGCTATTGCATTGCAACGGATGTTTCGCGAACCTAACTCCAACGCAATTGATTTTGTAAAACCAATAATTCCTGCTTTGCTTGCTGCATAATTTGCCTGGCCTGCATTGCCTTTAACTCCCACTACTGATGAGATATTAATGATAGAACCTTTTCGTTGTTTCAACATAGGACGCTGTGCAGCTTTGGTAATATTGAATACAGATTTAAGATTTGTTCGCAACACTTCATCAAAATGTTCCTCACTCATCCGCATCAATAAATTATCACGTGTGATGCCTGCATTGTTTACCACAATATCGAGCGTTTGAAATTCAGCAAGCACATCATTAATCAACTGTTCAGCAGCTTTGAAATCGGCAGCATCTGATTGATAACCATTAGCTTTAATGTTAAATTTTTTCAACTCTTCTTCCAAAGCTTTTGCCTTGTCGGGAGAAGAGAGAAAAGTGAAGGCAACGTTTGCTCCTTCTTCTGCCATTCTTAACGCAATGCCTCTGCCAATGCCTCGTGATGCACCGGTTATTAAAGCTGTTTTACCTTCGAGCAAACGACTCATTGTTATGTGAATGAAATATTATTTGGTGGGCGAAGATCGTAATTATGGTTCAAAGTTTAAATACACCTGATCAGTCAATTATTCAGGTATATATTCATTGCTCTTAAATTTTAAAATCATTCAAATGAAGAATTTCTTTTTTAACAGAATTTGATTTTTGAAATGATCAAAACAAAATCCATCAGATGAAATCTTTTTTCATACAAACACTGTTTTCTACATTTTCATATTGACCATAATTTGGAATGATTCTGTAGCCTGATTTTTCATAAAGTCTTATTGCTTCCGGTTGTTTTTTACCAGTTTCTAAAATGCTTTGGCTATAATTATTTTCAACAGCCCAAACTTCCAGCTCTTTCAAAATGATTCCACCTATTCCTTTTGCCCTATAATCCGGATGAACAAACATTCTTTTAATCTCTACAGTTTTATTGTCAAACCCTTTAAAAGCTCCACATCCAATAGCTATATCATTACCATAATAAATAACAACATTTCTTATTGTATCAACTTTATTAAACTGTGCATAAAACGAATGTTCTTCTCCATCTCTTATTTTTAAATCAGCATCGAGAAGAAGCACCAGGTCTCTGAAATCCTGATCATCAGAATCCGTTCTTTTTAATTTAAACATTTAATGCAAGTAGAAAAATAAAATTCAGAGATAAAAAAATAAACTTTTAAAATCTTAAATATTCTTTTTCCTTTGGATTTTTAACAGGATTGGTTTTTAACAATAATAAATACATGATGGTGTTAGCATTGTCTTTGGATGAATATTTTTTTGATCTCATTCCAATGATCCTGTGCCATAGTGTTAGCTGTATTTCATTTATCTCACGCTGCAGCTTTTCACCGGTTGAGCTGTTTTGCAAATAATCTTTTCTTGTTTCATAAATCAATTCAGGAAATTGTTTTGTGAGTTCAATATCCCATGCTTTATATTTATTGTAAAGGTCTGCAAGTAATTTTTCCAGATCCTCCTCTGTCATATTTGAATTAATATTCCAGTTGGTTGCAAAAGGTATTGCGGGCAGCTCTTTATCTTTCTCTATCATTTCTTTCATGCGGATTTATTTATTATTTCAACAGAAATATTTCCGTGTAATTTTCAGATTCTTATAGGTTATACCTTAGTATTTATTTCTTTCATGAGCACTCCAATCCCTGTAGTCACTTCATTCCATTTATCCACATTTAATTCTATCGCAGCCACACCTGTTGTAGGCAAATCGTTAATCACATTTCCACAAATTTCATTGATCAGATAAGTTAATCCCGGGTTGTGACCAACCAGCATTGCACTTTCATACTGATCATCCAATTCATTGATCACGTAAAATAATTGCGACAGACCTGCATCATAAATGGATGAATTGATCTGGATATCTTTAGGGTTATATATTAAGTGCTTCGCAAAAATTAATGCAGTGGTATAAGCTCTTATTGCAGGACTGCTTATTATGCAACCCGCTTTTTTAAATTCCAACCTAAACTGTTCAGCTTGTTGCTCGGCCTCTTTATAACCACGTTCTGACAAATGTCTTTCAAGATCATTTTTAATATAGTCCTCATTCCCGGACTTTGCATGCCGCACGAGATAAATAGTTTTCATTTTGCACTTACTTTCTTTAATAAAACAAGATAAGTGGGCAAGTGATCACTGTAACCGGCTATGTAATTGTTACCATCAAATGTGCGCTTTGGATAACCTCTGAAATGTCCGTTGGCATTGATCATAAAATCTTTTCTGAATATTCTGGCATCTTTAAAAAAGAAACCATTTTGTTTTTTATTCAACCATGCTGATGAAATCATAATCTGGTCGAATAAGTTCCATGCATCATTATATGCGAGTGTACCAATTCCGCTGTTAAACATTACCGTCCATGGATTGTATAATCCTCCCGGCTTTACTTTGTCAATATCACCGGTGGCTTTTAAAACCTGTGTTACACTCGGGCTGATGGGATCATCATTCAAATCACCCATCACCACAATTTTTGCATCCGGATTCTTCCTGGTTATGGAATCAATTTTTGCTTTACAAACACTTGCTGTCAAAGCACGAAATGGTGCACTTGCTTCTTCACCGCCTCTGCGTGAAGGCCAGTGATTAACAAAAACGTGCAATGGTTCACCATCATATTCTCCATACACATAGAGAATATCACGCGTGTAATGAGGTCGCCCGTCTTCTTCAGGCAAATGAACAAACAACGGCTCACTGTGTTTTACTTTAAAATATTTTGGATTATATATAAATCCCACATCAATACCACGCAAATCAGGAGAATCATAATGTACAATTGCATAATTGCGGTTTTTAAATTCAGGCTGGTGAATTAGATCCTGTAACACACTTTCGTTCTCAATTTCTGCGCAACCAAACATGCTTAATCCATCCGGGGTAATATCAGTGCTTATTTGCGAAAGCACTTCAGCAAGGTGATGCACTTTGTCAAGATAAATGGCTGCTGTGTAATGTTTGGCACCCTCAGCAGTAAATTCTTCATCCTGCACTTCGGGTTGATTTATGGTATCGTAAAAATTTTCAAGATTATAGAATCCGATACAGGCAACTTTATACTGATCTTTTGATTGAGCAAATGCACTTACATAAAACAAAGCGACAGCAATGCACGAAATGACTAATTTTTTTGTTGACATAATTTTTTTGTGAGGACAAACCTACGAAATACAGGTGGAGTTATTATTAAGAAATCACTCCGACACTAACTGAAAACTTGAAAAAGATAATTGCGGTACAATCTTTAATAAAAAAGTATCCTCCAGTTTTGCAGATTCATTTTCCCCGGTAAATTTATTGCCATAAGCAAGCAATAAGAATTCACCGAAACTGCTTAATAATGATATGGTATCAGAATAATAGGTGACGGAAACTTTATGTAATACTTTATTCGTGATGTCAGAGTCAATAATATGTAGCTGATGCAATTTAAATTTTATCGGTTGATCAGTATTATCTTTTAAACCCGGAATTTCATTTTTCAATAAATCTACATAAGGCATCACAGGAAAACCGCATTTATAATGTAACGAATTTGCTCTGCCATCAGCAATAACCATTTCTCTGAAAGTAGTAAATTTCTTCTCTTGATTATAGGCTTGTGATTTCAATAAAAACTCCTCATAAGAAGAATTGATAATTCCTTTCGCAAACCAGTCTTGCATAGAAGCATCAAGTATTTGTCTAAAGGAAATTACTACTAAAGCATTTTGCATTTGCCAAGATAAAAGAAAATCGGTAACAATAATATTACAAAATATTGTTACCGATACGACAAAATAAGCCGAACTTCTTCAAGCTTATTTCTTCACAAATTTCAATTCAAGTTTCTGTCCGTTATTTTCTATCACCAAAATATACATGCCATTTGCAAGCCAGCTCACATCAATGTTTGTTATTGTTGCACCGCTTTTCAACAAACCTGAAGAAATGGCTTTGCCGTTTGGCGATAATACTTTAACACTTGTATTTGCATTAGCTACCGGGTGTGAAACAATTAATTTATCTGAGACAGGATTAGGATAAATACTGATTTTTTGCAACGACTTCTCAGGACTAACAATTACCGATACCCCGTTTATTCCAATAGTATAAGTACCGGTATATCCTGAAGTTGTATTTCCGGTGACAACTGCAGTTTCGTTTGCAAGGTCTGCAGCAGAATTATTAAATATTCCATCTCCCATATTGGTAGTTGGATTTATACCGGTTGTGTAGGGTGCTGTAACATGTACAACATTCGATATTGTTTCATCAAAAGCTAATTGGGCAGTTTTTTTCATCACACCATTATAAAACACTTCCATATGAATATGTGTAGCTCTGCCGGGATACCAGCCGGGATAGATCGTGGTGAATTGAACTTGTCCATTTGCGTCAGAAAATTGATACCCTCTTAAAAAAGTTTGCCCAACAAAATTTCCATAACCTGAATAATCACCATCCTTATTGCAATGCCATATATCCACTCTCACATTAGGAAGTGGAATACATGATGCCGCGTCAACAACAGTAAAAATAAGATCAAGCTGAATGCCTGGCTCGCCATTTCTAATATCAATTATTTGCAAAGGATTGGTTAATTCTCCTCCCGGATAAGGATACGGTCCTTCCACTTCATTAGGTGTCAATATACAAGTATTTGCTTCACCTGAAGCAATAATTTTATTCCATGGCATCAGTGCAACTACACCCGCAACACCGGATAGTTTAAGAAAATCTCGTCTGTTTTTCATAAGATTAGAATTAATATCATTAACATGACTCGAAATTATTCTAATTGGTGATACAGATTTAAAAAAATAGGCGAATTGGAAACTAATGCCGGAGGAGATGAAAGTAATTAACGATTATCACTAAATCTTTATTAATTGAATGTTCCAACGAAAGTTTTTTATAATTAACCAATCCTTTTCCGCCATAATGTAGGTCAATACCTCATTAATTCATTAGGTATTATCGGATCAAATATTTTTAATGCGCTCATAATTCAAGAATGAAATCAAATACAAGGCAAATCCTTCTGAACGTAACAGGAAGTATTGTCTTTCTTTCATTACCTATTCTTTTTTCACCTGATCTTACTAATCCTGACGGATTCATTCATATTAAAGGATTTCAGAGAGACTTTATCGGTTACTTTCTTTTGTTTTTATTTTTTTATCTCAATTACCTTATTTTATTGCCTGAATTTTTTTTCAGAAAAAAATATTTTATGTTTACTCTTTCAGTAATCGCCTGCTTTGCTTTAATAATAATTCTCCCGAATCTTCCTGCTGGTAGTGAAAATCCTGTCTTCTTTCCCAATGATCAGTCAGTGACACATCCGTTTCCAAAAGCGCATTTCGATTATCATCACATGCGTTTTTTTATTCCGGATCTTAAAGCACGTTTTATAGGTTTTCTGCTCATGCTTACTTTTTCATTTCTTTTAAAAATAAGTATGCGACTGAAACAAACAGAAAAAGAAAAATTGAATGCAGAATTGTCTTACCTGAAAGCACAGATCAATCCACATTTTTTATTTAATACCCTCAACAGCATTTATGCTTTAGCAATTAATAAATCAGATGAAACACCTACAGCAATAGTGAAACTATCAGGAATGATGCGTTATGTGATCAGCGAATCGGATCAGCATTTTGTTTCGCTGGATAAGGAAATAAATTATGTAAGTGACTATATCGAGCTCCAAAGACTGCGTTTAGAGAATACAGTAAGCGTTCACTGCTCACTCAATGGCAATCCGGAAGGAAAACAAATAGCACCATTAATATTTATTCCGTTTATTGAAAATGCTTTTAAGCATGGGGTAAACCCTGAAGAGAATTCATGCATTGCCATCGGTATTAACATTACCTTGCAGGAAATACATTTGAAAGTACACAACAATAAAGTGCATCATGCGAATGTGGAAAACACAGTCAGGGAAATGGGAATGGATAATGCAATTTCACGTCTTCAGCTATTATATCCGGGTAAACATGAATTGATTATTGACGACAAACCAAATTATTTTTCAGTTGAACTAACAATTAACATATTATGATTAACGCTATTGCCATTGACGATGAACCCCCTGCACTAAAAGTGATAGAGGGATTTTGCAGCCGGGTTGATTTTATCATTTTGCAAAAAACTTTTACCAAACCCACTGAAGCAATCAGGCACATAAAAAAATTTCCTGTTGATCTGCTTTTTCTTGATATTCAAATGCCTTCCATTTCAGGAATCCAGTTTCCCAAAGAAATAGAAAGAGAAGTGATGGTGATTTTCACAACTGCCTATAGTCAGTATGCGGTGGAAGGATTTAATTTAAATGCAGTTGATTACTTACTAAAACCTTTTACGTTTGAACGGTTTCAGCAAGCAGTAACAAAAGCAAAAGACCTTTATACACTCACTCATCAGAAAGAAGACCTGGAGCAGCAGCATTTATTTATACGTGCTGACTACAGACTTTTAAAAATTCCGGTGTCAGATATTTCATACATCGAAGGGTTAGATGATTATCTTAAAATACATCTGCCTAACCGCAATCCGGTGGTTGCACGTATGACTATGAAAATGATCTTGCAGAAATTACCTGCCAAAGAATTTAAAAGGGTTCACCGATCATTTATTATTCCGATGAGCAAAGTGCAAAGCATACGTAATAAAAATATAATTGTAGGTGGTATTGAAATCCCCATAGGCACCAGCTACCAGGTTGAATTCTTTAATCAATTTAACGTGTAACTATTACTCCTCAATAGTTTTCATTTTACCTCAAAAAATTTTACTCTACATCAGCTTTTTCAATATTTACAAAGCTGAATCCAAAAAAAGCAATGAAAAAAAATGAAATAAAATTACTTGCTTGCAATACAGATGTTTTAAGCAATGCCAGGTTATTACGCATACTGACTGCTCAACATATCAAAACGGAAATCATCAACACTGATGCGAAGTATTTAATTTGGATGGTGGCTGCACACACGCCCGATTTTATAATAACTGACAATAACCTGTGGAATAAATATGATGCTATTAACCTTATTAAAGAACTGCGACAGGCAAATAATACTCCGGTAATTATCTGGACTAATCAAGCATCAGAAAAAATATTTGCTGCAGTATTTCACATGGATCATGTACTCTATATTCAGAATACTGAGGACGATGCCATGCTAATGGAATTTATTTACAAAACAATTGAAGAAAGCGATTTGAGCGGATAAATAAAGAAAATATTTTTTCTGTTTATTTTTTCTTTTTGATAACTGTTTTTATTGGGACATATAGTAACCAACATTGCGATAATATATTCAGATAATAAATATTACTTATTTAATTACGCCACAAAAAAAGAGACAGTCGTGTTTTACATCTGCCTCTTCAATTATTTGTTAAGGAATAAATTTGCTTATTGCTTTACTTTCCTTCTTATTAAGTTTTGCGAATTGTTATTGATGGAAATAAAATAAACTCCAGTTTCCAAATCGCCCATATCTATTTGTTGTTTTACAAAACCATTAAATGAATTTACTTTTAGCTTTTGTGAAACTTTGCTTACTATTAATGCAATCGGAAAATTATTTAAAAAAGAGGTTAGTAGTGATAATGCTGAGGCTCTTAATATTGATTATGGATTCAAATTTCTTTTGATCCCAAAAATGAATTGATCTATCCCGCTATAACTCCTTTTGCTTTCTCCAAAGCACCTTGCAATCCTGCTAAATTTTTTCCTCCAGCAGTAGCATAAAAAGGTTGTCCTCCTCCCCCACCCTGAATTTCTTTTGCAAGATTTCTGATGATGGAGATTGCATTCAAGCCCTTGTCCTTAACTAAATTTTCAGAAAGTATTAATGAAAGATGTGGCTTGCCTTCAATCTCGGCACCCAGAAATAAAAACAAATTATCCATTTGATTTTTCATTTCAAATGAAATATTCTTGATAGCATCAGCAGATGGAATATCCACTTTTTCCACAATCATATTGATACCATTGACAGGTTTTATCTTTTGCAACAATGATGATTTTATAACGCGTGCTTTTTCATGCATCATTTTTTCGCTTTGCGCTTTAAGCTGATTATTTTCTTCAATCAATTGTTCCAATCCCTTCAATACATCTTTGGGATTATTAAGCAGCTCTTTTACTTTTTGCAATTCGAGTAATTGCCGTTTTAAATATTCCTGTGCGCCATCAGCAGTTATTGCTTCAACTCTTCTTACTCCCGCAGCAACTGAACTCTCGCTCACAATTTTAAAATAACCAATTTCTCCTGTAGCTTTTACATGTGTGCCTCCGCATAATTCAACTGAAAAATTTTTATCAAATGTGATTACACGCACAAACTCTCCGTACTTCTCACCAAACAAAGCAGTAGCACCATTTTCCATTGCTTGCTTGATAGGAACATTTCTTTTTTCATCTAAAAAAATATTCTCCCGTACTTTAGTATTTACAATGTGTTCAATTTTTTCTAATTCATCATCGGTCACTTTTGCGAAATGTGAAAAATCAAAACGCGTGTGTTCGTCATTTACCAATGAGCCTTTTTGGTTTACATGATTTCCTAATACTTGTTTTAATGCAGCATGAAGCAAATGCGTTGCACTGTGATTTTTTGTAGTAAGGCTTCTTTTGTTTTTGTCAACAACTGCTTTAAAGGTCGCTTCTAAATTTTTTGGCAACTCATCAGCAAAATGAATGATGAGATTGTTTTCTTTTTGCGTGTCGGTGATAAATATTTTTTCTGACTGCTTGCTGCCGCTGCTTACTGCCGCTTCTATATATCCACTATCACCAACCTGTCCTCCACTTTCAGCATAGAAAGGAGTACGGCTTAATACAATCTGATATTGTTCCTTATTTCCTTTTTTTACTTTGCGGTATTTTATAATTTCCGTTTGTGTTTCCAGTTCATCATAACCAACAAATTCAGAGGTGTCATCATCTTTTACCACTATCCAATCATCAGTAGTAACAGTTGCAGCATGACGCGATCTTGACTTTTGCTCAGCCATGCATTTGTTAAAACCTTCCATATCAACCTGCATGTTTTTCTCACGAGCCATGAGTTGTGTTAAGTCAATCGGAAAACCAAAAGTGTCATACAATTCAAAAGCAAAATCACCCGGAATTATTTTATCAGTGATTGCCTCAAATTTTTTAATTCCGAGATCCAATGTCCTAAGAAAAGAAGTTTCTTCTTCCTGAATAACGCGTGCTACAAAATCCTGCTGTGCTTTTAATTCAGGAAACACATTGGCAAACTGATCAGCAAGCAAAGGAACCATACGGCAAAGAATTGGTTCTTTAAAATTTAAAAATGAATAAGCATAACGCACAGCTCTGCGTAAAATTCTTCTGATTACATAACCAGCTTTGTTGTTTGATGGTAATTGCCCGTCAGCAATGGCAAAAGAAATTGCACGTATATGATCAGCCATCACACGCATAGCAATATCAGTCCTTACCCCCAGCCCCTGTCCCAAAGAGAGGGGAGCTGTTCCCAGATATTTAATTCCACACATGGATGAAATAAATTGAATCATTGGTTGAAAAACATCAGTATCATAATTAGAAGTTTTTCCTTGTAGTGCAACACATAAGCGTTCAAAACCCATTCCTGTATCCACATGTTTCTGCGGCAATGGCTCAAGCGTGCCATCTGCTTTGCGGTTATATTGCATAAACACATTGTTCCATATTTCAATCACCTGCGGATGACTTGCATTCACTAAATCTTTACCATCTTGTTTCTTTCGTTCATCATCACTTCTTAAATCATAATGAATTTCAGAGCATGGACCACAAGGACCTGTTTCACCCATCTCCCAGAAATTATCTTTTTTATTTCCACGAAGAATCCGGTCTTCTGCTATCCATTGTTTCCAGTAATCGTAAGCCTCCTGATCAAATTCTAACTTCTCCTTTTCATCACCTTCAAATACTGTTACGTACAAACGATCTTTTTTCAAACCATAAACAGAAGTCAATAATTCCCACGCCCATTCGATTGCCTCTTTTTTAAAATAATCACCAAAGCTCCAGTTGCCAAGCATCTCGAACATGGTATGATGATAAGTATCAACACCTACTTCTTCAAGATCATTGTGCTTGCCGCTAACACGCAAACATTTTTGTGTGTCAGCAATACGTTTATATTTTGCAGGTTGATTTCCTAAAAAAATTTCTTTGAACGGAGCCATGCCTGAATTAATAAACATCAGAGTAGGATCATTTTTCACCACCATAGGAGCTGATGGAACAATCTGGTGTTCTTTGCTTTTAAAAAAATCAAGAAACTGCTGGCGTATCTGAGCAGAAGTAAGCATACTATAATAACTATTTTTGTGGGCGCAAATTTATTCATTAATAACAATGTCGAAGGCAAGGTATTATTTCAACACAAACACACTGCGATACGAGCGTGTAATTTTGAGCTGGCGTAAGCGGTTGCTGAGAGTGATTGGATGGCTTGCTACTGCTTTGGTATTTGGTTCAATTGTGTTGTTGCTTGCATATTCTTATCTCGATTCGCCAAAAGAAAAGCAATTGAAACGTGAGTTGAATGAACTTACACTTCAATATGAGTTGCTTCAAAAACGGATGGATCTTGCCTCGAATGTGCTGAATGATTTACAAAAACGTGATGACCAGATTTACCGAGTGATACTGGAAGCAGAACCCATTGCCAAAACAGTTCGCGAAGCAGGGTATGGAGGAATTAACCGTTACAAACAATTAGAAGGTTTAGATAATAGCGAGCTGATGATTGCTACAACACGCAAGCTGGATGTGTTGACAAGACAATTATATATTCAAAGCAAATCTTATGATGAGGTGTTTGAATTAGCGAAAAAGAAAACAGAGTTGCTTGCATCTATTCCGGCTATCCAACCTGTAAGCAATAAAGATCTTACACGCGTTGCTTCCGGTTTTGGTTATCGCATACACCCGATTTATAAAACATCCATCTTTCATACCGGTATTGATTTTACTGCTCCCATCGGTACCGAGATTTATGCTACAGGAAATGGAATAGTTGAAAAAGTAGAACCTATGGGACGTGGATATGGAAATAATGTAATCATCAATCATGGGTTTGGATATGAGACATTGTATGCACACATGAGTAAGTTTAAAGTTCGCCCGGGTCAGAAAATAAGTCGTGGCGATATTATAGGATATGTAGGTAGCACCGGTTCTTCAACAGGACCACACGTGCATTATGAGGTGTTGAGAAACGGAGAAAAAATTGATCCCATTAATTATCTCTTTAATGATTTGAGTGCTGCTGATTACGAGAAAGTGCGCACTATTGCAAGCCAGCAAAATCAATCTTTCGATTAACAATCCCTGTTATTAACTCTATTGATAATTTTTGATAGTACGTGTTTTTAATTAAAATAAATTCCTGACATTAGAGCCATGTATAACCGTCAATGTGAGAAGAAGTCATTGCGAGGAACGAAGCAATCTGCTGCTATAAGACAGATTGCTTCGTTCCACGCAATGACGAAATAAAAAGAGAGAGATTGCCTCGTTCCTCGCAATGACGTAACACTTTAAAAAAATGATAATAGATTTCGACAAAGAACCGCAAAGGATGTATTACACCATCGGTGAAGTATCAGGTATGTTTAAAGTAAACACATCGCTAATCCGATTCTGGGAAAAGGAATTTGATATTCTTCGTCCTAAGAAAAACAAGAAAGGCAATCGACTGTTTACACCTGAAGATTTAGACAACCTGAAAATTATTTTTCATTTAGTGAAAGAACGTGGCTTTACTTTGGATGGCGCTAAAAAGAAGTTACGTGATAATAAGACTGATATCTCTGACAGTGTTAAGCTGACCGAATCGTTAAAGAAAGTTCGTGGGTTTTTAGAAGAGTTGAAGGAAGCACTGTAACGATTTGAAGTCAATGCTGTGTGATTGCAGAAAACCACTCGCTAATTTTTTTAATATTCTGGTTCAACTGTTTCAATTAAAAATCTTAAACCGAATCTCTTTATTCGAAAAGAGCTGTTTCATTCCGCCCTGGTGTTCGATAATTAACTGACCTGTTTCTGTAACTCCGCGGATGCAACCGATAAATTCTTTGTTATTGGCTTCGTAAAGGCACCATTCGTTTAATTGAAAAAGTACAGCGTTGTAATCATTATCAATAATTGATTGCTCATCATTAATTACCTGGTGATAACGGATATCAATAAAATGTAAAATGGTGCTAAGTATTTCTTCTAAATTAAAAACCTGCGCTTGTTCTAATCTCATTGAAGTTGCTATATCAATTAAGCTTGCACCTAAATTTGTCTGATTAATATTAATACCAAAACCTGCAATAACGGTACTGAGATTTTCACCTTTGATAGTGTTCTCTATCAGCATGCCTGAAATCTTTTTTCCTTTCACAAGAATATCATTGGGCCATTTGACAGCAACATCGTTGAAAATATAAGCTTTAAGAAAATCATACACAGAGAGACAAAATGCTTTGTTGAGTAAAAATTGTTTCTCAGCGCGCAGTTTTTCAGGAAATAAAATAATGCTGAAAGTTAAATTCGATCCAGGCTCTGCAATCCAGATGCTACCACGCTGACCTCTTCCTTTGGTTTGATTGCGTGACACGATGACAGTAGCATTTTCTACTTCGTGATTTAAAAGCAATTCCTGTGCAAACAAATTAGTTGAATCTACTGTATCAAGCCTAATAATCTTTTGTGCTGTAAATGGCATCAGTATTGAGAGAAATATATTCTTAATTTTGCACAAACTTACGTAAAGGATTATTGATGGGAAAACCTGGAAAAGCGCTTAAAACTGCCACGCGAAATGCTACAGACCAGTTAACGGAAATAGTAATAAAATCATTGCAGGAAAAAAAGGGACATGACATAACATGCCTTGATATGCGGGAGATAAAAAGTGCGGTTGCCGATGTGTTCATCGTTTGTCACGGTGACTCGCAAACACAGGTTGAAGCACTTGCCCGATCAGTTGAAGAAATTGTTTACAAAGAGAAAAAAGAAGATCCGATGCATCGTGAGGGATTTGAAAATGCACAATGGATTTTGCTCGATTACTTTAATGTGGTGGTACATATTTTTCAGAAAGAGCAGCGCGAATATTACGGAATTGAACGATTTTGGGCAGATGCTACAACACGTGAGATAAAAGACATTTATTGAGCTGCAATACTTTAAAATGAGACGCAGATTAACAGATGGAAACAGATTATTATTGGGACAGATTAATGCCTGCGGGATGATTAAATCTACCCTAATAAATTGGCTGAATACTAATTTAAATATTATACATAAAAATCTGTTTCCATCTGGTAATCTGCGTCAAACCCGATCAATAAAATTCAATAAGAGAATCCATAATCATAAAATATTTCAGCTCTAACTTCGTCCTTTAAGTGACAAGATTGCTGATTTTAACAATAAAACCGCGTGGCATAGTAGTTGACTTAGTTACGCTTACACAGAATAAAATTTAACATGGCAGATACACCGGTGAATACCGAAGGGAGAAAGAGAAAGAAAAAAACTGACCTCCCGGATTTTCAGAAACCTAAGACTCCTAAATTCAATTTTAATTTTTATTGGGTTTATGCGCTGGTGATTTTTGTAATCATAGCAGTAAACTTTTTTGATTTTGGCAATCGTGCACGCGAAACCTCATGGAATGATTTTGTAAACAACATGGTGAAAACCGGTGATGTTGACAAACTCGTAGTAGTGAATAAAGAAGCCGTGAATGTTTACATCAAAAAGGAAAGCTTAAAGAAAGATTATTTTAAGAAAGTTGCCACTAAAACATTTGGAAACGGATTGAACGAAGGACCTCACTACACTTTTACTATTGGTGATGTAGGCAGCTTTAAAAAAGATTTGGACGAAGTACAAAAAGATATTCCCGAACAGCAGAGAATTAATATTGTTTACAGCAACAATGAACGCAGTCCGTGGGATTGGATCCTGAGCTGGATATTTCCGCTTGCGATGGTGTTTATACTTTACATGTTTATCATTCGCAGGATGGGAGGAGGTGCTGGTGGCGGAAGCCAGATTTTTAATATTGGTAAATCAAAGGCAACACTGTTTGATAAAGACCTGCACGTTAAAGTAACATTTAATGATGTTGCAGGTTTGGAAGAAGCAAAAGTGGAAGTGATGGAGATTGTTGACTTCCTTAAAACTCCCAAAAAATATACTGCGCTTGGCGGGAAAATTCCTCGCGGTGCATTGTTAGTAGGTCCTCCGGGAACAGGAAAGACTTTGCTTGCAAAAGCAGTTGCAGGAGAAGCGCAAGTTCCATTCTTCTCTCTTTCAGGTTCTGATTTCGTAGAGATGTTTGTAGGAGTTGGAGCATCACGAGTACGTGATTTATTCCGCCAGGCAAAAGAAAAAGCGCCAAGTATTATTTTTATTGATGAGATAGATGCAATAGGTCGTGCCCGTGGCAAATCACCTTCATTCAGTGCAAATGATGAGAGAGAAAGTACATTGAATCAATTGTTGACTGAGATGGATGGTTTCGGCAGTAATAGTGGAGTGATCATTCTTGCAGCTACTAACCGTGCTGATATTTTAGACAGGGCATTATTACGTCCCGGTAGATTTGATCGCCAGATATATGTTGAGTTACCGGATATAAATGGTCGTGAAGAAATATTTAAAGTGCACTCAAAACCATTGAAGCTTGATGATACTGTTGATTTGAATTTCTTAGCAAAACAAACACCCGGTTTCTCAGGAGCTGATATTGCAAATCTCTGCAACGAAGCTGCGTTGATTGCTGCAAGAAAAAATAAAACTTCAATTGGTAAGCAGGATTTCTTAGATGCTGTTGATCGTATTGTTGGTGGTTTGGAAAAGAAAAATAAAATCATTTCCCAGCACGAGAAAAAAGTGATTGCTTATCACGAAGCAGGCCATGCTGCAATAAGCTGGATACTGGAACATACATCACCATTGATTAAAGTTACCATCGTTCCAAGAGGTAATTCGTTGGGTGCTGCATGGTATTTACCCGAAGAGCGCCAGATGACTAATAAAGAACAAATCCTTGATGAGATGTGTGCTGCATTAGGCGGTAGGGCATCTGAACAATTAACTTTCGGAACCATTTCTACAGGAGCTTTAAGCGATCTTGAAAAAATTACCAAGCAGGCTTATGCATCCGTTGCAGTGTTTGGATTGAACGAGCGAATTGGCAACATTAGCTTTTATGATTCCAGCGGGCAACAGGATTATGCATTTACAAAACCTTACAGCGAACACACTGCACAGGCAATTGATGAGGAAGTACACAAGATGGTGGAAGCTGCCTATCAGCGAACATTAAATGTGTTACGTGAACACAAAGACCAATTAGATACATTAGCGAATACCTTACTTGAAAAAGAAGTTATTTTTAAAGAAGACTTAGAAACTATTTTTGGTAAACGTAAATTCGAGAAAGAAGAACTCGCTGCTAAACCAAAGCCGGATTTTTCTATCATGAATGGAAATGGTGCTGCAAATGGTATTGCAAAAAACGGAAATGAAACTTCTGAAGAACCAAATACCAATGCCGTTATCCCAGGTACCGAACCAGCGAAGTAAATATTTATGGAAGAAGCTACCACGCGTGAAAAGGTGCTGAAAAAAATCAGGGCTGCGCTGCTGAGTAAATCTTCTAATCCTTATCCGCGAATTGATCATGACAGTTCTGTGTATGCAACAAGTGATGAAGATCCGCTTTTGGTTTTTTCAGAGAGGTTAGCAGATACAGGTGGAAGATTTATTCTTTGCAATGATGACCTTGAATTTGTAGAAGGCATTGTAAACTTAGCCGAACAATATAAGTGGAAAATTTTTTATTGCTGTGAAGAAGCTTTATCTGCATTATTAAATAATTGTGCATTCACTCATTCTACTGATGCAACATCATTAGCAAAAGCTGATGTTGTTATTTCCTCCTGCGAATGTTTGATTGCAAGAACAGGAACAGTTGTTTTTTCATCACAACAAAACACACGTCTTGCTCCCGCACTTGCACCCATACAAATTGTGCTTGCACAAAGCAGCCAGTTAGCTTTTGAAATTAAAGATGCAGTTACCTGGTTGCGTCATAAATACACTAAGCTTCCTTCAAACTTCACTTTCACATCAGGTCCAAGCCGTGTAATTAATCTGGGCGGAGAAACGGTAATAGGTGCGCATGGTACGCAGCAGCTTTATGTTTTTTTAGTGGATGATAAGGAGAGGAGTGGATTAGTTATTAGTTCTTGAGGGCAAAAAATAGTTTTTTAGCAGTGAGGTAATTTTTAACCCAGCAAATATTCTGAAAGATTTTTTACGAGTTGCCTGTGTGTTTCGTGGCTAATGTTACCAATTGCTCCGTTTATAATATTGCCCGGAATAGTTTGAAGAAATCCTAACCTGATTAATCCACTATAATTTAAACCCCAGGTTTGAAAATCTTTATGGCGTTCATTAATCACAATATCAAATCCCTTTACTTCCAGTCCAATGCTTTTGCTGATACCGCAAACTAAAAAATCTTTATAAGGCTTAAACTCTTTGAGAATTACAGCAGGACGAAATTTTATCTTATTGTCTGCCTGGATAAAAGCAATTTTTACAATACTCCCTTCTTCCATGGGTTATACTCCGGGTTCGGTTCTTTCAATAGCAGATCGTCAATATCAGGTTCATCACTCTTATAAGCATTTGCAAGGTTTTGAATTCCAAGATTTGACCAATCGTTATGCTCCTGTTCAGGAGTTTCCTGCTCTAACAATTTGCTTTTGAGTCGTAGTTTTTTTACAAGCTCCATTATTTTTCTGAGAGAAGAGTCAGTATCAATATTGATTATAAGCGATCTCATTGTACAAATTTAGATAAACTTTCATTCTGAACATGGGGAATAATACCTTGCGGTATCAGTTATGATGCTCATTGGTAATGATGATTAAATTAACAACACAATCACCCATTTACCTTTATTACCCAATTACCTAAAACCCCATCTTTGCACCATGCTCAACGAAGGCTGGATAAAAGTTTACACAACTAATATGGCTCACCAGGCTGAGATTGCCAAAGCAATTTTGCTGGATAGTGAAATAGAGTCTCATCTGATTGACAAAAAAGATTCGATGTATAGTTTTGGGGAGATTGAATTGTATGTGAAGAGCGAAAATGAAATCTTAGCTAAACTAATTATAACTCAAAATAAGTTGTGAGTAATTTCTGGCAACGCTTACTTACGGGAATTCTTTTCATTTCAATATTAATTTCCGCAATTATTTACGGATCTCTTTTATCACAGGTCTTGTTTTTGTGGATTGCATTATTCAGCCTTGCAGAGTTTTATAAACTTTTTAAAGAAACTGCTTATATTGCGAATACAACACTCGGTTTGGTGATCGGTTGCATCTGTTACATCGTGATAACCGGAATTGCAGCTGATATCTTAGCGACAAAATGGATTTATATTCTTATTCCAGCCATTTCAATTATTTTCTTTGCTGAGTTGTACAGAAAAAAAGATCAACCCTTCTTAAACATTGCATTAACACTCACAGGAATTTTATATGTCATTATACCATTTGCATTACTGAACATGATTGCAATAATGAATCATCAATACCATTACAATATTATTCTTGGTTATTTCTTTTTGTTATGGACAAGTGATATCATGGCTTATATATTCGGAAGGTGGTTAGGAAAGCACAGATTGTTTGAACGCATCTCACCAAAAAAATCATGGGAAGGAAGCATCGGTGGAATGTTGAGTGCAATTGGTATGGCTTTTATTATTGCACAGTTTTTTACTGAGCTGTCAACTTTAGATTGGATTATCATTACAATCATCATTGTTATTACAGGAACATGGGGTGATTTAACTGAATCGCTGTTAAAGCGAAGTTTAAACATCAAAGACTCAGGAAATATTTTACCCGGTCATGGTGGCTTGCTGGATAGGTTTGATGCTTTGTTGTTATCAGTTCCTTTTGTGCTGATGTATTTAAAGTGGATAAGTAACTAATTATAGAAAGCAAAAAGGGAGACAAACGCCTCCCCTTTCTTCAGTAAATAGTTGTATCGTTTTATTTTGTGAGAATCATGATTTTGCTTTCAACAGCTTTTCCGTTTACTATCAAAGTATAAGTATAAGTACCTGCAGCCATTGTGCTGCCGGAAATACGTACTTCGCCATAACCTGATTTCGTAACAGGAGTTGACAACATTTCCTGCCCATCAAGACTCATTACTTTTAACACTGCTGTGCTGTTGGATGGCAGATAGTAATGAATGATAGTTTCTGAACTGAATGGGTTAGGACTGTTTTGCTCTAAAGAATAACCTTGAGTGGTGCTATTTTGTTCTCTAGCTTCGCACAAGCTTGTTACACAAGACTCCATAGCATCAATTCTGTTTTTAAGCACTTCATTTTCAGCAATAAGTTTTTGATTCAACTCTTGTATTGCTTTTATTGCAACTACACTTAATCCTGCATAATCAACAGAAAAGGTATTGTCGCTTCCATCGGCATTGCCACCATCTTTGCTGCGATCAATTGCATATACAAACTCAGGAAAATATTTGTTTAATTGTTGCGCCATAATGCCAGTAGAGCTTCTGTTTGCCGGATTATTTTTTATATAGGTGTAGCTCTTAACATCCAGCTTCATTAAATTATCCAACATCATTCCAGCAGGTTTAATATTGTTTTTTAAACGCTCATCCGATGCCTGTGTAACAGCTCCGGTAGTGCCATTAATATAGGTGCGCTCCACCCCATTTGACGAGAACGCCAATTGTTCTTGACCTGTATAAACGTATTGATCCCAATAGTTAACAGATGCAAAGTCATTAAGTAGACGGAATCCATCAGAATTAAATCCAGTGTTATGGCGAACCTCTAAATGGCGTGAAGGTGATGCCTGGTTTATGCCAACAAGACCTGTACCTGTAAAGCGAACCAATTCGTTTGAAGTAGTTGCCGAAGTTGCTGCAAAGAAAATATGATTTGCTCCTGTAGCATCCACCTGGTATCTTAATGTTCCGCCATTAATTCCAAAGCCATAGTATTGATGATCGTTATCTGCATTTTCCCACAAAATTATTTTTCTGTTTACGATACTGTTATCAAACTGAAGAGCAGCATGAGGTGCTGTGTTGTTAATCCCCACAAATCCGGTTGCGTTGCTGACAGATAATCTGTCGCCACCAGCAGCAAAAATATTAACAGCGTCATTGGAAGCTCTATAACCTATTGCAGCTTTAAAGCCACCGTTGATTAAAAAGTAATTCCATGAAGAGGATGCAGTAGCTCCGTCAACAGCAATAACACCGTCTGAAGTGCTTTTAACATGCATTTGGTAAAACGGTGCAGTGGTTCCCACACCAACATTGCCCGAAACTGTTGCATTACCTGTAATAGTGGTTAATCCCGCTAATTTGGTTGTTCCATTAACATGTAGCTTAGCCGTGGGTGCAGTAATTCCAATTCCTACATTTCCAGAACCTATAATGCGCACTCTCTCAACATTATTGCTAAATAATCGCAATGGAATGTTGGTGGTAGTTCCAAGTTTGCTTGAGGCAGTTGCATTAGAGTTTCCTGCAAGGCTCCAGAATGGAGATGTGTTTTGTGCATTTACAAGCACACTGTTTAGCATGAATGATGCGCCAAGCATCATCAAACTCATGATTTTTGTTTTTGTTTTCATTTGTTTTTTGATTTAAGTTAAT
Source organism: Bacteroidota bacterium (assembly GCA_031366005.1). Lineage (GTDB taxonomy): Bacteria > Bacteroidota > Bacteroidia > AKYH767-A > OLB10 > JANLUX01. The sequence goes on along the minus strand of JANLZB010000064.1, from coordinate 10,439 downwards.
ATGATTGATTAAAAAAATAATTCCGAGCATTAGAGTTATTGTTGTAGGCTAAAAAAAAACAGTTGACAAATATGCGTTATAAAAAACCGCTGCACAATTACCATAAATGGTAATTCAGTAATCCAAGAATTACTTTACCATTCCTCTTCGAAATGCTTCTCTTACTAAAGAAGCTGCATTGTTGACTGTTAACTTATCCAGCAAGTGTTTACGGTGTGCATTGGCGGTATGAATTGTAAAATTCAATTGATGTGCTATTTGTTCATCAGTAAGTCCGTCTACTATTAATTGTAAAACCTGACGTTCGCGGTCAGAAATAATTACATGCAGATTGTTTGACATAACATAAGTTATAAAAAAAAGAGGTTGAATACATTAATTTACTGTTTTAAATATTAATGAGCATTATTGTAATTAGTAAATTAAAAATTGTCACGAACTAATTATAAAAAAAATATTTGCAAATAAAAAAGATAGGAGAAAACCAATTTAACCTAAACTGAATTATTTTATTATCTGCATAGATAATTTAAAATGTGATACACGCAATCGTTTTAGCTTATTATTTTAATGGATTTTGTGGAGATTGGATGTCATTAGTAACTCCGGTTTATAGTGTGGTTTTACCTGTATTGGTGGTGATATAAACGAAGAAGTTTTGATTCTGCATATTCGCTGGTGTCATTCAGGAGGAACCTTGTCAGATAGTGGTAGTAAGTTTGGTAACCTATATTAGATATTTTCTCTCTGCTGGTATTCTCCATGAGGAACCCTTGTTGGTGTTTTTTCCACCAACAAGTTTACTGTTTAATTAATAAATTAGGTTTATTATTCTTGCAGATGGAAGGGAACACCTGCAAGGGTTAAAACAGGAAGTGTAAAATGTTTTTGTAGCTGCGGATTGATTCCCCTGGTCTCGTTACCAATCATTAATATTCCTGCAGAAGGAAGTTTTTGTTCAAATAACAATGATGTATCAATGGAAATTGGATAACTACTTGACACTATCCCGAAAAGTGTGTAAGTAGATTTTCAGATTATAAACCGATTTTCAAACATAATTAAAAATTGATTTAAAATTTGTCCCCAGTTTTTGATGGACATCGTCCATTTTTTTGTTGATTCGTTAATAGCAAGATAAACAGATTTGAGCAGTGCTTCGTCCGTTGGGAATGAGAGTTTGTTGCGGGTGTATTTGCGGATTTTTCCATTGAGATTTTCTATCACATTGGTGGTGTAAATGATTTTGCGGATCTCAAGTGGGAACTGTAAGAATGCGGTGAGTTCGTTCCAGTTTACTCTCCAGCTTTTGATAGCATAAGCATATTTGTGCGCCCATTTTTTTTCCAGGTCATCCAAGGCAAGAGAGGCTGCATCCTGATTGGGAGCGTTGTAGATGTTTTTCATATCGGCAGCAAAATCTTTTTTGTCGGTCCAGCTTACATATTTGCAGCAGTTGCGGATTTGATGCACGATGCAAATTTGTTTTATTGCTTGGGGGAAAACCGCTCGTATGGTGTCGGTAAATCCTTTGAGGTTATCAGTAGCAGTGATAAGTATGTCATTAACTCCGCGTGTTTTTAAATCCGTCAGTACGCTCATCCAGAATGATGCAGCTTCGTTTTTGCCCAGCCATATGCCCAGTATTTCCTTTTTGCCTTCTATGTTCATTCCAATGGCAATGTAGATGGTCTTTTCTACAACGCGTGAGTTTTCTCTTACTTTGAATACAATGCCATCCATCCACACGATGAGGCAAACAGCATCCAGTGGTCTGTTTTGCCAGGCAATCACATCCTGGGTGATGCGGTCGGTGATGCGTGAGATGGCAGAGGTGCTGATTTCAAAATTATATACCTCACGGATTTGTTCTTCAATATCGCTTACCGTCATTCCTTTAGCATATAAGGATACGATTACGTTTTCGATTCCTTCCACCATACTTTTGCGCTTGGGTATCAGTGCAGGTGAGAAGCTGGCATCTCTGTCTCGCGGAACTTTAATCTCTGCTTTGCCGTTTTCTGTTTTAATGGTTTTAGTTGAATGACCATTGCGTGCATTGGATGCATTATTACGCTCATGCTTGTTGTATCCAAGATGATTATCCATTTCTCCCTCTATGAGTTGTTCAATGCCACGCTTCTGGAGCGGGTGGAGGAAGTTGTTCAGTTCTTCGCCTGTGGGGAACTGTTTTAGAAATTCGCTATTTAGTAAGTCTTCTTTTTTCATATTTAAGTGTGTTAAAGTTATTTGAAAAGTTATTTCCGAAATTTTTTTTATGACCTTTTTGAAGGAGGTCAAAAAAAATTTCAGAATAACTTTTCTACTTACACACTTTGTGGGATGCTACCAACTACTTTAACTTTACTATTAAGCTGCTTTTACTCTTTTATGAGTAGTTTTCTTTAAGTGGGATGGAAGTTCATATTTTTTGAAAAACTGTTTGGCTTCTTCTACTTTATCTTTAAAAAATGAATCCGAGCTATACTTATTTAAAGACTTATTAGTCTTAATACTAGTCCTGCTTTTATTCTTGGTAGTTTTCATTGTTTAGCCAATACAAATATAATACCTTTTAGAATAAAATAACAAGAAGGATCCATATAATATTGCAATAATTGATATGTCTTTCATTAAATTATTTGTTAGCAATCAAGTACCTTTCATAATCAGTATCGGATTCATAATCGCACCATTTATTATCCTTCCATCCTACAACTTTATATTCTTCTTTTATTTCTTCTAAATAAACAGAAATCTTTCTCCTATATAATCTATGCTTTGGATATGTATTCCCCTTAAAAGTTATTTTATATGTAGGATACATTTGCAAAAAATCCCTTGCGGTTTCTGCTACAATTAATAGAACCTTATCAACATCACCATTATTTGTTCGGCTTTTATCATCCAGTTTCCCGTCTTTCCAGTCACCTAAGCCAAGATTATAAGTATCTGTTTCATCTTCAATGAGACTATAAGCCACACCTTTTACGATTTCTCCTTTAGGACCTGAACTGGTAAAAACATAAATTGTATGCTCATCATTTGTTCCTAATGAGTACGGTTCGACATTCATACTTTTTTAAATAGATGAACTTTGTTGCCTTTTTATCTCCGCACAAACTATCCCTGTTGCAACAGCAGCGTTCAATGATTCTGCACTTTCAAAATTATTATTGAACGAAGGAATGGAAACAGGAAGTGTAAAATATTTTTGTAACTGAGGATTGATTCCCCTGCTCTCATTACCAATCATTAATATTGCTGAAGTAGGAAGTTTCTGTTCAAATATGTTTTTGCCATTTAACACAGTTCCGATTACTGGCAACTGAAATTTTTGTTTGTTGAGTTCAAGCATTGCTTCCAGGTCCACTTCATAAGCTTTAATTCTGAAAAGACTTCCCATGGTTGCCTGCACCACTTTGGGATTGTATAGTTCAACACTTTCTTTTGAATAAAATATCTCATCTATACCAAACCAATCAGCAATTCTTAAAATGGTTCCCATGTTTCCGGGATCGCTGATATGATCAAGTGCCAAATAATATTTCTGTTCTAATTCATTTTTAATTTTTATTTCACGCATGAAAACAACAGCTATCACCTGGTTAGCAGTTTTTAAAACGCTTAACTGTTCAAGCACTTTATCAGTAACTGTTGTTAACAATCTTTTATTTTTTGGTGAAAGTTTGCCGGCATCCCATTTATCACTCGCATACAATGAGTGAATGATGAAATCAGACCTTAATAATTCTTCCACCATCTTCGCTCCTTCCACAAGGAAAAGCTGATGTTCAGCACGGTATTTTTTCTGGTGCAGCGAGCGCACAAAACTCAAAGTGTTTTTAGAAATCATATAAAGTCACTTCAGCAGATAAATAACACATTCAATTTTTTGTTATTGGTTTTTTGTTATTGGTTTTAGTTAAATAGTTAGCAGTTATGGTTGAATGGGTTTTTGGTTCTGCAAATCATTCAGTTTAAGAAAATGGATATAGGCATTTGTTCCTTTTAGAAGAGTGGTATATTGTCCTGCAATTTCATCCGCAATATCATCTGAAATAAATTTTTTTCGGGCAGATTTAATAATATTTCTTTTGGTTTCTTCTGCTTCACCTTTGGATATTGTAAGGAATCTTTCTTTTTCTTTGATGGATTTTTTGTGATAGCTTTCTGCTATATTATTAGATGTGGATGCGGAAGAGCGCCTTAATTGATCTATGCTTCTGAAAATTTCATCTTTTGGAAACTTTTTTGTCACCTCGTGAACTTTAATTTCAAGGTCTTCTGCTAATTTATAAATCCAAAGATTATCTAATCCTGTTGCCATAATTTAAGATTTCCTACTAACTGTAAAACTAAAACTTAAAACTGAAAAACTAAAACTTGAAACCAATAAACCAATAACCAAATAAATGCTGGCTTAATAGAATCCATACAATAACTGGATAGTGTTATTTTTACGCAGATTCAAGTATGAGCAATTACAGGCTGAAGTCCTATAAATACCTTCTTTTATTTTTTTCAGCCATTCTCTTTTTATCAGGTTGCAGCGCTGTAAAAAAGTTAAATGATTCTGAATACCTGCTTAACAAAAATATTATAAAAACCGACCGTTCTGAATTACGTGAGCAGGCCACTGCAATCATCAAGCAAAAACCAAACAGGAAAATCCTTGGTGTGTTTCGTTTTCATCTCGGCATTTATAACCTGGCAAACACCGGTAAGGAAACCAGATTTAAAAACTGGGTGAAGCGCACCATCGGAGAAGCTCCTGTGAAGCTGGATACGTTGCTGACTGAAAAATCAAGAATGCAGTTGAAAATATTTATGCAAAACAAAGGATATTTCAATGCTTCTGTTACTGACACTATTTTTTATAAGCATCGCAAAAAAGTAAATGTATTGTACGAAATAAAATCCGGTGATCCTTATAAATTCAGAAACATACGTTACCAGATTGCAGACTATGCGGTTGAACAAATTGTGTTGGCAGATACAACAAACACACTCATAAAAACCGGAAATAATTATGATGCCGGTATTCTGCAAAAGGAACGTGACAGAATAAATACGATACTTAAAAATAAGGGATATTATTTTTTCAACCAGCAATACATTTCATCTTCGATAGATACCAGCCTGCAATCAAACCAGGCTGATGTTTATTTATTGATCAGTAAAGAAACTACCAATCCGCAGGATGATACCATCTCTGTGAAATCAGGATTGCCATTTCAACCATACACCATTCGCAAAGTGTATATCCAAACTGATTATGATCCAATAAGCAAACATGATATTATACCACGTGATACGTTACTGAGCGGAGATTACACTTTTATGTATTCAACTCATACGTTGCTTTACAAACCTAATTTGCTGGTGCGTCATGTGTTTATTAAACCTGGCTCGCCTTTCCGCCAGGCAGACCTTGAAGATACTTACAGGCATTTGCAGGACCTTGATAATTTTAAGTTTATTAATATAAAATACTCACTTGCAAAAGATGTTGATCCGAACACACATCAATTGGATTGCGAAATATTACTGACTCCTTCTGCAAGGCAGGATTATAAGCTGGAGTTAGAAGGAACATATAGCGGTGGAAATATCGGTATACCAATAAACATCAGCTATCGTAACAAAAACATTTTTAAAGGAAGTGAGTTGCTTGAGGTAAAATTAAAAGCAGGATTAGAAAGGCAACTGTTATTTGCTGATACTACACTGGAAAATCAAACCAAGCTTCCTTTCTTTAACGCTTATGAAATAGGTCCCGAAGTTTCAATTGCTATACCAAGATTTTTAATTCCTTTTCGTTTGTCTAAAGATTATGTTTATTCAAATCCTACTACAAATTTTTCAAGCGCTTACAATCACCAGCAGCGGCTTGAGTATATACGCACTCTTACAAACCTTTCGTATTCTTATTCATGGAAGCAGAATAACCGTGTGAGGCATTTTGTTTATCCTGCAGAGATCAACTTTGTGAAAGTGAATCTGCAACCTGCATTCGAGCAGAAGTTGTTGGATTTAGGAGATCCTGCATTAATAAAAAGTTATGATGATCAGCTGATCACCAACGGGCGTTATACATTTATTTTTAATAACCAGGATTTATTCAGAGTACACAATCATGCTTATTTCAAATTAAATCTTGAGTTCGCAGGAAATTCAATATGGCTTGCCAATAAGATTCAAAATAAAAAGCCGGAGAACGGAGAAAACTTTACGTTGTTCGGAGTTCCGTTTGCACAGTATTTCAGACCTGATTTTGATATTCGTTTTTACGAAGTCTTCAATCAATCGAGTCAGCTCGTATATCGGGTTGCCGCAGGTATTGGTCTTGCTTATCAAAATTCAACCATTATGCCTTTTGAAAAAAGTTTTTATTCAGGAGGATCAAATGATATGCGTGCATGGAGAGCAAGACAATTAGGGCCCGGAACTTATTCAGATGATCAGCGATTTGAAAAAAATGGTGAGATAAAAATGACGGGTAATGTAGAGTATCGTTTTGATATCTTCAGGAAACTGAAGGGCGCCACCTTTGTGGATGCAGGAAATATCTGGTTAGTAAAACCGGATGAAAACAGACCCGGAGGAGCATTTAACAGTTCTACATTCATTGATGAAATAGCCCTTGGTGCTGGTTTGGGGTTACGTTTTGATTTTACATTTTTTATTATCCGTTTGGATGCAGCACAAAAATTAAAGAATCCTGCAAAGCCAATTGGCGAGCGCTGGGTTGCTTCAAAAAATCATCTGAATGATACCATAATTAACTTCGGCATCGGTTATCCGTTCTGATACTTATTCGTTTGTCATGCTTACGAAGGAAGCATCTCTTTAAACATTCCCTCAACTTAAGAGATGCTTGCTTCGTTAGCATCACAAATAAAAAAAATGAAACCTTTCAATTGAAATGAAGGTATAAGCACCAGTTAACCCATATCCAAAACAGAAATTTAAGTATGAACAAAATTCTAATAGTAGATGACCGGCCCGAAAATCTCTATTCACTTGAGAGTATGTTAGCCGAAGATAATCGCATCATTATTAAAGCAGGATCAGGACAGGAAGCATTGAAGATTGCGTTTAACGAAGATCTTTCTTTAATTCTGCTTGATGTACAAATGCCGGAAATGGATGGCTTTGAAGTGGCGCACATGTTGAAATCAACCAAACGGACAAAAAAAATTCCTATACTTTTTGTTACTGCTATCAGTAAAGAAAAAAAATATATGCTGCAAGGACTTGAAGAAGGAGCTGTGGATTATCTTTTTAAGCCATTGGATATTGAAATCACAAGAGCGAAAGTAAATACGCTTCTATGCATTTATAACCAGCAACAAGAACTGGAACAAAAAAACGAAGCGCTTGCCAAACTCAATGAAGAAAAAAATTATTTTCTTGGAGTTGCTTCACACGATTTAAGAAATCCATTAGGTAACATTATCACCTTGGCTGGATTCTTAAATGATGAATGCAAAGAAAATCTTTCATCAGACCATAAAGAATACTTGAATTTAATTATTGATACAGGCACGCAAATGATTTCTATGTTAAATAATTTGCTGGATGTTTCAAAAATAGAATCAGGCAAAATGGAGCTGCAGTTGAAAGAACACAATGTGATTGATATCATAACACGTACCATAAATGAAAACAGGTTGGCAGCACAGCAGAAAAAAATTAACCTCTTTTATAGTGCATCAGCAGAATTGAAACCTGTGAAAATGGATGCCATGCAGATGATGCAGGTTTTAAATAATTTAGTGAGTAACGCTATTAAATACTCAATAGCAAATACCAACATTGAAATTGTTGCTGAAATGAAAGATGATAACATTCAGTTTTCAGTAATTGACCAGGGCCAAGGCATTCCGGAAAAAGAAATTGAACACGTTTTTATTCCATTCAAAAAGACAAGTGTAAAAAGCACAGCCGGAGAAAAAAGTACAGGGCTTGGATTAACGATTGCAAAAAAAGTAATTGAAGCGCACGGTGGAAATATCGGTGTGAAAAGCGAAGTAGGAAAAGGATCTACTTTTTATTTTACGATTCCATTTAAGTTAGAAACTGTAATTGCTTAGGATAATTTACGGTTTAAGTTGAGAGTTGACTTAATAGTTGACAGTTGACAGTTATTCATTTCGTGAGTCAGGAAACTGTAAACCGTAAACCGTAAACTGTAAACCATAAATTGTAAACTGTAAACAACAAATTACGTCTGAATCACTCCCACATTATATTTTTTCTCAATCGGTGCATGGTTTGCCATTTCAATTCCCATTGAAATATGTTTTCTTGTTTCCAAAGGATCAATGATAGCATCCACCCATAAACGTGCTGCTGCATAGTAAGGAGAAATCTGAGCGTTGTAACGATCAGTTATGGTTTTCAACAAATCATTTTCTTCTTCTTTGGTTACTTCTTTACCCTGGGCTTTCATGGTGCTTACCTGTATCTGCAACAAAGTTTTTGCAGCAGCACTTCCACTCATCACTGCAAGCTGTGCTGTAGGCCAAGCAACTATCAAACGTGGATCATAAGCTTTGCCACACATTGCATAATTTCCGGCTCCGTAGGAATTGCCGAGGATCACAGTGAATTTAGGAACAACAGAATTTGCCATGGCATTCACCATCTTCGCTCCATCCTTAATAATACCACCTTGCTCTGAACGTGACCCTACCATAAAACCTGTTACATCCTGCAAAAAAACCAAAGGTATTTTTCGCTGGTTGCAATTCATAATGAAACGTGCTGACTTATCAGCAGAGTCAGAATAAATAACTCCGCCAAACTGCATTTCACCTTTTTTACTTTTCACCACCTTACGTTGATTGGCAACGATACCTATAGCCCAGCCATCAATACGTGCAGTTCCACAAATAATACTTTGTCCATATAACGCTTTGTATTCATCAAAAGCTGAGTCATCCACCAAACGGTAAATAATTTCATGCATATCAAATTGCTTGTCGCGCTCGGTAGGAATAATTCCAAAAATTTCTTTCTCGTCCTTCTTTGGTTTGGATGGAGTGATACGATCAAACCCAGCATCAGGCAAACGACCAAGCTTAGAAAAAATATTTCTTATGTAATCAAGGCAACTTTTATCATCAGGAAATTTATTATCTGTTACACCGGAGATTTCACTTTGTGTAGTTGCGCCACCTAGTGTCTCGTTATCAATATCTTCACCTATAGCAGATTTAACAAGATAGGAACCTGCGAGAAATACTGAACCTGTTTTGTCAACAATCATTGCCTCATCACTCATGATAGGTAAGTAAGCACCACCGGCAACACAACTTCCCATAATTGCGGCAACCTGAATAATTCCCATTGATGACATCACAGCATTGTTTCTGAAAATGCGACCGAAATGTTCTTTATCAGGAAATATTTCATCCTGCATTGGAAGAAAAACCCCGGCACTGTCAACCAGGTAAACGATAGGTAAACGATTCTCCATTGAGATTTCCTGCGCACGTAAATTCTTTTTTGCAGTCATGGGAAACCACGCACCTGCCTTTACCGTTGCATCATTGGCAACCACAATACATTGACGAGATTGTATGTACCCGATGATAACAACTACACCGGCAGAAGGACATCCACCCACATCTTCGTACATACCATCAGCGGCTAAAGCACCTATTTCGATCTGAGGTTTGTCAGGATCTAATAAATAAGCAATGCGCTCACGTGCTAAAAGTTTTCCTTTCTCACGTTGTTTCTCTGCATTTTTCTTTCCACCTCCCAAATAAACTTTGGTTAACTTATGCTGCAGATGGCTGAGCAAAGTTTTTAAGCCATCCTCGTTTTTATTGAATTCGATGTTCATTGTGAAATTTAGTTTACTGTTTACAGTTTACGGTTTACAGTTGGCTGACGCGCGACAACCGTAAACCGTAAACTGTAAACCGTAAACAAATAATTTAACTCCCTATCAGTTGGCGAAGATTTAAAACCTGCGATTCCCAAAGTTTGCTGTTGGAATCTCTCTCTCCCGGATTTGCCCAATCGGTAATTATTAAAGCGATGTCACCGGTGATATCATCTTCTTTTATTTCAAACTGAAAATAAGTTCCATCAGTTTCTGTTTCCCACTGAAAGCGAATTAATGTATTATCCTGCACAGCCACACGTTTGGCAACCTGTTCACTGCCCTCCCACGTAAATGTGAATCGTCCTTCTTTTTCATATACATCATCAGCAAACCAACCAGCAAGACCGCTTGAATCACTCAGATAATAAAATAAAATACTTCGTGATGACCGTAATTCAAATTCCATCTGAAATTTTTCCTTGCTGGTATTTGTTGGTTCGGGTAATTTAATAGCCGCTGGAGCAGGCTTTGGCTTGGGAAGCGTAGTTGCTGAAATTCTTGGTTTTATTTTGCTGAGATCATGTCGATCTTCCAG
>JANLZB010000050.1:0-14697 GCA_031366005.1 Bacteroidota bacterium | reverse complement strand
AAGGGTTTAAAACCCTTGAAGGGTTGAACGCAACATTCGCATTATCTTTGAGCCTTTAAAATTATCACTCATGGACATCCCAAAAGGCATTATTGATTTCTTGTTTTACCTCGCACCATCGCTGTTAGTTTTTATTACCGCTTACATGCTCATCAAAAGTTTTATTGAGAAAGAACACAAGATAAAACTAATTGAAACAAAAATTCTGATGCAGAAAGAATTATTGCCTTTACGATTACAAGCTTACGAAAGATTAACACTTTACCTGGAGCGAATCTCACCTAATGTAATGCTGATTAATCAACATGAACCTGGTTTAACTGTGCAGGAGTTTCAACAGCGTTTACTGGAAACACTACGTACGGAGTTCGAGCATAATTTCAGTCAGCAGATTTATGTTTCAGCACCTGCATGGATAATTACGCGCAATGCAAAAGAAGAAGTTGCATGATTGATAAATACAGCAGCTAATAGTTTAGAAGCTGAATCTCCCTCTTATCTTTTAAGTAAAAAAGTTTTTGATTTGATGCTTGAGAAAGAAGATTTTCCGACACAAAAAGCATTAAATATTATTAAAGCAGAGGTGTCGCAGTTTTTCTAATAGTATCAACGAATTACGAATTTATACGAATATGCGAATGGTAGATGCAAGCATTCGTATATTCGGTATAAATTCGTAATTCGTTGATAGAAATAAAAAATATGATTAAAGAAAAAAATATCCATACCGATTCTGAAATTGAAATAGATCGTATCTATAAAGAACAGATTCCTTTAAAAGAAGATGCAGGAGAATTTCCCTTTACGCGAGGAATTCAACCTGATATGTATCGCGGCAAGCAATGGACGATGCGGCAGTATGCTGGTTTTTCTACTGCTGAAGAAAGTAACGAGCGTTATCATTATTTATTAAATCAAGGGACTACCGGTTTATCCGTTGCATTTGATTTACCTACACAAATTGGTTATGACTCTGACCACGCCCTTTCAGAAGGCGAAGTTGGCAAGGCAGGTGTTGCGATTGATTCATTGCAGGACATTGAAATTCTTTTTGGTGGAATTGAGTTACGGAAGATCACAACATCAATGACCATTAATGCAACTGCAGGTATTTTATTGAGCATGTACATTGCACTTGCAAAAAGACAGGGAGCAGATTTAAAAAATATTTCAGGAACAATACAAAATGATATTCTGAAAGAGTATGCAGCGCGTGGTACTTACATCTATCCACCCAAGCCGAGCATGCGCATCATTACCGATATTTTTGAATACTGCAATAAAGAAGTTCCAAAGTGGAATACGATTTCTGTGAGTGGCTATCACATCCGCGAAGCAGGTGCAAATGCTGTACAGGAATTAGCATTTACTCTTGCAGATGGAAAAGCCTATCTCAAAGCAGCTCTTGAAAAAGGATTGGATATAAATGTGTTTGCAAAACGCATGTCGTTCTTTTTTAATGCACATAATAATTTGTTTGAAGAAGTTGCAAAGTTTCGTGCTGCACGCAGAATGTGGGCAACCATCACAAAAGAATTAGGAGCAACTGATGCCCGTGCACAAATGTTACGCTTCCATACACAAACAGGTGGCTCTACATTAACTGCACAACAACCGCATAACAATATTGCACGCGTTACAGTACAAGCTTTAGCAGCGGTGATGGGTGGGACGCAATCATTGCACACCAATGGTTATGATGAAGCACTTGCATTGCCAACCGAAGAAGCTGCACGCATTGCTTTACGCACACAACAAATTGTTGCGCATGAAAGCGGTGTTTCACAAACTGTAGATCCTCTTGGTGGAAGTTATTATGTGGAGTGGTTAACCAATGAAGTGGAACGTAAGGCCTGGGATTACATTCATCGTATTGATGAAATGGGTGGTGCTGTAAATGCAATTGAAGCCGGATTTATTCAAAATGAAATTGCTGCATCCGCTTACACTTATCAAAGAGAAATTGAAACTGGAGAAAAAGTGATTGTAGGTTTAAACAAGTTTACTGTTGAAGAACCTCCGTTTGAAAATCTTTTTACTGTTGATGATAACATTCGCAATCTGCAAATTGAAAAAATTAAGAAAGTAAAAGCAGAACGTGATAATGTTAAAGTGCAAATTATTTTGAAAGCATTGGAACAAAGTGCAAAAGAGGGAAGCAATCTTATGCCGCATATTTTATCAGCAGTAGAAGCTTATGCAACGCTTGGAGAAATTGCTGATGTAATGCGTGGGGTTTTTGGATTGTATGAGGGATAAGATTTCTATTAAAATTTACACTTCGATTGCATTATATTTGTATATATAATATCTTATTTCTATATGAAAACAATAACCCTGAGTGCGAACAACGAAACAGATTTAATGTTAATAAAAATGCTAAGTGAACGAATGGGAATTACTGCCACAGTTAACGAGCAAACAAATAAGTCTGCCAAGCGCCTGAAAAAATCAAATGGGGAAGAAATGGCTGAAGCACTTTCAATAATTGCAGCTAAGGGCAATTTAAAATCTATAAAGGATCCTGTAAACTGGCAACGCAAGCAACGCGAAGACCGGAAATTACCCAAACGTTAAACAATGCTTTTAGACAGTAATATTATTATTTACTCAGCCCAACCAGGCTTTCAGCAATTAAGAGAATTTATCAAAAAGAATAATCCGGTTGTTTGCTGGATTAATTACTTAGAAGTATTAGGTTACGATAAACTTAATGCAAAGGATAAAAAATATTTTGAAGATTTTTTTTCTGCTGCATACATCCTTGAAATAAATTTTCAAATAATTCAGTCTGCCACTCTTTTGAGGAGAAAGAAAATGATGAAACTGGGAGATGCACTTATGGCAGCAACTGCATTACATTTTGAAATGCCATTGGTAACTCACAACACTTTAGATTTTAAGCATATTAAACAACTGAAACTGATTGATCCATTTATAAAATGAAGCAAAATCAATAAGTTGAAAGTTACCTAATGCGACATCCTATGCAGTAGAAGCTTATGCAACTCTTGGAGAAATTGCTGATGTGATGCGTGGGGTTTTTGGGTTGTATGAGGGATAATGGATAATATTCTAATAAAGTTTCATAAAGCCAATTAATGGATTTATCACTCTAATTGTTCTGAATAAAAAAATGAAAAACTATCTTAGGTTCTTTACGATATTAATAAGTTTTTTCAGTTTAATAAATAATGTCAACGGGCAATCATTTGATTTATTACCCTATAGAAAAGATTTCTTGTACGGGTACGCAGATAGAACCGGTAAAATAATTATTGAACCTAAATATAAATCGGCAAGTTTTTTTTCAAATGATACGGCAGGAGTTAAATTGAATGATACAATGGCATTAATAAATAGGAAGGGAGAGTACATGCCAAAACCAAAATATTCCAATTCGCAATATTTACCTCAATATAAGATGTTCCGAATAATAGGTAGAGGAACATTTGGATATACCGACAAAAACTATAATGTGGTTATTCCTCTAATTTATGATTATATCACTGATATAAATAATAGTTATGTTATAGCACAAAAATCAGATGAATATTTTCTAATAAATACAGATGGAAAATTGATTAAAAAACTTCCTTATGATTTAATTTATTTTGGTAATACTGTGAAAGAAGGAGCCGTTTTTAAAGAGTTAATATATATTAAGAAGAATGACAAAATGGGTTGCATTAGTAAATCGGGAGAAGAACTTATTCCACCAATATATGATAGAATTGAGATTTTTAGTAACGATACATTGACACTATTTGCTAATGGTCACATGGGATTAAGTAAGAGTTTTGGCAAAGAAATATTGCAAGTAGTTTATGATAATTTTTTTGTTTTGGACAACTTATTTTTTATTGAAAAGAATTCCCGATGGTCAATCCTTGATCATAATTTTATAAAAGTTTTACCTTTTGAATTTGACACACTTACTTCCGCTTCAACAAATAATAAATTTATTATTAGAAAGGACGGGAAATACGGAGTGTTCAGCACAAAAACTTTCTTAGATATCCCCCCGTTTATCAAACTCTCAGTGAGGTAGAACTTTTCCACAAAAAACCATGTTCGTTTGCTCCTCATGGATTTTTAGTTTCAAAGGATAGTTTGTATGGCGTAATCGATACTCTAAATAATATTTTGATTCCCATTAAATACCCTTTTACTTTCAAGAATAAATTCGATAAGCCCAACTATTCAATGTTCGGTTGGGCTGATACTCTTGGAAATAGAATGTTCGCTAAGCTTAACGGGAAAGCAGGTGTTATAGATAGTAATGGAAAAGAAATTGTTCCATTCATTTATTATTCAGTAGGTGGTTTAAAACTGATTATAGTATGGTACAAATTGATCCTGAACCTGGAGAAATAAGTGGAAAGTATGGAATGGTAAATTCTAGCGGCAAAGAAGTTTTGAAACCAAAATATGACACTATACGAGATTTAGGAAATGGCTTTTATGAAGTTCATATCAATCAACGATTCGAATATTTTTCAGCAGATGGAGTTGAATTTTTTTACGATTCAAAAAAATAATTCTATTTAATTAATAAGTGGAACTATTACCTCACTCAGAAAAAAAATGATCTTTCTTCTTCGGCTGATCATACACAATTAGAAAAATATCCTCGTTATCTTTTTTCATCAGGTAACGTTCACGTGCAAATTTTTCGAGATGCTTAGGATCGCTCATTAATTCCTGGTAATCTTTTTTGTTCTGCTCTATTTCCTTTTGATAATATTCCTTGTCGGTTTCCAGTTTTTTTAAATCCTGGCGATAACTGTATTGAGAAATAAAATCATTACGGTCGAAAAACATCATCCACACAAAAAACACAATGAGGCTGAGGACGTATTTATTTTTGAGCCATGAGGGAATGCGTTTCATTTAAATTTTTGTAAAGGTAAACGTGATTTCGTACAGAGTTATTTTAAAGATAAAAATTTTTCAATAACAGATTGTTCATTTCATAAATCAGACTTTTTATGGAAATTTTTTATAAATATCTTTTCTATGAGCAAAAGCCGAGAAGAAAATTGTTTTGTCGTGCAGAATTACTCCGATCCTGTAATGCCCTGTACGAATTCTAAAAGCAGTTTTGTATCCTTTTAATTTTTTAAGGTTGGCTATTTCTGAAAGTTTGCCTGCACTCATAACAGATTTAACAACCTCAGCAATTTCATTCTTTAATGACGCATCTTTAACCAAATCAATTTGTTTTTCAAATTTTTGGGTAAATTCAACATTCATTTAATCCCTAATTTTTTTAAAACAGTATGTTTATTTGCAATTCCACTTTTGGCACCATTTTTAATTTCTTTTATCAAATCTGCGTCTTCTTTATCTTCCTCTGATAAAAAGTCAATCCCTGAATTTTTCTTTGAAAGTGATTTTATAAGATTGAGAAGGTGTCTTCCCGTACTATTCCTATCGTCAATTTCAACTATATGTTTCATTTTTAAATTGATTTTATATTCACAAACAAAAATACTAAGAATCTAACCACCACAAGTTTTGCTACAAATGGTAAAGTTCCTTGCTAACTTTGCTTCAATAATATGATTGCGTTAATACTTGCGTAACAATTTCATAACAATTCAAAATCAATTTTGTAGAAATATAAAGTGATGCAATACGTAGCGAAAATTTTACTGGTAGATGATGAACCGGATATCCTCGAGTTTATGGAATATAATCTCCGGAAGGAAGGTTATAAAGTTTTCACAGCGAAGAATGGAAAGGAAGCTATTGAAATTGCACGCAGGGAAAAACCGGAATTAATTATTCTTGATATCATGATGCCGGTGATGGATGGTATCGAAGCGTGTCGTCACCTGCGCGAAATTCCGGAGTTGAAAAATACCATCATCACTTTTCTCACTGCACGCAATGAGGAATACTCGCAGATAGCAGGCTTTGATGTTGGAGCAGATGATTACATCACCAAACCAATCAAACCAAGAATATTAATAAGCCGTGTTAAAGCGTTGCTGCGAAGAGTGAATGGTCAGAGTGAAACAAATGATGCAACGGTTCTTACTATTGGTGATTTAAAAATTGATCGTGATCGTTATCTTGTTTATAAGAAAGAAGAATCCATAGCGCTTCCGCGGAAAGAATTTGAATTGCTTGCTTTACTTACTTCCAAACCCGGAAAAGTTTTTACACGCGAAGATATTCTTGCACGTGTGTGGGGTACAGACATTATTGTGGGTGATCGTACGATAGATGTGCATGTGAGAAAAATTCGTGAGAAACTCGGTGATGATTCTATAAAAACGATTAAAGGAATTGGATATAAGTTTGATCAGTAATTTTGTGAAGGAGTTTGCAATTTGCAAATGGCAGTTTGCAAACTGAAAACTTGCAAACTGCAAACTACAAAATGATTTCCCGTCAATCCAGAGTTGTTATCAACGCATCACTTCTCATCACTTTTTTGGTGAGTGTGATAACGACTGTTGTTTTTTATTTTGTTCAACATTCATTCAGCGGTATTCTATATATCTCCATTCTGACAATTACTTTTTTATGTAGCTATTTAGTGCTTCATTCAGTTTATAAAAAACATTTTGAAAAACATTTTGATCGCATTTATAAAAGCATTGTTAAATTGCGTAATCCGTCACAACCATTAAGAGAGCTTAGCGGAAGTGGTGATGATATTGCTGAAAGCATTAATAAAATTTTAATTGACTGGAGCAATGAATCACGTGAAGAAATTGATCATCTCAAACAAATAGAAAATTATCGCAGGGAATTTCTATCCAATGTTTCGCATGAATTAAAAACTCCAATTTTCAGTACACAAGGTTATGTGCATACATTAATTGATGGGGGAATTGATGACCGTGATGTGAACATGTTGTATTTACAAAAAGCAAGTCGCAGTATTGATCGCTTAATAAATATTGTAGATGATCTGGAATCTATTTCACGGCTTGAAGCAGGTGATCTCATCATTGAACCGCGCACATTCGATATCGGTGATCTTGCGCAGGATGTAATTGAGTCGCTCGAACTGCAGGCGAAAGAACGAAATGTTAAACTGATCCTGAAACACAGTGATGAGAAATGTTATGTGTATGCTGATAAAGATTTAATCCGCCAGGTATTGGTAAACTTGATTGTAAATTCTATCAAGTATGGTAAGCGAGATGGACAAACTGAAATCCGTTATCAGTATTCAGGCGAGCATGTTATTGTAGATGTAGAAGACAATGGAATTGGAATTGAGAAAGGACACTTGCCACGCTTGTTCGAACGTTTCTACAGGGTTGACAAAAGCCGTTCACGCGAGCAAGGAGGTACAGGGTTAGGTCTTGCCATCGTTAAACATATTTTAGAAGCACATCAGCAAACTATTAGTGTAAACAGTGAAATTAGGAAAGGAACTACATTTAGTTTTTCGTTGAAGAGAAGTAAGTAGTTTGGTGTTTAGGTAAATGGGGTAATTAAGGTAATTGATATAAGTCACCCCAATTACCTTAATTACCCCAATTACCTTATCCCCTATTTTTATCCCATGAAAAAACCAAACTTGTGGCTCAGTATTTTTTCAAATAAGTGTCCGCGATGTAGAGAAGGAAATTTATTCATCACAAAAAATCCTTACAATTTTAAAAAACTGTTTGCTATGTATGAACGTTGTCCAAAGTGCGGACAATTAATAGAATTAGAAACAGGTTTTTGGTTTGGGACCGGTTATGTGAGTTATGCTTTAGCAATAATTTTATCAGGAATTAATTTTGTTTTTTTCTCTATTATTTTTTGATTTAGTTGGCAAAATAATTCTCCTTATTGGTTTATTTTATTCAATACAATTATTTTGATTTTGTGTCAACCACCTCTCATGCGCTGGTCACGCACTGCTTATTTGTATTTATTTGTGAAGTACGATGAGGAGGCGATTAAGAAATATCATCTTCAAGACTTGAATTGATAAGCTAAACGCAGAGGCGCAAAGACGCTGAGATTCTTCTCTGCATCTTTGCGCCTCTGCGTTTAAATTACTAAGCCAACGATTCTGTTTTCACATTCCTAAATACGAAATTCTTTTTCTTATCCCAATCAATTTCAATCACATCTTCCTTATTTATTGATCCTCCAAGAATTTGTTTTGAAATTTCATTCAGCAAACGCTTTTGCAACACACGTTTTAAAGGACGAGCTCCAAATTGCGGATCATAACCTAACTGGCTCAACCACTCAATGGCCTCATCCGTTATGGTAAGATGAATATCATTTTTCGCCAGCATTTTTGCAATGCTGTTAAATTGAAGTCGAACAATTTCATGAATCTCATCGCGCGTAAGCGGAGTAAACATGATCACTTCATCAATGCGGTTCAGAAATTCAGGACGAATGGATTTCTTCAATATATCAAACACTTCATTCTTGGTTTTAGCAAGAATTTCTTCCCTGTTATTTTCATTCAAATTCTCCATGTTTTCCTGAATAAGTAAAGCACCAATGTTTGAAGTCATGATGATGATCGTATTCTTAAAATTAGCAGTACGTCCTTTGTTATCTGTTAATCTGCCATCATCCAACACCTGCAATAAAATGTTGAACACATCAGGATGGGCTTTTTCGATTTCATCTAACAACACCACACTGTACGGTCTTCTACGAACAGATTCAGTTAACTGTCCTCCTTCATCATAACCGACATATCCGGGAGGAGCGCCAATCAAACGGCTTACAGCATGCCGCTCCTGGTATTCGCTCATGTCAATTCTTGTCAATGCATTCTCATCATTAAATAAAAAATCTGCAAGGGCTTTTGCCAATTCAGTTTTACCAACACCTGTTGTACCTAAAAAGATGAATGAACCAATCGGCCGTTTCATATCCTGCAATCCTGCACGGCTTCTGCGTACTGCATCTGCAATCGCAGCAATGGCATCATCCTGCCCTACTACACGTTTATGCAATTCTTCTTCGAGGTGTAATAACTTTTCACGTTCACTCTGCAACATACGGTTTACCGGGATTCCGGTCCATCTACTTACAATTTCTGCAATGTCTTCACTGTCCACTTCTTCCTTAATCATCGCCTTGTTGGACTGACCTTCGTATAATTTCTTTTTCAGCACTTCTAATTTCGCTTCAGCATCTTTAATTCTTCCATAACGGATCTCTGCTACTTTTCCATAATCACCTGCGCGCTCAGCTTGTTCTGCTTCAAGCTTAAAATTCTCAATCGCTTCTGTCATTTTCTGCACGCTGTCAACAAGATTTTTTTCTGCTTCCCATTTGCCTTTAATAGCATTTCGTTCTTCGTTAAGGTTGGCAAGTGTTTCGCTTAGTTCTTTTACTTTTTTAGAATCACCTTCACGTTTGATCGCTTCCCGCTCAATTTCCAACTGCATAATCCTTCGCTGAATCTCATCCAATTCTTCAGGAACTGAATTCATTTCTAATCGAAGCTTGGCAGCAGCTTCATCAATTAAATCAATCGCCTTATCGGGAAGGTAACGGTCAGTGATATAACGTTCTGACAATTCAACAGCGGCAATAATTGCCTCGTCCTTAATGCGGACTTTGTGATGTGCTTCATAACGTTCTTTCAAGCCACGAAGAATGGAAATCGCATCCTGTGTATCCGGCTCTTCCACCATCACTTTTTGAAAACGCCTTTCCAGCGCTTTATCTTTTTCAATGTATTTCTGGTACTCATTCAAAGTTGTGGCACCGATGGCTTTTAACTCACCACGAGCCAATGCGGGTTTTAAAATGTTGGCTGCATCCATTGCGCCTTCGCCTGCCCCGGCACCAACAAGCGTGTGAATTTCATCAATGAATAAAACAATATCTCCTTCTGCGCTTATCACTTCTTTTACTACAGCTTTCAATCGCTCTTCAAACTCACCTTTATATTTTGCACCTGCAATCAATGCACCCATATCCAGAGAATAAATGTTTTTGGATTTGAGATTTTCAGGAACGTCTCCATCAATGATGCGATGTGCAAGACCTTCTGCAATTGCAGTTTTACCAACTCCTGGTTCACCGATTAAAATCGGATTATTCTTGGTTCTGCGACTTAATATCTGCAGTACTCTGCGTATCTCTTCATCACGACCAATTACAGGATCTAATTTTCCTTCCTGCGCAAGTTGGTTTAAGTTACGGGCATATTTATTTAAAGCATTATAAGTTTCTTCAGCGTTTGGGTTGACAACACGCTCTCCTTTACGGAGTTCAATAATTGCAGTTTTAAGATCTTTTTCATTAACACCTGACTCACGAAGCAGTTGCCCGGTTTTGTCTTTACCTGCAAGTAATCCAAGCAACAAATGTTCAACAGAAACAAACTCATCCTTAAATTCTTTAATCAGCTTCAAAGCTTTTTGCAAAGCATCATTAGCAGTTGAACCGAGATAAGGAGTTGCTCCGCTAACCCGCGGATATTGTTGAATTATCTCATCCAGATTTTTCTCAAACTGAGGAACATTTACATTTAATTTTTTGAGAAGGAATGGAACCACATTATCATCCACCTCCAGCAATGCTTTCATTAAGTGTCCGCTTTCAATTGCTTGTTGTCCGTTAGCAGATGTTATAGTTTGTGCCTGCTGCACAGCTTCCTGCGATTTGGTTGTAAAATTGTTAAAGTTCATGATAAAATATTTTTATAAAGTTTATCAAATAATAGCCCACTAAAAATAAATACCATTTTACAGTAAAGTTGACATGAAAGACAAAGGGCAAAAGCCATATTGACTTTTGCCCTTTGTCAAAGCGGAAATTTAGTCACTAAAACGTAATCGTAATTGTTCCCTTTTGCTCCAGCGGCATTGTTGGTCCTGTATCAAAAGCGGCACTTTCTGCTGCTTGTTTTCCTTTGGTGAGTAAATACTGGCTTGTGGTTGTAGTTCCTTCCCCACCTGGTTCTGCTTTAATTACGTTGCCATATTTATTAATCGAAATGTCAACAACAACAATTCCTTTTTCCATCGTAAGGTTTGAAACAGTTGGTTGCTTAATCATTTTTCTTCCGTTCATTACATAGCTCACTCCTTTAGTTCCCGAAGGTGTACTGCTTGAAGTTGTTGATGATTTTGTAACAACCGATGCACTTTGATCAAAGAAAATAGATGCAACTTCAACCAGTTTAAATGTCATTGGATTTCCTTTAAAAGAAAAACTTAATACTCCATCTTTTATTGATTGCACTTCGCCATTCATTTTCTCGCCAGATTTAAGTGTTAATGTATGCTGTGATATGCCGAGGAAGGGAAGTGCGATTGCAAATAGCAGGAAGTAAATTCGTTTCATTTTTATGTTTTATTTTTTAATACAACGTTCAAAATTATGGAAATTGCACAGCCTGAAAGAAAAGATCAGATGAATTTTTAAGCATTGATTTGTGAAAAACGTTTCGCGCCTATTTGTCTAACTTTGCCTGCTATTTTTATTAAAATATGAAACTTCTTTATTCTTATCTACGGCAGTACTGGCAACTCATGTTGTTTGTTTTATTACTTGCTTCCATCAACCAGGTTTTTTCCATGATGGATCCTTTTATACTTGGAAAAATGATTGATAAAGCCAGTCATTTTACTTCCTTACAACGTAGTGAATTCTGGAGTTCGGTAGGCATTTTTTTACTTGCGCTTATTGGTGTAGCGATGATATCACGCATTGCAAAAAATTTCCAGGATTATTTTTTAAATGTGATTATTCAGAAAATAGGAGCACAAATTTATTCTGATGGAATACGTCATTCGCTCGAACTGCCTTATTCGGTTTTTGAAGATCAACGCAGTGGAGAAACATTAGGCAAGCTGCAAAAAGTAAGAACTGATGTTGAACGATTACTTACAGCATTCATCAATATTCTTTTTGTTTCAATAGTAGGTATTGTAGTGGTTGTTGTTTATACAATCAATGTAAACTGGATCATTGCACCCATTTATTTCTCTGCAATCCCAATCATTGGAATACTAAGTTCAGTTTTGAGTAAGAACATTAAAAAAGTTCAGAAAATAATTGTAGCCGAAACAACCGCCTTAGCCGGAACTACCACTGAGTCTCTTCGCAACATTGAGCTTGTAAAAAGTTTAGGGCTTGCACAACAGGAAATAAATCGCCTCAATAACACCACTCAAAAAATTTTAAAACTCGAATTAAAAAAAGTGCGTTATGTAAGAAGCCTCAGTTTTATTCAAGGCACTTGCGTGAATTTACTTCGCGTAACAATTCTTGGTGTGATGATGTATTTAATTTCCACGCAGCAAATTACGGTAGGGCAATTCACCACCATGTTTATTTATTCATTTTTCATTTTTGGCCCGTTGCAGGAGATGGGAAATATTATCAATATTTATCGCGAAACAGAAGTTTCATTAGCCAACTTCAAGGAGATATTAGATATAAAGCCAGAGCCGCGTCCTTTGAAACCGGTTGTGTTAGGATCCATCACACGTTTTCAATTTGATAATGTTACATTCCGTCATCAAACTGCAAACAGCAATGCGGTAAATAATATTTCTTTCACAACAGGAATGGGTGAAACGATTGCATTTGTCGGACCTTCAGGATCCGGAAAAACCACATTGGTAAAATTACTGGTTGGATTGTATCGTCCGTTATCCGGAAAAATTCTTTACAATAATTTTCCTTCTGATGATGTAAACCTGGATGAATTACGTGGACAGATCGGCTTGGTAACACAGGACACACAACTATTTGCCGGTACCATTCGCGAGAATTTATTATTTGTTGCACCAGAAGCAACGGATGAAATGTGTCTTGACATGTTGCGTAAAGCAGCATTACAACCTTTATTAGATCGTGCAGACAAAGGGCTGGATACTTTAATTGGCGAAGGAGGAGTGAAGGTTTCAGGAGGAGAAAAACAACGTTTATCAATTGCACGTGCATTATTACGCAAACCATCATTACTTGTTTTTGATGAAGCAACTTCAGCACTTGATTCATTAACAGAAGGAGAAATTACTGATACCATCCGCGAAATTTCAGTTAACCGAAATCACATTAACATTTTAATTGCGCATCGTTTGTCCACAGTAATGCATGCTGACCGGATTTATGTTTTAGAGAAAGGTCACATCACCGAACAAGGTCAACATAACGAGTTGCTTGATTTAAAAGGATTGTATTATGCAATGTGGCGTCAGCAGATTGGTGAGCGTAAGCAAATTCAAAGAGTAACAGGAAACGAACAAACAGCAGAAGAAGTAGTGAGTAGGAAGTAGAGAGTATTAATAGTAGTTTGTATATTTTTTTGCTATTCGCAATTAGTGGTTACACTTATCTTGAAACCAGCTGCAAGAAATTAACTTTGACAAACTAAAACATCGTGACTATAAATATGATTTCCACCGAACCAATTATAATTCCTCTAAGCAAATGCAAGATGACTTTATTATTAATGGGTTCACTCATTTTTGTGGGACTTGGAATTTTATTTGTCATTGAACCTGCAAAATATGTTAGTGTAGTTTGCAGAAATCCCACCATGATTTTTATTGTAGGAGGTGCAAGTATTTTGTTTTTTGGCTTTTGTGCGTTTTCTATTTTTCGTAAACTACCAGATACTAAACCAGGACTTGTTATTGACAAGATTGGTTTGACAGACAATACAGGCGGGGCATCCGCTGGCCAAATTTTGTGGCGTGACATTGAAGATATTTCAGTTCTTAAAATTCACAGACAAAAACTTATAATGATTCGACTAAAAAATCCACAAGAATATATTGACAAGCAAACAAGTGGCTTCAAGAAAAAATTAATGCAGATGAGTATGAAGATGTATGGATCACCGTTGGGTTTGTCTTCAAATGCACTTCAAATAAAGTTTGACAAACTTCTCAATATTTTAAATGAACATTTAGACGCAAGCAGAAAATGAGTAATGAACTTCTAATAAACAGTCGTGCTTTTAATCCAGTCTTCGATTCATGAATTTTACTGAATGTGTTGCAAAGCTTCAATCTGCTTTTAATAACCCCCTTCCGGGTTACGAAGCACAGCAGTTGCTTGCTCCTTTTCACAGGAAATCAACAGCATTTTATCTTGAACGCAATCCCTCCTACAAAACGGGATGTGTGATGATTATTTTATTTCCCATCAATAACCAATCACATTTGATAATGATTGAACGAAGCGATGGTGATGGAAGAACTCATTCAGGACAGATAAGTTTTCCCGGAGGAAGAAGAGAATTGGATGATGCCACTTTGATTGATGTTGCTTTACGTGAAACGTATGAGGAGATTGGTGTTAACCCATCCACAATAAAAATTTTAGGTGAGCTTACTGAGTTGTATATTCCGGTAAGTAATTATCTGGTTCATTCTTTTGTTGGAATCATTGATCAACTACCCGAATTTATTTTAAACACTGTTGAAGTAAAGAAAGTATTGATTCCTGAACTTGATTTGTTTTTAAAACATGATGGAAAGTCAAAATTTAATTTCACCAGTTATGATGGAAGCATCATCAATGCACCTTATTATTCATTTGGAGATTATAAAATCTGGGGTGCTTCTGCAATGATGATCAGTGAACTTTGCACTTTGTAACGTCCTGAAATAAGTTGACGGATTTAAATTATCCCGATTGCCTCTGGTGATCGGGATTTTTTGTTTTGTAAACTTGTGAGGGTGTTTTCATTTTTAGCGCCAGATGAGGTCTGTAATTATTGTACAAACTTACACT
>JANLZB010000029.1:0-90205 GCA_031366005.1 Bacteroidota bacterium | reverse complement strand
TGCGCTTTTTTTGTGGGATTTCGTCATGCTGAACTTGTTTCAGCATCTTCCATCCTGAGTACTGTAGCGATGCTGAAACAAGTTCAGCATGACGACACGGGAACGCATCGCAAAACGATTATTTTTATTCGCTTAAAATCCTCTTATGAAAATTAAAATTTCTCTTCTCATTATTTTATTCTTCAGAATATTTCATGCAGCTGCCGATGAAGGCATGTGGTTGCCCATGTTATTAAAGCAACTCAACGAACAGGAAATGCAAATCAAAGGATTAAAAATTACTGCAGAAGAAATTTATAGCGTCAATAAAAACAGTATAAAAGATGCTGTGCTTTTGTTTGATGGAAAATGCACTGGTGAAATAATTTCTGACCAGGGATTAATTCTTACAAATCATCATTGCGGTCATTCTCAAATTCAGGCACACAGTAGTTTAGAGCATAATTATTTGCGTGATGGATTTTGGGCGATGAACAGGAATGAAGAACTTGCTTGTCCTGGATTAACTGCAACTTTTATTGTACGGATGAATGATGTCACCAACGAAATAATGAAAGTGCTGAATGATTCAATGACTGAGGAACAGCGAAACGAAAAAATAAAACAGGCGGCATTTCAATTAGAAAAGAAAGCAGTGGAAGGCACGCATTATGAAGCTAAAGTCAAATCATTTTTTAATGGTAATGATTTTTACCTCATCGTTACAGAAACTTTTAAAGATGTAAGGATGGTTGGTGCGCCACCGCTTTCAATCGGCAGTTTTGGAGGAGATACAGATAACTGGATGTGGCCACGGCACAATGGAGATTTCTCATTGTTCCGCATTTATGCAAATAAAAATAATGAAGCTGCCGACTACAATGCAGACAATGTTCCTTTTCATCCCAAATATTTTTTCCCGATTTGTGTGAGTGGAGTTAAAGAAGATGACTTCACTTTCGTGTATGGCTTTCCCGGTCGGACACAGGAATATTTAACTTCATTTGCTGTGGATATAATTGCAAACGTGAGTAATCCCAATCGCGTTA
This sequence comes from Bacteroidota bacterium, assembly GCA_031366005.1. Classification (GTDB taxonomy): domain Bacteria; phylum Bacteroidota; class Bacteroidia; order AKYH767-A; family OLB10; genus JANLUX01. Next base: position 89,177 of record JANLZB010000029.1, on the reverse strand, counting down.
AAGTGCGTGATCAGCGTCTTGCAATCATTGAAGAAGCAATGCGCAATGATGAGAAAATACACATTCAGTATTCTTCAAAGAAAAGTGGAGTGGCTAACGGATGGAAAAAATGGCAGGGTGAAGCGAGTGGTTTAATAAGAAGCAATACCGTGCAAAAGAAACAAGAGGAAGAAAAAGATTTTGCTGTGTGGGTAAATAAAGATGCATCGCGTAAAGCAAAGTATGGAAACCTGTTAAATGATTTCAGGCAAGTGTATGAAGGATTCACTCCATATATTACAGCCAATGATTTTTATGCTGAAGCAGGATTGGGTATTGAGATTATAAATTATGCAACCGGTTTCAGCCAGCTAATTGATTTGAGCAAAGCAAAAAACCGTGATGAAAAAGCAATCAAAGCGGAAACTGAAAAGTTATTAAAAGCAGCAGAAATTTTCTTTAAAGATTATGATGTTCCTACTGATAAGAAAGTAATGGCAGTATTGCTTAAATTATATAATGATAATGTTGTTGATTCATTAAAGCCTTCTGCATTGATGGAAATAAAAGCAAAATTCAATAACGATTATGCAGCGTATGCTGATGAAATTTTTAAGCACTCTGTTTTTTCTTCAATGGACAACATAAAAAAGGTATTATCTGATCCCACAAAAAAGAATTCAAAAAAACTTGCTACCGATCGCGCATGGATACTTGCAGAAAATATTACTTCTGCTTATCAAATTAAAATTGCTCCTACAGTAACTGTTAGAAATAATCGTTTAGCAAAACTCAACAGGTTATATATGCAGGCACAACGGGAAATGGCAGATGGTAAAAAAATGTATCCTGATGCCAATCTTACTTTACGCATAGCTTATGGAAATGTAAAACCATATCATCCGCGTGATGGAGTTGATTATACTTTTTACACCACACTTGAAGGTGTGATAGAAAAATATAAACCGAAGGATGAAGAGTTTGATGTTCCGGCAAAACTTATTCAGCTTTACAATCAAAAAGATTATGGCAGATATGGAGTGAACGGAACAATGCCTTTAGCGTTTATCGCAACCAATCATACCACAGGTGGTAACTCAGGAAGTCCGGTGCTGAATGCCAAAGGACATTTACTGGGAACTAACTTCGATCGTGTGTGGGAAGGTACGATGAGTGATATTGATTTCAATCCGGAAATATGCAGAAATATAACACTTGATATTCGTTACACACTTTTTATCATTGATAAATTTGCAGGAGCCACGTATCTGGTGGATGAAATGCAGCTGGTGAATGACTGATTTTTTTTCGAAATATTTTAAGCCTTCAGTAGCCGAATAATTTTGTAAAAAAAACTCCCGGTCATTCTGCCGGGAGTTAAAAATAGCGTTTAAAGAATTTTTATTGCACTACAAATTCAAGTGATTTAATAGTACCGGTTTCATTTGAAGCAGACAGATATAGAACATTATTATTTATCTCTGCAATCGTCCATTTAATATTCAGGTTTGTATAATCAAGCCCAACTAAGTTATGAAGCTGAGGAAATCCTAAAAAGGAAACATAGCTTGCAGAAAATTTAGTGTCAACAGAATAAGTACCGTTTAAGTCAGTACTGTCTTTAGCAATCACCAACTTTCCCTCTTTAAAGGTCCATATCTCATGAAAATCTTTGCTGGGATCAGGAGTGGCAGGAATCCTCTTCCAGTTTTTGTTTTCTAATTGTCCGCGAATTTTATCTTCTGATTGAAGTAAGTCTTTATTATCACATCCTGTCAACAGGAATGAGCAAAGGCTAAGGACATAAAGTAGTTTTTTCATAGTTTCAAAATTTTAGGTATATGTACGAAGGGTTTCTCAAAAGTAACATGAAATATTCGAAAAACATTACAGATGTGATTTATTTTTTTCCAGAATTCTTTTTTCAATGCCTGAAGTTGAATAACCAGCGAGGTAATTAAGTGTAATGATTTTACCTCCCTTAGCTGTAACTATATCATAACCTACAATCTCTTCAATCTTATAGTCCGCTCCTTTTACTAGCACATCCGGTTGAACATGCTTAATAAGATTGTAAGGAGTAGAATCATCAAATAAAACTATTAAAGAAACAAACGAAAGCGAAGCCAGCACCATTGCTCTTGACATCTGATCACTGATAGGACGTGAAGGACCTTTAATCCTGGAAACAGAAGCATCTGTATTGACACCTATTATTAGCTTATCACCTAAATCGGCAGCTTTTGCGAGATAATCAATATGCCCAAGGTGCAGAATATCAAAACAACCATTTGTGAAAACAATCTTACATTTTTCAACCCGCCATTGTTGTATTGTGGAGGTAGCTCTTTCAATGTTCTGGATCTTATTTTTTATTATTTCGAGATGATTCATACTGATTTCTTTTTAGGAAACACAAAGATTATTAACCATCCCGTTAATCCTAATACAACACTTATAATAATTTGCCATGTATGCACCATTGTGGCAAACACTATTCCATTTGCGATGCCAAATAACAATAACGCCTGTGAAACTAAAAAATGATAAGTGCCGATACCACCTTGCACCGGTGCTGACATTGCAATACCGCCAATAACCATTATCAGTAATCCTGCTTTTGCATCAAGAATGGAAGTGGATGTTAATGCAAAAAAAGAAGTGTAAGTCATTAAGAAATACATCAGCCAGATAAAAAGTGTGTGAAATAAAAATTCGCCACGGCTTTTCATGGTGATAATGGTTTTTAAACCAGTAACGATACCGGAAGTGAGTTTGTTTATTTTTTTTACCAAAGCAGATTCTTTATTCTTTTTATAATACCGGATCAATAAAAGAATAAGCACAATGATGCTTAATACTACGATAGTTAATAGTAATGTTGAATGATGAAGTGTATCAATTGCCGGAGAAAAAAACTGGTCATTAAAAAAACTGCCTAATCGGTTATATTCTATTGATAAAACCAATAAAATAGAAACCAGTAACATTATTACATCCGAAACACGTTCAATAATTACTGTGCCGATGAGTTTGTCAAAAGGAACATTTTCTGCTTTGTTTAATGCAGCACAACGGCTTATTTCTCCGATGCGTGGTATTGCCAGGTTAGCGAAGTATCCTATCATTAATGAATGAAAAGCATTCATCAGTTTTGGACGATAACCTAAAGGATGAATCAGAAGATTCCATCTGTATGCTCTGCTGAACAATGCAAATATTGAAAGCAGGAGTGATAAGGATAACCATCGTAAGTCAACTGCAAATATCTGGTCAATAATTTCTTGAAATGAGAGCGATTGTTTCCTGAAAGTCCATAACAGTAGTCCGATACCAACTCCCAGAAAAGCAAGATATTTTAAAATGGTAAGCAGCTTTTTTTTCAAAATTTATGATTTGATAATCCGGTTTTGGTCATTAGGAAAAATAACTGCAGGTTGAAATTTTTTGGCTGTTTCAAACTCCATACTTGCAAAAGAGATAATAATCACAACATCACCTACCAGCATTTTTCTTGCTGCAGGACCATTAATACAAATCGTTCCACTGTTGCGTTCACCTTTTATTACATACGTTTCAAGCCTTTCACCATTATTCACATTTAACACCTGGACTTTTTCATTTTCGATAAGATTGGCTGCATCCATTAAATCCTCATCAATGGTTATGCTGCCCACATAATGCAGTTGTGCTTCGGTAACACTAACACGGTGAATTTTTGATTTCAATATCTCAATATGCATAGAAGGCAAAGTTAATCTTAACAAAAGGAAGTTATGAGTAGGCGATATTATCAATCAATCGCGGGCCATCTGTTAAAACTGCAATGCATCCTCTTGTGGGCTGGCTTTCATTATACAAAAGCACATTTTCAAGTGAAACCGAATTAACAATCTCAAAGTACTGCACTTTTAAAAAAGGACTTGCATTAATAAGGTCAATTACTTTTTTCTTGACTTCTTCAATAGGAAATTCATTTATCCAGTAAGTGGATTCTTTTAAAGCTCTATAAATAACAGGAGCATCATTTCTTTGCTCAGTTGTTAGCAGTTGATTGCGTGAACTCATTGCCAAACCATCAGGTTCTCTTAAAGTAGGGCAACCAACAATTTTTATCCTGTGATTTAATTTTTGAACCAAAAACCTTATAATGGTTAATTGCTGAAAATCTTTTTCTCCGAAATAAGCACAATGAGGTTCTACGATTCTAAAAAGCTTATCCACAACAGTGGCTACTCCCTTAAAATGTCCAGGGCGATACGCTCCTTCCATTACTTTATCAAGATTACCAAAATTGAGATCCGGAAACACATCGTTATCCGGATAAATTTCTTTTGCCTCCGGCATAAAAACATAATGACAACCCGCCTCCTCCAGTAATTTTAGATCTTTTTCAGGAGTTCTTGGGTATCGTTCTAAATCTTTTGGATCATTAAACTGGGTTGGATTAACAAAAATACTGCTCACCACAATGGATGTTTCGTCCAGGGCTCTCTCCACTAATGAAATATGACCTTGGTGCAGGGCTCCCATGGTGGGCACAAATCCAATTGATCTGCCCATGGTGTGTTCCATAGAAAGATGCTGCCGGAGCTGGTCAATAGTGTTGCAAACTACAAGAAACACGTCATATTAATTAGCCTGACAATGATAAAAAATAACCTGATACTGAGTAATTAGCATCATTAAATCACTTAATTATCGTCTTGCACTTGGAAGTATCATTGCATAGTTCTATCATATTGCGTACCTTTGCAATCAAATATTAATTAACTGTGAAGAAAGCTATGAGAAAAGCCCGTGTGTTGTTTATTTCAAGTGAAATTATCCCTTATCTCGAACCTAATGAGCAAAGTACAATAGCCCGGTATCTGCCGCAGGGCATTCAGGAACGTGGAAAAGAAATCAGAACTTTCATGCCCCGTTTTGGTAATATTAATGAGAGAAGGCATCAGTTGCACGAAGTGATTCGTCTTAGTGGTATGAACCTGATTATCAACGATAGTGACCATCCACTGATTATTAAAGTAGCTTCTATTCAGGCAGCCCGCATGCAGGTTTACTTTATAGATAATGAAGAATATTTTCAACGTAAAAATGTTTATCATGATGATGATGAAAACTTCTTTAAGGATAATGATGACCGTACTATTTTCTTCTGTCGTGGAGTATTGGAGACAGTTAAAAAATTAGGCTGGGCTCCTGATATTATTCATTGCCATGGCTGGATGACAAGTCTTATTCCTCTTTTTGTGAAAACAAGTTACAAGGATGATCCAATGTTTCATAATTCCAAGGTGGTTTATTCATTGTATAATGATGAGTTCAAAGAATCATTTCATGCTGATTACTGGAAAAAAATGGCAATGGATGGCTTAGGAAAAGATGAAATTAAAGATCTTAAGAGTCCTGATTTTGTTGGCATTTCTACAACCGCTATGAAATTTGCTGACGCAGTAGTTGTAGGCACTCCTACTTTGAATCCTTTATTGACTAAAGAGCTTAAAAAATTAAGTAAACCGGTTTTAAATTATCAGGCGCCTGAGGAGTACATTGATGCGTATGATAACTTTTATGATGAGGTGTTACTTGAAGATGCTGTTTTAGTTGATTAAGCACTCTTGAATCCGAACGCTGTTGTGCGTTTTCATAACCTTTAAATATATGTACCTTCGCGCCATGGTGCAAGTGCGAAAAAATTTTCTTTTGTTATGGGTTATTTTTATTGGTGTTTTATCAATTTCATGCAATGAACCCGATGAAGTAGGATTGGGTGTGCAGCCAACAGGTGATCAACCCGGTGTTATTAATACAGATATTGATGGTTTAACAACTTATACGGTGAAAGAAGATTCACTGATAAGCAGCAGCAAAGGTTCTCCTTTATTTTTGGGTATTATTAATGACAATGAAACCGGTATAACTGCTGCATTTTTTTATGCACAAGTACGACTTAGCAGCACTGTTTTATCAAATACATTTAATGGGAGCACCACTCCTGATTCTGTTTTCCTTACGTTGGGTTATATTAAAGATGGAATTTATGGTGATACCAATAGTGTGCATCACATAAGTGTTTATCAGGTAAATCAGGAGTTAAAAGACACTGTACATTATTCTACTGAAGACTTTATTCTTTTAAGAATGTTAGGTCATGTGGATATCATTCCAAGAGTTAATGACAGTGTGAACATTAATGGAATAAATAAAGCTCCGCATTTGCGAATACCATTAGATACAGCAGTTGGAAGGGAATTCATGCGGGACTTATCCTTACATAATGGTGAGGATTTCTATAAAAATTATTTTCAGGGTATTTACGTTGTTGACAGCTCGGATGGAAGCGGAAGTATCGTAAGCTGTGCTGCTTCTTCAGCCTTCCATCGAATGGTGATTTATTATCATGATACAGTAGCCAAAACTTTTGAACTGGAGATCAATGGTAACTCTGTAAGATCACTTAGATTCAAACATGAGTATTGTAATTCATATGGAGTTTCTCCTCAAGTCTGTAATCCCATTTATCCAACCATGAATCATGATACGGTGTATGTACAATCGTTGGGTGGTTTAAAAACAAAGATTAAGTTGCCTGACTGGAACCAGGTTTTTAATTATAAAAAAGTATCTATCAACCGTGCCGATTTAATTTTAACAATTAAAGATGGCTCAGATGGTGGATTGTTTAAACCCCACGAAAATCTTTTGTTGGTTGCCTCTGACTCTGCGGGCAAAGAAGTGTTTACTATTGATTTTTTTGAACTTGGCGGAACCTATAGTTCAACTGATAAACAGTATAAATTAAATTTAACACGTCATTTGCAACGAATTTTAAATGGCAACGTAAAAGATTATGGATTGTATATTGTTGCAGGAGGAAGTACTTCCAATGCAAGACGTACAATTTTAAACGGAGGTTCATCCATGAAAATTAATATTACTTACACACAACAAAACAACTAAATAATCATGTGTGGAATTGTTGCTTATATCGGTAAACGTGAAGCTTACCCGATCATTATCAAAGGACTTCAGCGGTTAGAATACCGTGGCTATGACAGTGCCGGTGTCGCATTGCTAAATGGCGAATTAAATGTGTATAAGAAAGCCGGTAAGGTAAGCGATCTTGCTGAATTTGTGCAGGACAAAAACTTACGTGGAAATGTTGGAATGGGTCACACCCGTTGGGCTACTCATGGTGAACCAAACGATAGAAATGCGCATCCGCATTTTTCGCAAAGCAATGATTTTGCAATTATCCATAATGGTATTATTGAGAATTATGCGCCTATAAAAAAAGAGCTTATAAACCAGGGGCATACTTTTAATAGTGATACTGATACAGAGGTTTTAATACATCTGATAGAAGCAATTTATAATAAGGGTAGTGTCGCCCTTGAAGAAGCAGTACGTTTAGCATTAGGTGAAGTTGTAGGAGCTTATGCCATTGTTGTGCTTAGCAGAAACGAACCCAATAAATTAATCGCAGCACGTAAGGGAAGCCCTATTGTGGTGGGTATTGGCAAGGACGAATTTTTTGTTGCTTCTGATGCAACTCCTATTGTTGAATACACCAAGAATGTAGCTTACCTTAATGATGGTGAAGTAGCCGTTATAGAAAATGGTAAGCTCACAGTAAAAACAATTGAGAACCAGGTAAAGATTCCTTATGTGCAGGAACTGGAACTACAGTTAGAGATGTTGGAGAAAGGTGGTTATGATCATTTCATGCTCAAAGAAATTTATGAGCAGCCACGTTCCATTGCTGACAGTATGCGCGGAAGATTTAATGCAAAGCTGGGAACACTTAAGCTTGGTGGCTTACGCGAGTTTGAAAAAAAATTAATTAATGCCAAACGTTTTTTAATTGCTGCCTGCGGAACTTCGTGGCACGCTGGTTTGGTTGCAGAATATTTGATTGAAGACTTAGCACGAATTCCTGTGGAGGTAGAATATGCTTCTGAATTCCGTTACCGCAATCCTGTGCTTTATGATGATGATGTATTGATTGCTATTTCACAGTCAGGGGAAACGGCAGATACTTTAGCTGCAGTTGAATTAGCGAAATCAAAAGGCGTTACTGTGATGGGAATTTGCAATGTGGTTGGATCATCCATTCCACGTGCCACACACGCTGGTTCGTATACGCACGCTGGTCCTGAGATTGGTGTTGCATCTACCAAAGCATTTACAGCCCAGGTAACAGTGTTGACTTTGCTTGCATTGCAGATAGCGCATAAAAAAGGAACTATAACAGAATCACGTTTCCGTCAATTGTTAAATGAGCTGGAGAAGATTCCCGCCAAGGTGGAGACAGCTTTAAAATCAAATGATAAAGTAAAAGAGATTGCAGCAAAATTTAAAGACTCTAAAAACTTTTTATACTTAGGACGTGGTTATGGATTTCCTGTTGCATTAGAAGGAGCGTTGAAACTCAAAGAGATTTCATATATCCATGCGGAAGGATATCCTGCTGCTGAGATGAAACACGGACCAATCGCTTTAATAGATGAGAACATGCCTGTGGTTGTAATTGCAACTAAGAATTCATCTTATGAAAAAGTAGTTAGCAACATACAGGAAGTTAAAGCACGCAAAGGAACCATCATTGCCATTGTAACTGAAGGTGACGTGGAAGTTAAAAAACTTGCTGACTATGTTATTGAAATTCCTGAAACAGATGATGTACTGGTGCCTTTGGTTTCCGTTATTCCGTTGCAACTTCTTTCTTATCACATTGCTGTGATGCGTGGTTGCAATGTTGATCAACCGAGGAATCTTGCGAAGAGTGTAACTGTGGAATAATTGTTTTGCAATTCTTCCAAATGAAAACCGAACTTAATGGTTTTGATTAGGTTTGCCTCCTGATTTTTTAATGTTCCCTCCAAAAATTAATTTTTTCTTTTTAACTGCGGTTAGTGTGTTTACCATTTCATGTAATCAACATACAAATGAGGATAAAAAAAGTGAGAAAGAAATTAAACCGGTTATTGAAGCCTTAAGGACTGATACCATTCAACATGATTCCATCCTTTCAGCAATCACTTATCATTATCTTCCTCTTGACAGTTTACTGATCACACAATTGAAAGATAAATTTAGCCCTGAAAACCTGAAATTAATTCTCGCATTGAACCGTGTTGACTTTGAACATGTTTGGAAAGTGGATACGCTGGTTGTTCCTGATACATTCATTGAAGATTTAAAAAGGTATAGCCCTTTTCCGGATAGCTTAATACTTATAAAAGATATTCCTAAACTGATTTTCTTTTCATACTATTCGCAAATGTTTGCAGCTTACGAATATGGTAATCTTGTCCGCTGGGGATCAACAAGTATGGGCAAACGCAGCACTCCTACACCTACTGGTTTGTATTTTACAAACTGGAAAGCAAAGCAAACAATCAGTACAGAAAATCCTGACTGGAAGTTAAACTGGTATTTTAATCTTGATAATGCAAGAGGTGTTTCATTACATCAATACGACTTACCAGGTTTCCCGGCATCACATGCCTGCATGCGATTGTATGAAGAAGATGCTCATTGGTTTTATGATTGGGCTGAACAATGGATATTGATTGACGATCATAACATAGCTGCTTATGGAACTCCTGTAATTATTTTCGGTTCTTATCCTTTTGGTAAACGAAAACCATGGTTGCAATTACCAGATAACTATCTTGCAACACATCATAACGAAGAAGAATTAAATACGGAAATTGAAAATTTTCTTCCGGTAATTACAGAAAGAAAATCAGAGCGTGATTCAGTTATGGCTGGCAAGCAAAATACAATTCTTTAACCTTTCAATGTGTCGGTGTGTATGCTAATCTGTTTGTTAGAAGCACCAGCACACTTTTAACGAACAAAGGCCTTTTTTTTATTTCTTTAATTGGATGTTATAAGAAGAAGGAGAACCGTGCAGTGGTTTGTTTTATCCTGGAAGTTTTTTAAAAAGTGCTTTTACTGAGTTTTTATCCACCGTCTTTATAACTCCTAATTTTTCTTCTACTAGATCAGATTCTAATGTAACTAATTTATGAGTCCTGATTACTGATGGTAATTTTAATCCGTAATGACTCCAGTTTTTTAAATCTATATCAAAAGAAGTATCATATTTTTTTCCTGTGATACGGCACACAAGAATATCTCCATCATCAGAATTTCTTATAACCAGAGCGGGGCGTTTTTTAAAACCTTTACCATCAGTAAAAGGGAATTTAATTAAAACAATATCTCCGAATTTTAAATCAGGCATCTGCATTAGTTGTCATAAACAGCGTCAACATCATCATAACCTTTTAAAAACTGCTCCTTTGCAATATTTTTAAAATCTATTTCTTCTAATGATTCTGTTTCATCTATTAAAACTATTACACGCACATCTTTTGATTTTGCAGCATTTATTTCGGTTTGCAAGCGATCCGGAATAGGCAATGAATTTTTCTTTACTCGGGTTTTAAATTCGACAGCTCTCATGTTCCATTGTTTTTATCAAAATTAATACTTAAACCGGTATTGGATTTTTCACTCCACAATAAACCACGGATTCAATAATTCCGTTTTGTTGTAAAGCATCGGATTTTTATCGAGCACATTTAAAACTTTAAAACCTGCATAACGTGCAATGGCTTGTCCTGCCGCTGTGTCCCATTCCATAGTAGGAGCAAAACGCGGGTAAACATCAGCACTGCCTTCTGCGACTAAACAAAGTTTTAATGAACTTCCTTTGGAGATCAGGTTGACTTCTCCGTGTTTTTCGCGAAGTGATTCAATAAATTTTTGCGTTTCTTCACTCATGTGAGAACGGCTTGCAACAACAGTAAATTTTTTTTCTTCTTTTTTTAACGGAAGCTTTTTGGATGCACTTACAAAACGATCGGCAACATGATTGGATTGGATAAGGTGTGATAAATGCTCTTCATCCGCCTCCACACGATAACTGCCTGTTCCTTCACAACCGAAATACAATACATCAATTACAGGAGCATAAATTACACCCATCACCGGTTCATCATTTCTGATCAAAGCAATGTTTACTGTAAATTCTCCATTGCGTTTAATAAATTCTTTAGTGCCATCAAGAGGATCAATCATCCAGAACATTTTCCATTTGCTGCGTTCAGTGAAATCAATCGCCTTGCCTTCTTCGCTTAAAACAGGCAACATGGATTCAGATAAAACTTCAACAATTTTATCATGAGAACGTTTATCCGCTTCTGTTAGTGGCGACTGATCCTGTTTTAACTCAACAGTGATTTCACCGGAATAAACTTTATTAATTTCTTTACCAGCAATCACTGCTGCTTTTAATGCGAGAGAGAGTAAGGGGTTGTAGTTGTCCATTATTTATTGTGTTAACAGCAGTAAGCAGCAACAGGAGGCAGAACTGAATACTGCCACTGTTTACTGCTGCTTATATTATACGATCATTCCTGCAGCCACAGTTTCATTAGTGCCTTCGTCAATTAAAATTACACTTCCTGTGGTTCTGTTTTTACGATAAGGATCATGATACAATGGAACGGCTGACTTGATTTGAATCCGTGCAATGTCATTCATGCCAATTTCTTTATCTATTTCATTACGATGAAGTGTATTGATGTCAACTTTATAACGAACATCTTTTACCACGCAACGGGCTTCGCGTGTGGTATGACGTAAAATATATTTTCCACCAGGCTGCAATTTATTTGTATGCATCCAGCAAACCATTACATCGAGTTCATTTGCAACTTCCGGAAGATTGTTTTCACGTACCAACATATCTCCACGGCTTATATCTACATCGCGATCAAGTGTCATTGTTACTGACATTGGAGAATAAGCTTCCTTAATTTCCTTACCAAATATTTCAATCGTTTTAACTGTAGCCGATTCACCGTTAGGCAACACTTTTATTTTATCACCAGGTTTAAAAATTCCACTCGCAATGCGTCCGGCATAACCACGGTAATCATGATATTCTGTTTGCTGCGGACGTATTACATACTGAATCGGAAACCTGCAGTCAATATGATTTTCATCACTGCTGATGTGAATATTTTCCAAGAGATACATTAGTGTGGTGCCTTTATACCATGGCATGTTTTCACTCTTATCCACCACGTTATCTCCTTTCAATGCACTCACAGGAATAAATGTTACATCTTTTATTTCAAGCTTTGAAGAAAGCTTTTTATATTCTTCCACTACCTTCCAATAAGCCTCCTCATTATAATCCACCAGATCCATTTTGTTAATGCAAATGATAAGATGAGGAATTTGCAATAACGCTGCAATAAACGAATGTCGGATGGTTTGTTCTAAAACACCTTTGCGCGCATCCACTAATATAAGTGCAACGTTTGCAGTGGATGCACCCGTAACCATGTTGCGTGTATATTGAATATGTCCGGGTGTATCTGCAATGATAAATTTTCTGCGCGGTGTAGCGAAGTAACGATAAGCAACATCAATTGTAATTCCCTGTTCACGTTCAGCACGCAAACCATCAGTTAATAAACTAAGGTCAACATGTTCAAAGCCTTTCTGTTTACTTGTTCTTTCAATGGCTTCTATCTGGTCTTCAAAAATTGATTTGCTATCGTACAATAAACGTCCGATCAATGTACTTTTTCCATCGTCAACACTTCCTGCTGTTGTAAATCGTAACAGCTCCATATTCAAATAGCCTTCCTGGCTGTAATTGCTCATTGCTTTATTTTAATTTTAAGTTTTGAATTTTGAATTTTGAGTTATGAGTTATGAGTTACTGTTACTTATGAATATGTTTTTATTCAATTTATAATTCATAACTCAACATTCAACATTTTTTTTAAAAGTATCCTGCTTTTTTTCTGTCTTCCATTGCACTCTCGCTTCGCTTATCATCTGCACGTGTACCACGTTCTGTAGTTCTGCTTGTTGCCACTTCATCAATAATTTCATCCAGTGTGCTTGCAGGAGATGCTACTGCACCGGTGCAAGTCATGTCACCAACGGTGCGGTAACGAACAACACGTTTTTGTACTTCTTCATTTGGTCGTATTGTAATAAATTCAGAAGCATACAACAACATTCCATCACGCTCCACAATATCACGAACGTGAGAGAAATAAATAGTTGGTATTTCTAATTTCTCTAATTGAATGTATTGCCACACATCCATTTCTGTCCAGTTGCTGAGCGGAAACACACGGAAGTGTTCACCAACATTTTTTCTTCCGTTTAATAAATTCCATAATTCAGGGCGCTGATTTTTTGGATCCCACTGGCCGAAGTCATCACGATGTGAAAAGAAACGTTCTTTAGCACGAGCCTTTTCTTCATCCCTGCGGGCACCGCCTAATGCAGCATCAATTTTTAATTCTTCCAATGCATCTAACAAAGTGACTGTCTGCAATACATTACGACTTGCATTCGGACCTTTCTCTTCTTTAGCACGCCCTTTATCAATTGAATCCTGAACATATCGCACTATTAATTGCGCGCCAATTCTTTCCACCATCTCATCACGGAAAGTTATTGTTTCAGGAAAGTTATGTCCTGTATCAACGTGCACCAAAGGAAAGGGAATGCGTGCCGGATAAAATGCTTTTTGTGCAAGATGTGTCATCACGATGGAATCTTTTCCACCTGAAAATAATAATGCTGGGCGATCAAATTGAGAAGCTGTTTCGCGAATGATGTAAATGGCTTCTGCTTCTAACTCTCTTAAATGATTTAAATGATAAAGAATCATGTATTATTTATTTTTTAATTCTGTTTAACGTAAAATCTAAAATTTGGTTCACACAATTTTCTAAAGTATGCTGTGCAGTATGCACAATTATTTCCGGGTTTAATGGAGTCTCAAAAGCTGAGCTAATGCCTGTAAAATTAGGAATTTCACCTTTGCGTGCTTTCTGATATAAGCCTTTCACATCGCGGCTTTCGCAAACTTCAATGGGACACTCTACAAACACTTCAATAAATTCGTTTTTTTCAACCAATGCACGCACTGAGTTTCTATCCTCAATAAAGGGAGAGATAAATGCGGTAATAACAATGATGCCAGCATCCACAAACAGCTTTGCCACTTCGCCTATACGCCTGATGTTTTCTTTTCTTCCATCATCAGTAAAATCAATATTTTTATTCAAACCATGGCGAATGTTGTCGCCATCCAGTAAATAAGTTTTATATCCTTTCTGAAACAATTCCTGTTCCAAACGATCAGCAATTGTTGATTTGCCTGAACCACTCAAACCAGTAAGCCAGATAATAACCGGACGCTGATTCAATAGCTGAACGCGATCCTTCTTACTGATCTTGTAATCCTGTTTTACAATATTGGTTGACTGCATTTATTTATCCTGATAATTAAAGCGCAAAGCTAACATTCGTTTTTTTACGAGGGAAGTTTAAATAAAGTTGTGTGTTCTTTAAAATTAATTTAAAATTAAAATGGCATTGCATAAATGGTTAAAAACAATGCTTATCTGATTTGATTAGTCACAGGATTTTTTATTGCTGAATTCGGCTCCATCACTACCCGGTCTTTTTTATAAAGTGCTGTATCCATTAAGAAAATCTAATTCGTGTTTTTCAAATTATTTAATATCATTTCTATTTCTTTTCTGTTAACAGGAATATAATTATTAGCAATATCCCAAATTATCTCGTAATCAATTCCAAAGTATTCATGTGATATTCTGTTACGTAAACGATACATCTCTTCCCAGGGAAGAGCCGGGTATTTTAACTTGAATTCATCCGGAAGATTTTTTGACGCTTCTCCGATAATTTCAAAATTGCGTATTACTGCATCTACTGTTTTATAATCCCATTTGAAATGCTGAAGGTCAAGTCCTATCACATATTCTTCAATCCGATTCATCGAAAGAAGAATGTCTTCAAGAAAAAGCAAATAGCTTCTTTCGTCCTTTTTCACACAAACCTGACTTGATTTAATATTCTTTCTTTCAGCTGTTCTTTGAGAGCATTGGGTGTAACTAAATCCACCTTTAAACCAAATTGTTCTTCAAGATATTTTTCCAGAGCAAAAAAATTCCATCCAACAGGTTTGGTAAATTCTACAAGGATGTCAAGATCACTTTGTTGATTTTGATTTTGGTCAGCATAAGAGCCAAAATACCCGATATTTTTTACTGAATAGGTTTCAGTTAAAACAGGTTTCAGCAATCGTAATTTATTTTCTATTTCAGTGTGCGAATGCATCATGCAAATTTAAGTATATGATTTCGCTATTAGAATTATTTATACAGATACATTCTTCTTCTCTAACTGATTCCGCTCCATCACTACCCGGTCTTTTTTATAAACTGCAGGTACACCCATATAAATTTTATAAGGTTCAAGATTATGCGTGGCAACAGAACCTGCACCGAGAATACTGTGTGATTTGCAGGTAACACCCGGGCAAACGATAGATTGTGCTCCAATGAAAACACCATCTTCAATTATTATCGGACCTGTTATGGTTTCAAACTCCACACTCTTATAATTGTGATTACCGGTTAAAAGCAAAGCACCTTGTGCAATATTTACATTATCACCAATATTTACCTGATCAATGTTATATATCCAGGCTTTTTCTCCTATCCACACATGATTGCCGATGGTTAACCGCCACGGAAATTTAATGTTAACATTCGGCTTACTCATTACCAAACCATTGCCAACCTTAGCACCGAACCAGCGAAGTATTGTTGCGCGTATTTTACTTGAAGGACAAAACGGGCTGTTGAAAAACAGAATGCTGCACAAGTGCCATATACCATATTTAAACCATGAAGCACCAATATCAAATTCAGCTGAATTGAAACGGGAAAGATCAACTTTTGCCTGTTGGTCACTCATTTTATTAATAGGAATTTTTAAATCTTAAGATAAAAATTTGCAAAACGATAAAATTAATCCTTTACATAAAAACTGTCGCATAAGCCCGTTTGAAATACTGTTTTATTTTTTTCAATGGCTTTAATAATGTGGTGGCAATACCGGGATTAATTCCATTTAATTTCCATGCGAGCTTGTCTTCAAGATTTGCTTTTATTTTAACAAATATGCTCACGTTGCTCACGCCACCCATACGCATTTTTACAATGGTATCTTTTAAATAAGCGATTTTAATTCCGTTCTTATGAATCAAACGCAGCATCAACTCATAGTCAGCTGAAAGTTTAAGTCCGGTATTAAATCCTCCAAATTTTTCATACACTTCTTTTTTCACAAAGAAAGTAGGATGAGGAGGCATCCACCCTTTTAAAAAAGCGCCTTCTTCATATTCACCGGATTCCCAAACCCGCATTGGTTTATTTATGTCTTTACGATTTACAAAAACAAGATCTGCATACACCCCTTCAAGGTTCGCATCTTCCTTAAATTTCTGAACCACTTTACTGATTACCTGATTGTGTGCATATAAATCATCGCTGTGCAACATACCGATTATATCACCTGTAGCATGTGCAATGCCTTTGTTTAGTGCATCATAAAGTCCTTTGTCTTTTTCAGAAACAATTTTTGAAATTTTGTTTTGAAATTTCGCTGCGATTTCAAGCGTCCTGTCCTTTGATTTACCGTCAATGATTAAATATTCTATATCAGGATAATCCTGAGATACCACTGTTTTAATGGTATCTTCCACTGTTTGTGCACTGTTGTAAGTAATTGTAATTATGGAAACTTTCATGTGTAAATAATCGTTTTTCTGCGGCAGTTTTTTTATACGTCTTTCAGTCTGTAAAGTTGCAGTATGTAAAGATAGAGGTTCCTCAAGCAAACAATCTTTTGTTGTCTTCTATCAGCTGGGGATTATTAATTACTTTTTCGGCAAAGTTAAAAGCCGCTTTACTCCATTCATTAAAAGTTTCCTGATCCATTTCGCAACAGATTTTTAATGTTTCTAATAATGCAGGTTCATCATTGAGCGGAAGATCCCAACCCGCTTTAACTGCTGTAAGATTTCGCCACGGTGTTTGGTCAGTAATAACAGTCACACAACCTGCAGCCATGCTTTCAATTATAGAGTGACAGAAATTTTCATGGTGTGTCTGCAACAAAACAAAATGATAGCTTTCCAGCACTTTTATCGCCTCACTGTTAGCAATTGCGCCCTTATAATTTATTTTAATGTGCGGAGGGGTTTTTGAAATTGCAAGTTTGCACTTTTCCCAATAGGAAATATCATCAATGGGTCCATAGATATCAAACTCCACCTGATAAGTGTCGGGTAATTTTAAAATTGCATGAATGCTTGCAAGCAGATTTTTGATTGGCGAGATTCGTGATAAATACACAAAACATACTTTACCAACTTCTTTTTTCCTATCAAATGATGGACAGGATTTTAAAGCAGTGAGATTGGTGGCGACTGAAACTTTTTGATGCTTTCCGAAATTCAATGCAATTTCTTTGGCTTCTATTTCTGTAGAAGCATGCCAGTTAACATTTTTATATAAACCTATTAAACGTGCAGTAGATAAAAACAATTTTTTCTTTCCTGATTTGATATCCAATGCTCCTTTACCCAACATGCCACGGCAAGCCAAAATTATTTTTCGCGCAGGCATAAAATATTTCCTGATTATCAGTGGATACATAGTAAAAAAAACAGAGAATAAACTGTTGAGATAAAATACATCAGCCTGTTCCTTCAGCATAATCTTTTTTAGTGTGCCGAATTTTCTGCCATTCTTTGAGAAATAATAAACCCGTGTGCCATCAGACAATGTGTTCCATGCATCGCTTTTTACAGTTGTATAAGGAGTGGTTTCACTTTCGTCAGTATCACCGGTAATGATTACAAATTCAAAATCTTCTTTTAACCTGACAACCATGTTTGCAACTGATTGAATCGGGCCACCTGCCTTATATCCGGGAAGATACCAGTCAATTAATACCACAATTTTTTTTCTGCGTTTTTCGTTCATTATTCTACAACCCTGTTTTTTTCCATCCAGTCTTCAAGCACTACACATAACCACATATCTAACCAGCGAATGTTCTTATCTCCCTGCAAAAATTTAATCCATTGATTTTGCAAATGTTTTCCATTAATAAAATTTCTTTTTGATAATTGATTGATGCGCTCTTCACAAAAATCACGCAATTCGTTTTTCAGCCACACTTCCCAGGGAAACACGAACCCCATTTTTTTACGATGAACAATTTCATCGGGCAACAAACCTTTGAGACTATCTACCAACAATTTTTTCGGATAGATTGGTTTCTTATACTGATCGGGAATTCCTAAAACATATTCCACTAACTTATAATCTAAAAACGGAACACGCACTTCCAAAGCAACAGCCATACTCATCTGATCAGTATCACGTAACAAAACATTTTGCATGTAAGTGGTAATCTCCGCAATGCTTACCTGGCTAAGTAACGGAAGCGATGATGCCTTTCCATTCAACTCTGTTTTTAAAATTCGTTGAATCTGATCAGCAGGTAATTTTTTCAGATTAAGTAATGCTGCAAGTGCAGAAGGATTTCCTACCTGGCGAAAAACAGGAAATGAATTTGCAAGATCTACATTCTCCAATTCTAAAAACTGTTTTACTTTATTGGATGTGATACCGGGTTTGGCAGTTGCGAGTGCGACACCAGCCAGTTTTCTGATTGCTTCGGGTGTTCTCCACAACCATTCTTTATCTTTTAATTTTAAATAACGGTTGAACACAGGATAGCCTGCAAACAATTCATCACCACCTAAACCTGATAAGGCCATTGTGATTCCATTTTCACGTGTGATGCGTGATACGATAAAAGAATTTGGTCCGTCCCCACTTGGATGATCCAATGCATTTAACGCATGAGGCAAATCATCTAAAAAATCTTTAGGGCTAAGATGAAACTCATGATGATCCGTTTTAAATTTATCTGCAATAACACGTGCATATTGAGCTTCGCTGAATTCTTTCTCACCAAAAACGATGGTAAATGTTTTTACAGGTTGCTGTTGTGCTTCACTCATCAATCCAACCACTGCGCTTGAATCAATTCCTCCTGAAAGAAATGCTCCGAAAGGAACATCACTTATCAATCTCCTTTTCACAGATGCTTTCAATAACTCATACACATCATCACAAACTTCATTGTATGATTTGCTTTTTGAATCATCCGTAAAGTTTTTCTGCGGACTCCAGTATTGCTCAATTTTTACTCCACCTTTATTGATAATAATATGATGACCGGGCATCAGCATCTGCACACCTTCAATTAAAGTTTGCGGAGCATGCACAGTTTGATAAGTGAAATAATCAGCCAGTGCATGTTGGTTTATTTTACGAGGAACTAATCCTGTAGCAAGTAATGCACGAACTTCAGAAGCAAACAAAAAAACATTATCTTTTTGATAATAATATAGTGGCTTAATGCCTAAACGATCGCGTGCAATAAACAACTCTTCTTTCTTTTTATCCCATATTGCAAATGCAAACATTCCATTGAACTGATGCACACAATCCGCTCCCCATTTTTTATAAGAAGCAAGTATAACTTCCGAATCACTTTTAGTTTTAAAAGGGTAATCATTAATTAGAGGTTGTACCTCAAGAAAATTATAAATCTCACCATTGAAAATTAATTCCAGATCCTGCGAAGCATCCTGCATCGGTTGATGACCTGCCGGACTTAAATCAATAATGGCAAGCCTGCGATGGCCGAGTGCAACTTTATCATCCACATAAAAACCATCATCATCAGGTCCGCGATGTGCAATGCAATCATTCATCTTCTGAACCATTGGTGTTGATTCCGCTTTATTCAATCCGTAAATTCCGCAAATGCCACACATGTTTTAATTTTTATTCGCCAGATTCATAATGATACTGCTCCATGTTTCAGGAGTAATTTGCCTGGAGAGTTCAACGCTGCGCTCTCCCATTTCAAACAACGCTTGGTTATCCATTGCAATAATTTTTTTCATCGCATCTACTATGGACGAGACCTCTCTTGGCTTTGTATAATAACCATTATACGCTTCGCGGAGAAAAGTGGTTGCAGCGCTGGTAGTAGTACTGCACACTAACGGAAAACCTGCAGCAGCAAACTCATGAACAACTACACCCCAATGCTCATAGTATGTTGGAAAAATAAATACGCCAGTTTGCTCAATAAATTTATTTAAGTCTTTGGGTTGCACAAAGCCAAAGTTCTTAATCTTTTCGTTTATAGGAAATTCAGCATCAAAATCTCCTTTACCCAGACACCATAATTCCCATTCATTGGGCTGCTCATTCTGTAATTGCATAAATGCTTTCCACAATTCGCGCACACCTTTTAACTCTGCATATCTTCCTACATAAATAAACCGTTTTGGAAATTGTTTTTGCTTTGCTTCGCGATGCTGCAAATAATAATTATGAAACAAATCATAATCGGCAGAATACACTCCCATTAATAAACGATTGCCTTTGAACCCAAGTTTTCTTGCATAAAAAGCATTGGGCTCACCGGGTACCCAGCAATGCGTAAATATGCGTGGCAGATATAATGGTCCGAGTACGGATGCTAATTTTTGTCTCGCAGTACCGAGCCACGGCATATCGCAAGTAAGAACGATTGGAATATTTTTAAAACTTTTGCTTACTGCAATGTAATCTTTATCCATCCAACCTCCCGTATAAATAAAATCAGGATTAATTTCTTTCGCTAATGCGATTAATTGTGTACGGTTATACTCTTTTCGTTCGTAATATTTAACATGATTGTTAAACTTAAATTCAAATGGTGCAACCGGATTAAGCGGATATCTTACGATATGAATATCCACATCATGAAGCATTGACAGTTTATCAATACATGCGAGGAAATAACCTGCCAGTTCATTGTAAAGGAACAAGAGCTTCTTGCGCTGGAGATTCATTTTTTTGATATTGCAATAAAGTAATGATGAGAAGAAAAATTATAGTGAACGGACTTAAAGAGGATGCAGCCCATGATTCAAAACTGATGGAAAACATGATGGCAAACATGGCGGGAATAGCAAGATAATTTATTGTGGCAGCTTTGAAAAAAATACGGAAGTAAGCAATGATAAAAAGAATCAAACCTATTAAACCAGTGTTCATCCAAATGGTGAGATAGCTGTTGTGTACACCACCCTGGTGACCCAATGATGATAGATAATCTTTGTGTAATTCAAAATAATATTTATCAAAACCAAAACCCCTTCCCGCGTAAAAATTTCTTTGAATCTCCTCCCACGCAAATGTCCATGCTACCAATCTGCCTGAGCCGTCATCTAAATGTTCAACCCGAAAATATGAACCAAGCCCTAAGGAGTCGATTATGAAAATCAGGTTTTCATTTATGAATTGAAAGACAACGGCAACCACTATCACAATTATAAAACCATACAGATAAGATATTTTATAAAAACGCATAAAGAATAAAAATATCATCAGGGAAAAAATACAGTTGCGTGAACTGGATAATAATATGGAGGTTATAATGACTGCATAAATAAAATATAACTCTGTGCGGCTAAAGATATCAGGGAAATGATGCCTGGTAACAGCAATGAGAATGGTTAAAAGCGTACACATGATTCCGACACCATTAGGATTTCCAAATAATCCGTTGTAACGTCCTCCAATAAATACCCAATTATTCACCAGCAATATCATAATAAGTCCAATGGTGAGGAATAGCACGCAAAACCAAACAATATTCCATAGAAAATCTTTTGCGTCACGATTTAATTCTTTGATAAAATAACTTGGAATAGTTAACAGCATCAATCCATAAGAAACCGTTCTCATAAATGAATTAAGCGGATTAGGATTTCTCAGGACAAGAAAAAGTGCCATTGAGAGAAAAAGAATGAAAGGCATAAACAACCTGCTTTTTACCGGAAATTGTTTTGAATCAAAAAAAACAAACAGGGATAGCAGCACGATTGACATGTCGCGTGTTTCGTTTGCAATATCAGCAAGCATGTGGTGCCTGTTATCTGACAGAAAAAGAATTAAAGCAAAAGCAAGAATTATTTCAGTGTAACGATTCTTACTTTTTAATATCATAAAGCTGAGCGGAACGAGCACGAACGCAGTTTCCTTTACAAACATTCCTACAACAATCCACACCATTAACATTAAAATAAACTGTGCGTTTTTTTTAATAAATGAAATCATGCGTGGTGATTAAAAGTATCAAATAATGCAGCATGTTTTTCAGCCACAACCTGCCAGGTAAAATTAGCCATCAGCTTTTGATAAGAATTTTCAGAGCGCTTTGAACGGTCAGCAGCATTGAGTTGAAAAAAACTTTGGATGGCGCATTTTAATGCACGCACATTGTTGCTTTCAATGAGGTAGCCGTTATCCTGATTCACTAATTCAGCGGTTGCTCCTGTATCGCTCACGATGACAGGCATTGCATTTGCCATCGCTTCCAACACCACAGTGGGCATACCTTCAAACAAAGTTGGAAACACAAAGAGATCATTTTCACGATAGAGCTGCTGAAGGAAATCATCAGCGGCAAAGCCAATAAAATTTACATTGGAAAACGAATATTGTTTTGTATAGGCATCATACAATGGACCTTTGCCAACAATATTAAACTGCAGCTTGTTCTGATACCCTTCATTGTTTAATTGTCTTACTGCTTCCAATAAAATATTTATTCCTTTATTAAAAGCAAAGCGACCTACATACAAGAGTTGAATTTTATCATCCTTAAAATTGCGTTTGATATAATTACAAGGATTAACCGCATTGGGCAACACCACAATCTTATTACGCGAATTGGGAATTTCTTTTTTAAGTATATCGGTTAATCTGCCTCCTAAGGAAACCACCTTTGCCGCATGTTTAAACAGATAGCGTTCAATTTTACGGAAGGGTGCCGTTATTAATTTTTCTTTTACAGTGAACGTCTGAAAAGGTTCTAACCCATGAGGATTAACAATTACACGGTTGCCAATTTTTTTTATTCCATGCCACATTGAAAGCCCCTGCGCATAAATAACAGCACGAGGATAAGACTGCAACTGCTCAAATACTTTTTTTGAATACTGATAACACCAGTAAATATAATTTCCGTTAACGGGAAAATTCAAAGCAATCTCCTTAACATTAAGTTCAGGACTGAAAACTTTTTTATCATGCGGATGAATGACAATGATCTCGTACTTATTAAGGCGCGACAACTCTTGGATAAGTAATGCTGAATGGCGCTGCATCCCTCCGACAGCGTGCGGAAAAATGCCATCAGTACAAAAAACTACTTGCTTTGGTCCTGCCATTCTTCCACTAAAGTTTTTATACCCTGGTCAATATTAACCAAAGGCTGCCAGCCAATACTTTTTAATTTACTCACATCAGCAAGCAAGTGCATGCGCTCTACTTTACGCACACGCGCAGGATCCACTTCTATTTCTATTTTCTCACCTGTCTGGCGCGAGAAAGAATCAACAATATCTGTAACTGAATACTCGATGCCTCTGCCCAGGTTATAAGTATGAATGCCGGATGTTACTTTATTTAACAGTACATGAACTGCATTTGCCATATCAGAGGTATGAATAAAATCTCTTTTAGGAGTGAGGTTGCCCAATTGAATTTTACGCAAGCCGTTGTTGACCTGCTTTTGTATTTCAGGAATTAAATGCGCGTTGGTTTCATTAGGACCAAAGGCATTGAAGAAACGGCAAACGATGGTGGGGATTCCGGATAGTAGGTGAAACTCATTACATAAATGCTCGCCCACTAATTTGCTTAATCCGTAAATATCCATTGGACCTGTGGGATGGGTT
The DNA here is from genome assembly GCA_031366005.1 of Bacteroidota bacterium. Taxonomy (GTDB): domain Bacteria; phylum Bacteroidota; class Bacteroidia; order AKYH767-A; family OLB10; genus JANLUX01. The sequence continues at coordinate 65,443 of JANLZB010000029.1, read as the reverse complement.
TCGCTGACTGCTCCATCATAAATGGGATAAACGGCAGCGGTGGAGGCGAAGAAAAATTGTTTTACCTTATTGCGTTTGGCTGCATCAAGGATATGCGTGGTGCCAAGGATGTTAACATTGCTTGACTCATAAGGATGCTGATTGCAATACGGGATAAAATGTATTGCAGCAAGGTGAATGATAATCTCCGGCTGAATGGAGTCAATTATTTTATCTATCTCCGGTTTATTTAAAATATCTGTTTGATAAAAATGATCATCATCAAGCTGGATAAATTTTCTATTTCCAAATGATAAGTTATCAATAACAAAGATTTCTTTTCCCTCTCGTTGCAGCTTGTCAATAACTGCTGATCCTATAAAACCGGCTCCTCCGGTAACTAAAATTTTTTGCATTTATTTTTATTTATGAATGTGGATATACGTGGATTATTAAAAATTGTTTTGTTTTTTTTCAGATATTTTTAAAAACCTGATAAGCTGGTAATACAGAGACCGGTATGTGCATTAAAAGTGTGTGCTTGCGATGCGATGGTGCGTCAAATATATGTGGGCAAAATTAAGATAAACGCAGAAAGGACGTTATGCAATTGGAATTGAAGAAGTGGATTGGAAGTAGGGGTTTTTTTGGAGGTGGGGATTTAGAAAAAGGGGACTTACCGAATATTTCCTGAAACGTACCGAATACTGATATTCGGGAAATATTCGGAAGGTTTTGAGTGAAAACATGCTTATATTTAATTGATTTCTGCATGCTATGGCGACACTGCTAACATCAAACTGACTGCAAGAAACAAACAGAAATAGACAGACGACAAAATGAATACCGACATAGTTTCATACTACAAAGACAGAGCAAAGGAATATGAGAAAATATATTCCAAACCTGAACGACAAGAGGACTTGAAAATTGCAGCAACTATTTTGCAGGAAATTTTTGCCGACAAACAAGTTTTAGAAATTGCTTGTGGAACGGGTTATTGGACAGAGAAAATTGCAGCAACGACAACTTCTATTTTTGCGATCGACATCAATGAATCGGTTATTAATATTGCTAAGAAAAAAGATTTCTCAAGCAAACAAGTTTCATTTGGAATTGCTGACATTTATAATTTTTCTGACCGTAATAAATTTGAAAGTTTGTTTGGCGGTTTTATTTGGAGTCATATTTTACTGCAAGATCTTGACAAATTTCTTTCAATTGTAAACAGTTTGGTATCTCCTGGCGGCATAGTAGTTTTTATGGACAACAATTTTGTTGAAGGGAGTAATCATCCAATTACAGAAAGAGACGAACATGGCAACAGTTTTCAGACAAGAAAACTTGAAGACAATACAACACATTTAGTTTTGAAAAACTTCCCGACAGAAATATTTTTACAACAGAAACTTAAAGACATTGGAGGTGAGTTTAAATTGTTCAACTTGACTTATTATTGGATAATTTGCTTCACCACTAAAACAAATACTAACAATGAATAAGCAGTTTGCGAACTTCGGGCAGACGAACTCGGAACGAACAATAGCACGACCGCATAATAATATTAAAAGAAATTTAAAAAGAAGGGCTTTGAGAGGTAAACAAACATCCCGATAACTATCGGGAGTGCTTCTAATAAACAGTGTAGGTAAATTAACTAAGCATAGATGAAAGATAAATTCGTGACATCCAATTACTCTTAGTTTTTTAAACAAAATAATACGAGTAACACCTCCTCACGGGAATACATACATATAATTTTGAAATACTATTTTTAATCCAACCAATGGTGATGCGGATACAACCATGAAAATTTGGTATTCTATATTTAATATCAACGCCTATAGAGGAAACGAACCGGCTTTTTACCGAAGTGAGGATTTTGTCTGGGCTGAAGCCATTGAGAATAACTGGTTAGAAATTAAGAACGAACTGGGCGCTCATTTATCATCAAATCCTCAATTCATTCCGGGTATTAAAAAGCAAATGGTGAATTATCATGGTTCGTGGAAGACGATGCCGCTCATGACCTGGGGTTTAGAATTTCATAAAAACATTTGTAATTTCCCTGTGACAACAGAAGTTATAAAACAGATTCCCGGCCTTGTATCTGCTTCCTTTAATTTGCTGGAAAAAAAATCGGAAATCAAACACCATTTTGGTGAAACAAATGCAAGTGTAAGAGTGCATCTGGGCTTAAGTATTCCTGATAACCTGCCAACTGTTGGATTTAAAGTAAATGGTATTTCCCGCTCCTGGGAAGAAGGAAAAGTCCTGATATTTTGTGATGGATATGAGCATTCAGGATGGAATCATACTAATCAAGATCGCTATATTTTACTTTTAGATATAATCAAACCTGAATACATGAATAGAAAAAGATTGATTTGTTCTAATGTATTAGCTACATTATCTCTTCAACCAATGATTAGAAGGTCTACCTTTTGGTTTTACATAATATTTATCCCTTTATCTATACTTCATTTTTTTGCAAAGATTTCAGCTGTCATTCTTACACCTTTGTATAATTTTATTAGTAGATATAAGAGAAAGAAATAATTTAATAACTGATAATGCTAATGCAAGTTTTCCGTTTTTTCTTTTTATTTGACTAATGAAAGGAATAACGGTTTTCATAACTCTGAAATATTTAATTATTTCAAGTTGTAATAACGTTGACAACAAGTTAATGATGGCTCAAAATTTAACTAACAAGGAAATTAAACCGGGTTAATCCCAACAGAAAAAAAGAGTTTTCAGCAACGGGAATTCTTTTTTTTATTTTTAAATAATTATCCGTTGTTTTGTAGACACTATTACTCTCTTACTTAATCCTGTAAATCTTAAAAAAATGAACGAATCTGTACATTATGAAGTGTATCCAAAAGAAAATTTATACTTCGGCATTAAAGTTATAATCAGCATATTTCTATATTCAATAATTGGATATGTGTTGTATCGTTTAAATGATTTTTCTAACCCGATAGCAAAACTATATTCCAAAATCATTTTGTTTTATGCTGCGATAATCGTGTTCTTTATTTTTATACAATTAGGTTTATTAGTTGGATATATAAAAGGCAATGCAGTAAAAATTACAGAGCGCCAGTTTCCTGATATTTATAATTCAATTGTTCGGCAGTCGCAACAACTTGGATTAAGTAAAATTCCGGATTCCTATTTATTACAAAGCGGTGGCGCATTGAATGCTTTTGCCACAAGGTTTATTGGCCGGAATTATGTGGTTATTTATTCGGAAATTTTAGCGCTCGCATTTTCAAAAAATCCTGAGACATTAGATTTTGTTATCGGTCACGAATTAGGACATATTAAGCGTAAACATATTTTAAAACGCATGCTTTTGTTTCCAACTTTCATTGTGCCTTTTTTGAATAGTGCTTATTCGCGTGCGTGCGAATATACCTGCGACAGAATAGGACATGCACTTGCTCCCAAAGGTGCGCAATCAGGATTGTTAGTGCTTGCTGCAGGACGAGAATTATATCAGGAAGTAAATGCTAAAGAGTTTATAATGCAACAAAATCGTGAAGATGGTTTCTGGCATTGGTTTGCGGAGAAGTTAAGCTCACATCCGCATTTAACAAAAAGAGTTTCTAAATTTCCTGATGGTGTAGTTGAGGATACGCGGAAAATATTAAAACCTGTTGAGACTAACGATCATTCTAAGTATTTACCTGTGTAAATTTTTGTGAATTTTTATTGCAATCACCAGCCTCAAAACAATCCATGCAACTCAGCATTGATTTTATTAATGATCATTCCCAGATGTTCAGGGTTATCAGCAAAATTGATATCATCAATATCAATAATTAAAAGTTTGCCATTATCATATTGTGATATCCATGCTTCGTAACGTTCATTCAAACGTTTTAAGTAATCAATACGGATTGAATTTTCATAAGCACGACCACGTTTTTGAATTTGATTTACAAGTGCCGGAACAGTTCCGCGTAAATAAATTAATAAATCAGGTGCCTGAACGAAATTACCCATCAGGTTAAACAACTCAATGTAATTATTGAAATCACGGGTGGTCATCAAACCCATTGCATGCAAGTTAGGAGCAAAGATGTATGCATCTTCATAAATCGTTCTATCCTGAATTACTGTTTTGCTGCTCTTACGGATTTTAGTAACCTGGTTGAAACGCGAATTCAAAAAATAAATCTGCAGGTTGAATGACCAGCGTTGCATGTCCTCATAAAAATCATTCAGGTAAGGATTATCATCTACATCTTCATAGTGCGGTTCCCACTTTAAATTTTTTGCGAGTAAAGTTGTAAGCGTTGTTTTGCCAGAACCTATATTTCCTGCAACAGCAATATGCAACGTTTTTTTATCAGTAGCCAATAGAATAAAATTTTATGGTGTGTTCAAAAGTATAAGCATGCTGATGCATAGACAAACTTTGTTGAAAACTTGTCGGCTTAAAAAGTAAATGCTTTCAACTTATTTTTTTCGAGTGTATATAAATGTCCTGCACTCACAATGTATTTGCAGGCGGCACAACTCATTGGCAAATCCATTTCTGTGGTGTTTCCTTTGCGTAGATCAATGGAGGTCATTTTGCTTATGTTGAACATTACTAAGTTATCCCGCATCATTTGTATTTGTGATGTGCCTTCGGGAATGACAACAGGTTTAAAAAAATTACCAAGCTTATCAAAAACCAAAACATCACTGCCGTTATTCATCACTAACCAGTTGTCTGATTCCATCAGCATAGTTGCATTAATTTTTTCGTTCACAGTTTTGTTTAAATCATTGCTGATGGAGATGGCCTGTAGCTGTGCATTGTATTTTGTTAACCGTGAAGTTGTGTTATCATACACCCAGAATCCCTGCACATCAGCACTGCAAATTAATGTGGGATCCTGCAATTCAAGCGTACGGAGATCAATGACACTTTGCTCCGCCAGTTTATTATCAAGGATACGTAATGCGGCAAATGATTTATAAAAAACAAGCACACGCAATGGGTCACGTGCATCCACATAAGTTATATTGCCATAATCTTTTTTGTTGAACCTGGAATACAACTCTCCTTTATCATCCAGCTTCACGATTTCAGAACCATTAACCAGGTAAGAATTCCCTAAAGCATCTACAGTAAAAAAATCTGCATCAGTATTAATTTCAAATAATGGTGTGAATAATTGTTGTGCATGTAATGTGAAATGCAATACCAACAAAAAGAGAATGCTTATAATTTTTTTCATGCTACTGCATTAATGAACGATAAAATATCATCTGCAAATTTACGATTGTTTGCAAGGCGTGGTACTTTATACTGCCCACCGATTTTATCTTTTGATTTCAGCCAGTTGTAAAACGTACCTGCAGGCATTTTTCGTATCAGCGGATTTCGCAGTACTTTATCATGATAACGTTTTGCTTCATAATCAGAGTTTAATTTTTTAAGTGCTTCGTCAAGCGCATTTGCAAATTGATCAATATCCGATGGCTCTTGTTCAAATTCAATGAGCCACTCATGAGCTCCACTTGCCTGTTCAGAAAAATAAACAGGAGCAGCAGTGTATTCACGAATTACGGCTCCGGTGCTTTTGCAACTTTCTGACAACGCTTTTTCTGCATTGTCAATAATTAACTCTTCGCCAAACGCATTGATGAAATGCGCTGTGCGTCCTGTAATGCGAATGCGATATGGACTCAATGATGTGAAGGTTATAGTGTCACCGATTTTATATCTCCACAATCCTGCATTGGTAGTTATTACCATTGCATATTGCTCATTCAATTTTACTTCGTGCAGCCCTACCGTTTTTTCCTGTGCATTATCGATTTCATTAAAAGGAATAAACTCATAATAAATTCCGTAATCCAGCATCAGCAACATCTCTTCCGAATTGCGTTGATCCTGAATGCCAAAAAAACCTTCGGATGCATTATATGTTTCAAGATAATACATTTCATTTTTAGGAATCATTTTTTTGAATTGTTCTCGATAAGGACTAAAATTTACTGCACCATGCACAAACAATTCGAGATTGGGCCACACTTCGTTTAATGTTTGCTTGCCACTTAATTCCAAAACCCGTTTTAACAAAACTAAAGTCCATGAGGGAACGCCCGCAATATTGGTTACATTTTCCGTCATGGTGATACGCGCCATCTTTTCAATTTTACTTTCCCACTCATCCATCAATGCGACATCAACACCCGGAGTGCGGAACAGTTCAATCCATATCGGAAGATTTTGTATCAGTATTGCACTCAGGTCACCATAATAAGATTCGTTGTTGAGTGAATTGATCTGCTGGCTTCCACCCATGGTAAGTAATTTACCATTGAATAATTCTGATTCAGGTTTGTTATGAAAATAAATACAGAGCAAATCTTTTCCACCTTTAAAATGACACTCTTCCAATGCTTCAGCGCTTACAGGAATGAATTTGGATTTATCATTTGTGGTGCCCGATGATTTTGCAAACCATTTAATTTCTGTGTTCCACAATAAATTTTGTTCGCCATTTTTTAAACGAAAAATATAGGGCTTTAATGTTTCATAATCCTGCAATGGAACCCGCTGTTTAAATTGTTCAGCATTTTCAATTGATGAATAATCATGTTGCCTTCCCCATTCCGTGTAACGTGCCTGAGAAACAAGCTTACGCAATAAATCTTCCTGCACTTCATGTGGATATTTTATAAACAACTCAATTTGATGAATACGTTGTTTAATAAACCAGGAGAAGACGGAAGAGAGAAAGGACATTATAGATTTATGATTTTGGATATTTAGATTTATTCTGTTTAAATATTCCAAATCTTAAAGATTTGGAATATTTTACTGGTGAATCAATTTACGATTTATAAAATTTTTTTCAATCTCCTCTTTACTCAAAGCATTAAAAGTATTCTCTTTTGTTAACCCTCCTTTTCTTGCAACACACACACCATAATACATGTTTGAATATTCTTCTTTGCTGTGTGCATCAGGGTTGATCGAGATTTTTACTCCTTTACTTAATGCATATTGAAGCCATCTCCAATCAAGATCTAAACGGTAAGGATGTGCATTCAATTCAATCACCACACCATGCTCAGCACACGCATCAATCACCGCTTTATGATCAATGGGATAACCTTCACGCGCTAACAATAATCTTCCTGTTGGATGTCCTAAAATTGTTGTGTAAGGATTTTTTACTGCAGCAATCACACGTTGGGTTGCTTTCTCTTCACTCATTCTTAAATTAGAATGAACAGACGCTACAATAAAATCAAATTTTTGAAGTATGTCTTCGTCATAATCCAATGATCCATCATTTAAAATATCTGATTCAATTCCTTTGAAGATATGAAACGGAGCAAGTTTTTTATTCAGCTCATCAATCTCTGCATGTTGTTGCAATACTCTTTCGGGTTGTAAACCATTTGCATAAAAAGCACTCTTGCTATGATCACAAATACCTAAATATTCATAACCCAACTCTTTGCAATGCGAAGCCATTTGCTCCAGCGTATGAATTCCATCACTATAAGTAGAATGATTATGTAATATTCCTTTTAGATCCGTTAACTCAACAAGCTTCGGTAATTTATTTTGTTGTGCCCATTCTATTTCATTCAATCCTTCGCGCAATTCAGGTTCGATAAACGTAAGATTCAACGAGCGGTAAATTTCTTCTTCGTTACTAAAGTTTTCAGTTGTAAGTTTTTCAAAGCCGGAAATTGATTTTAGTTTTTCCAAGTGATCTGCATTTCCAGAAGTATTAAAAAGATCTAAAGCAAAATGTGATTTTTCACTTGCATGAATAATTACTTTTAAATTATGTGTGGTTACTAATCTTAATTTATTATCAGTAATCTCTGTTTTAGTTTGATCAAATAAATCAATGCTGTCTGTAACATTTTTAATTTCTTTTAAATCAACTGAAGCCACCACAAATTCAGCTGCGTCCAGCACTTCGTTTTTTCTTCTTAACGAACCCGTTCTTGAAACTATTAAGTATTGAAATTTTTTCTTTAAAAGGATTTCAAATTCATTCGCAAAAACATCCACCGTGGCATAGTGAAACAATCCCTGGTTAGAGATTGTAAATTCAAGTGCTTTCAAAACCTGCTCTTGCGTTTTCGCACCAAAACCTTTTAGTTCTATCAGCCGGTTTTCTTTACATGCATACATCAGCTCTCCGATGGTTTCAACACCCAGTTCTTTCCACAACACTGAAACTTTTTTTGGACCGATGCCTTTAATATGCATCATCTGCAAAACCCCTTCCGGAGTTTGTTGCATTAAACGATTCAAATCTTCAAAAACACTTTTGTTTAACAGATCAAATATTTTAACGCTTAAGCTTTTACCAATGCCATCCACTTTCTCTAATTCAGCTGCTGTTTTTCCATTTAAATCTTCCTGATTTCTCTCTAATTTAAAAGCAGCAGTTTGATATGATTTCACTTTAAAAGGATTCTCATCATGCAATGACATCAACTTTGCAGTCTGATCCAATATTTCAGCTATTTCCTGATTTGACATTTGAATTATATAAATTTTTTCTAAAAGTATTTAAGAAATACTTAAGCTGAAAATAAAACAGGATATATTTGCACACCCCTCAAATTCCCTCAAATATTTATGAAGCACCTGTTCGGCATCGCATTAATTTTTGCATTCTCATTTCGCGTTTCTGCGCAGGAAAAATGTAATTGCCCTCAGCAATCTATAAAAGGAAAAGGAACCTTTTATATTACCGGAGGATACAACCTTGATTGGTATGCAAAAAGCACTTTGCATTTCAGAGATCACACGACTAATAATTATGATTTTACTTTATCGGGCGTTAAAGCCGTTGACCGCGATGGATTAAAACATTTGTTGAATGAAGACATAACTATTCCTCAGTATTCTTTTCGAATTGGATATTGGTTAAACAACAAAAGAGATATTGGTTTTGAAATTAATTATGATCACGCTAAGTATGTGATGCTGCGGAATCAGAACCTGCATTTAAAAGGTGAGATTAATGATCAGGAATTTGATCAGGACACAGTGGTGAGAGCAGACTTTTTAACTTTTGAGCATAGTAACGGTGCTAATTTTTGTTTGATAAATATTATTAAAAGACAAAATCTTCTTCACAGTAAAAACAATAAGTTGTGGCTTGGTGCTGTCTTTAAATATGGATTTGGTTTTGTTTATCCGCGAAGCGATGTAACTATTTTCGGAGTCAATCGCAATGACAGGTATCATGTAGCAGGATATATTACAGGTGTTGAAAGCGGTTTTCGTTTTGATTTTCTTAAATACTTTTTTATGGAAACAACTTTAAAAGGTGTGTATGCCAATTATAATAATGTTTTAGTTGCAGGTGCCGGTCGCGCAAAACATAAAGTGTATGGTGTTGAATACATTTTTCTTTGCGGACTACAGATCAGTTTATAAAATAAAAACTTTTGATACTTGGAAAAATAAAGATCAGATCCACCGGATCATTTTTCTCAACGACCACATATAAATTCCGAGAGTAATTAATTGTGTGATCATTAAACCTGCAACAACTCCATAAAGCCCGAAGTTTTTAATTATCGGGTATGCACATAACAAACTAAATGCAGAACTAACTATAAATGAAATGAAAATAAGCCTGGTGTTTTCCATGGTGCGGATTGCATAACGCAACGGATAACCTAAAAATACAATCACATATAAAAGGCAAAAACCAATCAATACATTTTTGTATTCAAGATACGTTGATCCATAACATATTTCAATTATCTGTGATGAAAAAATGGAGATCAATGCAAGGATTGAAAAGGTTATCATTCCCATTTGAAGCGTAAATTTCCAGAGGTATTTAAACATTTTTTCATTGCCTCCCACCTGCTGGGCTTTTGCTGCACGCGATGGAATAATATTTTCCATTGCAAGAAATAAAACATGCGTTACTCCTACAATATTTTGTGCCATGCGTGTTGCACCCACAGCTACAGGACCTAAGATGGCGCCTGCGGCAATGATGAATAAGTTTCCGGAAAACCATTGCAATACAGCAGTAGCTGTCAGCCATTTGGAAAAATTCCAATGCTCTGATATTGTTGATCGAATATTTTCTAAATTAAATTTTAATTGCGGCAAGCAGAATAGTGCTGTGAGTGATGCATATAAAAAGAATAGTGCCGTTAACAACAAAATAAACTGTGCATCCATATCTCTGAAGAAATGAATGCAAAACGCGCAGAGTAAAACTCCTCCATAAGCAATGAGGTCAATAATCAATGCAATGTGCTGACGCTTGATGATAAAAAAATAACGTCTGAAAAAATCCTGTAATAAAAAGGAAAACACCGCTAATGGAAATGCAATGATGATGCTGTCCACCTTCCAGTCATGCAGAACAAAACTCATAACAATCACAGCAATAAATGCGATGAATGACATAAATGCAGCAAAAAATAATTGCTTGAATACAATCGCCTGTAAATAATTTTCCTGATCGTTTCCCGCTTTTTTAGCACTCAATGTTAGCATTGGGGTTATGATAAAAGGCTGATTAATGCTGCTTGCAATCAATACACCCAACCATGCTATAGAATAAATACCAAAACCCTGAACACCCAATAAACGTGCAAGCGTGATGCCTGAAAGAAAACTCAGTCCGCTTACTATTAACTGATCAGTGTAAACGAGGAGTGTAGAGTTTTTAAGAAATTTTTTTGTAACCGGAATGGAAAGTTGCATAATTACCAGGCAAACAAAGAGGTTATTTGCGGAATTATTTTTTTGCGCTTTGCATTAAAACTTTTCGCATTTAAATAGCCGGTATGATTTTTCTTTTCGTTCATTGCATTCAGCACAAAGTAAACTTCCTGCAAACGGTATTCTTCTTTTACCAATTCTGCATTAGCAACCAATTCTGTTTTGGTGGAGTCAGCTTTTACAACATATAAATTCATATCACTCCATTTCATAAAAGGAATAGCGTCAGTATATTTTCCAACTTCAGGTGTATCAACAATCACAATGTCGTATTGACTACGCAACTCATTTAAAATCTCGCTGGTTTTTTCTGTTGCCAGTAAATGACTGATGGTTTCCGCCTCATCACCAGTGTTAATTAAATCAAGATTTGGAAACGAAGTAATGTTTATCACGTCCTGTAATTTCATGGTGTTGCGATATACATCTGCAATGCCATGATGCGTTCTCACATCAAACATATTACACAATGTAGGGCTGTGTGGATTAATATCAAGCAACAAAACTTTTTTATCCATAGCAGCCAAAGTGCGTGCTATGTTGGCAGCAATAAAAGATTTTCCTTCACCGCAGGTTGTGGAGGTAACAGTTATCAGCATCTTACCCTGGTGTTGTTGTGTAAGCAAAATGCGTGTGGTGAGCGAAGTGAAAGTATTGTAACCTCTTCCGGCTTTTGTAAAACGTTCAACATTCCCGATAAACGGAATGGTTGAAATTTTTTCAATGTCTTCACGATTGCTTACTAAGGATTTCATTGCATGGCGTACATATGCTGCGACAATTCCAAGTATCAAACCAATGAACAACGCAACACTCCACACCACTTCAGGAATTGGAAATACGGCAGTGCGCGGAATATTTGCTTCTTCTAATATTCTGTTGAAAGATATATTCACCTGTTGGGTGATGATGGCTTCCGTTCTTTTTTCTATTAAGAAATTATAAACTTTTTCATATAAAAGAAAATTACGGTTTAGTTCATTCAGTGTGCTTTCTTTTTCAGGTACGCCTTCAAAGCTTGCTTTCTGTTCATTAATGGAAGAAAAAATTTCATCCTGTTTGATAAGTAATTTTTTTCTTGTGTTGTTTATACTTTCCACCAGATATGCACGCAACTGAGTAATTTCTTTATCAATATTTCCTATGTGATCATCTTCATTGGTGTATTTGGCTTCAAGTGTTTCGCGTTCGCGCAATTTGTTATTTAGTTTTGAAACACCTTCAGTAAATAGCGGGTCTGTTATGCTGCTGTAATCAGGTCCTGATATGTTTAATTCCTTATTTCTTCTCAAATATTCGCTCATGTTTTCGAGCACCGCTAATTGCATATTGATATCCACTTTTTGCAATTCAAGCTGGCTCAATGTTCTGAATGTAGCATCCGTTTGCTGAGGAATATTTACAATCTCATTTTTTATTTTATACTGTTTGATAGCAACCTTTGCTTTCTCCAATTCTCCTCCCACAATGGCCAGTTGCTGATTGATAAAATCAACCGTGTTTCCTGCATAATCTTTTTTATCATTAATACCTTGTTCTATATATGCCTCTGCAACAGCATTAACCAACCGCATTGCTTTTTCCGGAACGGGATGTTTATAATACAGCTTAACAATATTTACATCTTTATCAATTGCACGCACGATGTAATCCTTATTCATCAGGTGCGAAACCAATGCATATTTTGAATAAATCGCAAACCGGTATTGATCAGCTAATGCTGCTTTTGTTTTATAGTTAGCTACATTTTCATCTTTCGTGATTGTGATGCACCATTCTTTTTCGCAAATTTCTTGTCCTAACTTGGCTTCTCTTATTGTTTTCTGATTGCCCTGCTGATAAGTTATTTTATAACGATAGCCTCCAAGATAACTGAAATCAAAATGTTGATCATAAAAACTGCTGTCAGTAGTTGTAAAGTTTAATTTGAACGGACAGTTGTGATATAATTCTTCATCCGCCATTTCACCCACACGGTAATATTCTACATTGAAATCCAATTTATCCAATGCTTTTTCAAATAGGTAATGCGAGCGCAACACTTCTACTTCCGATTGCACTTTAGTATTTGTTTTAAACACATCAAAGTCGCGATAGAGATTTGTATTGCTGGTTTCCTGGTCTTCAATTTTCAGGGTGCAGCTTGCCTGGTACGTGGGTGTTGCAACATATAAATATCTTGTGGCAGCAATAGCAGCAATCAAAATAAAAATCACAATCACATACCATCGCTTTTGCAATGGAACTAACAATGATTTTATTGAATTATGACGAACCATGTTTTTTATTTCTCACTTAATGTGTTACACTATATATTAATGCGATGGCAGTAAACAAACTTGCAATAGGAATCAACTTGGTGGTGAAACGATCGAAGCCTTTATTACCTGCAGGTGGAACATATACTACATCACCGGGATAAATAATTAGTTCCTGGTTAGAAACATTATAAGTGTTTGTTAAGTCCACTTTAAATTGTTTATCACCGCGCACGATCTGAATACTTTTTGTCTTTGCATAGTCTGTGAAGCCCTGGGCTTTACCAATCAAATCCACCAAACGAATATTATCGCTGCTGAAAATATAATTGCCTTGTGCCTTTACTTCGCCCAATAACGTAACCTGGTTATTTAATACGCGGATATTTACATTTGGTTTTTGTACAAACTGCGAATAAGATTTTTCGAGCGCAGCAGTTGCTTCACGCACTGTGAGTCCTTGTAGTTTTATGTTTCCTATCTGCGGAAGTTTTACTTCTCCTTTTGCATCTATCATTACCCATTTGCCATATTCTTCCTGAAGGCTCACCACATTTTGAAGATTGCCAACGCTTAAATCATCATGGTCCCACACGCTTACCATAATTTTATCATCCGGCATTAATATTTTTTCAAGACGTGATTCTCCTGTATCCTTATCTATCGCTACATTTTTATTTGAAGAGGAGTGTGAAAACAACACTTGTTTGTTACACGATGAAAACAGTAAAGCCGCTGAAATAAAAATCAGCTGCAGCTTAATATTTAACTTATTTAATAATTGAATTATGATTTGCATTTTGGATGACACACTGTTGCCTTTTTTACTTATTCTTTGTTGTTTTCTGCATTTTTTTTCTTCGTGAACAATGCGTTTAAATTTTTAACGCAGAGAAACACGGAGTTTAAGCGCTTGCTTTCGCAAAGAATTATCCTTCCATTGTTCATTTTAACTTTCCGTAATTCAATTTAACGGTAGAATAAAGAATAGGTTACGGTTTTTCAAAAAATATTGCAACGGTGTTATTGTACTTTTGCATTCAAATGCAACCCCTGTCAGGGTTTTGAACCCTGACAGGGGTAAAAAATTAACCATTGTGACTATAGAAGAATTCAAAAAACTTACACAAAACAATAAACCGGTTTTTATTGATTTTTATGCTGACTGGTGCGAACCATGCAAAATTCTCGATACTATTTTAGAAGTAATAAAACCACAACTTGCAGGAAAAATTAAAGTAGAAAAAATTGATCTGGATAAACATCCTGAATTACAAAATGAGTTTGCCATAAAAAGTGTTCCTACTTTAATGATTTTTAAAAACGGAGAATTACTGTGGCGAATGCCCGGCTTTATGATGGGTGATGAATTGGTTGAAAAGATGATGGAGTTTGTGTGATTAGCACTCAATCTTCTCTACCCTTCTCTCATGTCTTCCACCTTCAAACTCAGTACTTAAAAAAATATTTATCATTTTTTCTGCTGTTGATTCTTCCACAAAACGGGATGGGATACAAATAATATTTGCGTTGTTATGCTGACGTGCCAGTTTTGCAATTTCTTCTGTCCAGCAAACTGCAGCTCTTATGTGTGCATGTTTGTTGGCGGTGATTGCTACACCGTTTGCGCTTCCGCATAATAAAATACCGGTTTTGGTTTTATCATTTTCCAGTTCACGGGCAACAGCATGTGCAAAATCAGGATAGTCAACCGATTCGGCTGAGTAAGTTCCTTTGTCAGTTATTGAAAAACCTTTGGCTGATAAATAGACTTTTACTTTTTCTTTCATCTCGAAACCGGCATGATCAGCTCCTATTATTATTGTTTGCATGTTTATTTTTATTGGATGTAAAGGTAAAATTTATACGTCAGTAATAGAAAGCAAATGACGCGGATAGGTAAGATTTTGCATTGATAAAATCAGCTTTTATCTGTTCGATCCGTGTCATCCGCGTTGCATTCATTGTTTTCAACAGGCAAAAACTATAGCCCTGCATAATAAGCCTTTAACTTTTTAGTTATCAACAAAAAAGATGTTTATTACATACTATAACATGGTGATAATAACTCACAAAAAAATTTGGTTTTTAAAAACATGCATCTGCTTAATCAAATAAACCACTCATCCAAATCCTGTCAGTGGTATTTGCGGTTAATTACTGCACAGCCTTATCAACAGCAACTAACAACTTTATTCAGTAAACGAGTTAACGCTTGCTGTTATCAACAGTTGTTAATAAGCATAACTCTTGTTTCAAAATCAAGTAATTGGAAAATACAACATGTTAACAAACTGTGTTTAAACTCAGATAAGTGGATTAGTCAAGCAAACAAGCAATTTGTTTTGAACCATACTAACAGGCATATAACAATATATAAATATTTAAATTAAAAAGATATATTATAAATAGAGTTTGAAGTTTCAGGTTTAAAATTTGAAGTTGGAAAATCTGAATTGATGTGGGTATCTTTGGTATGATGATTCAGGATTACAGACGCAGATTTAAATATTGGAACAGATTAAATACCTGCCTAATCTGTTCCAATCTGCAAATCTGCGTCTCAAAAATTAATCTCAATATGAAAAAATATTTTTTGATTTTTTTGATTTTGTGCAATGTGCAATTGCTTTGCGCCCAGCAAAACGGACCGGTTAAATTTTATTATGGAAATGGAAAAGTTAGCAGCGAAGGAAATTTTGTAAATGGTAAACCTGATGGCATCTGGAAAAGTTATTATGAAAACGGAATACTAAAATCAGGGGGCAACAGGGTAAATTCCCAGTTAAAAGGTGAGTGGAAATTTTACAGCGAGAAAGGAAATAAAACTGCGGAGTATGATTATGAAGCTGGAGTTAAGAATGGATTGCAGCGTGAATTTTATGAGAATGGAAATGTTTCATCAGAAATTTGGATGAACAACAATGTGATTGACAGCACAGCAAAATATTTTAACGAGAATGGAAAATTAGCAAAAACGATTCGTTATAAAGATGGGGTTGAGAATGGTAACGCCAAAGAGTATGCTGATGACGGAAGAATCATAACGATTACCACTTTTAAGAACGGATATTTTCAAAAAGAACAAAAGATTAACCGCATTGATAAATTCGGATTCAAGCAAGGTGTTTGGAAGGAATTTTATCCGGATGATGTGGTGAAGAGTGAGGGAACTTACAAGGATGACAAAAAGAACGGAGTGTTTCGCGAATACACTCGTGATGGAATGATGACGAAGATGGAGATTTATAAGAATGGTGAATTGGTACCTGATGAAGCAGCTAATGTGCAGTTAGATATTAAACGCGATTATCATAACAATGGTCGTCCTAAATCTTCAGTAAATCTTATCAATGGTGTTAAAGAAGGTGTGTATCGTGATTTTGACAGAGAAGGAAAAATTATATCATCAAAGTTGTATGATAAGGATAAAGTAGTTGCAGAAGGTGGAACTGTTGATGAAACAGGAAGTCAGCAAGGTAACTGGAAATATTTTTATCCGGATGGAAAAATAAAATCAGAAGGAAATTTCAAGAATGGAAAACGGGATGGATTGTGGACATTTTATTATCCCGGTCAGCAAATTCAACAACAGGGTTTTTATAAAAATAATCAACCTGATTCTATCTGGAAATGGTATTATCCCAATGGAAATTTATTACGCGAAGAAAATTTTAAGCTTGGAAAAGAAGAAGGCCTTTCAAAAGAATACAGTGACAGTGGTTCAATTGCAGAAGGAAATTATGTTAATGGTTTACGCGAAGGACACTGGAAATTTAAGAATGGTGAATACATTGCAGAAGGAAATTATGTGGAGGGAAATCAGGATGGAGTTTGGAAACAGTATTTTCAAAATGGAAAAATTGCTTTTGAAGGAGAATATTTTGAAGGCAATGAAAACGGTAAGCACATCTTTTATTTTGACAATGGAAAGATTCGTGAAGAACGCTACTACCGTTTAGGTTTAAAGGAGGGTAACTGGAAAACCTATGATGTGAATGGTGAATTAATACTGACCACAACTTATGAAAACGGTGAAGTGAAAAAATATGAAGGAGTGAAAAATTAGTAGAAAAGCTATTTACAACCGTTTGTTGAAAAAATAGGATATCAGTGTAACTTTATCCTCCTCATATTAGTAATATTGGAAATTACAGGTGGAGAATAAAATTAAAAAATGGATTTTTATTGGTGGAGCTCCCAGATCAGGAACCTCCCTGCTCCAGGCTATTTTTAATCAGCATAGCGAGTGTGTTTCTCCTCCTGAATCACATTTACTTCCCACTTATGCTTATGCTGCTACCAACAAAACAAAAAAGGCATTTAACGATTTTACAAGCCTGAAAAAAATTCTTAATGAGGATGAAAAAGTGCAGCGTTTAAATATTTCTGCCGAAGAAGTTTTATCTCATCTTAAACCTGGCTTCAATCCGGTAGAATTATTTACAACGTATATGAATCTTTTTGCGCAGGAGCGTAAAAAAGATATTCTTGTTGAAGGCACACCACAAAATGTGTGGCTTGCAAGAAGATTGAAAGAACAATTTCCTTCCTCCTATATACTGCATATCATCCGAGATCCGCGTGATGTAGTGATGTCAACCATGAAAGCGGAATACACCAAAAAGTTTGATGTAAATATTCAGATCATTGCAGAGCATTATCTTTTACAATATGAGTGTGGAGTTGACATTGCTCAAAAGCTTTTTGGTAAACGTTATGTACGCGTTTTTTATGAGGATCTTATTACTGATCCGTTAACCGAGATAAAAAGAATTTGTGAGGAATTGGAAGTAAGGTTTGAGCCGGCTATGATGGAGTTTTATAAAAGTTCGGATCAGGTGGCTGCCAGTGGAGAAAGCTGGAAGGCAAACCTGAATAATGATTTTATGAAAAACAATTTTGGCAAATGGAAAACCGGCATGAGTGAACCGGATATCATTATGATTGAAGAGGTATGTAAAAGATTGTTTGACGATTTTCCTGATAAATATCAAATGAGTGACTTGCGTAAAAACAGGTCTCTTTTTTTTATTCAAAAAGCATTAATGCCATTGCATACTAGAAAAATAAAAGATTTTATAAAACAGAAACTATCAATTTCTCAAACGGCAAAAACTCCGGAAGAATTTGATAAGCTGTCAACTATTGAAAAGCTGGAAGTAAATGGAATTTTTGATCCTGCAAAAAGTTAAATGGATTTTCTAAACTTCAATCCTTAGCGCTCAAAATTTATTTACGTTTATAAAATGGTTTTTTATTTTTTTTCTCTGGATGACGTTCCCTCACTCTGCGATTCCGATCAGGTCTTGGTGATTCTCCCCTCGATTGTTTAAAAGAAGGTTTACGGAATTCATCATATAAAATAAAATCTATTTGTTTTTTTGTCAGGTCTGCAGATTTTAATTGCACTTTTAATGAATCTCCCAACTGAAATTTTTTTCTTGTCCGGTGACCGATGATGCAATAATTTTTGTCATCCAATTCATAAAAATCATCATCCAGATCGCGCAGACGAATTAAGCCTTCACATTTACTTTCTGATAACTCCACATAAATGCCCCATTCGGTAACACCGGAAATAATTCCATCGAAAACTTCTCCTTCACGGTTTAATAAATATTGAACCTGTTTAAATTTGATAGATGCGCGTTCAGCTTCTGATGCACGTATTTCATTTTCTGTACTGTGCTTGCATTGTTTTTCCAAAGTTTCTACATCAACAGGTTTGCCTCCTTTCAAATAATGATCTAACAAACGGTGAACTAATACATCCGGATAACGTCTTATCGGAGAAGTAAAATGTGTGTAATAATCAAAAGCCAATCCGTAATGACCAATGTTATCAGTTGTATAAATCGCTTTTGCCATGGTTCGTATGGCAAGTTGTTCTAATACATTCTGTTCTTTTTTTCCATGCACGTCTTTCAATAATTGATTGAGCGAACTTGCAATTTCTTTTTCCGATTTAGTATTGATGCGATAACCAAACTTGCTTGCAAATAATGCGAATGTGTTTAACCGATCTTCAACGGGAGAGTCATGTACGCGGTAAACAAATGGTTTTTCTTCTTTAGATGTATCTGATTTCAAATGCATCATGCCAACAAACTCCGCCACTTTTCTATTGGCAAGCAACATAAACTCTTCAATCAGTTTATTGCTGTCTTTACTTTCTTTTATATAAACATCCAATGGAAAACCTTTTTCATCCAGGCGAAATTTTACTTCTGCTTTTTCAAAACTGATGGCTCCTTTTTTAAATCTTTCTTTACGCAAAATTTTTGCAAGGCGATCCATCGTCAATATCTCCTCTTTCAAATCACCATTTCCTGTTTCAATAACCTGTTGTGCTTCTTCATAGCTAAAGCGTTTATCAGAATGAATAACAGTTCTGCCAAACCATTCATTTAAAACTTCTGCTTTATCATTCATTTCAAATACTGCGCTGTAACAAAGCTTATCTTCATTAGGCCGCAATGAACAAACATGGTTACTTAATTTTTCTGGTAACATAGGTATAACACGGTCAACCAGATAAACCGAAGTTGCACGGTCAAAAGCTTCATCATCCAATGCAGTTCCTGTTTGCATGTAATAAGTCACATCTGCAATGTGTACTCCGATTTCCCAATTATTATTTTTTAACTTTCTTATTGATAATGCATCATCAAAATCTTTTGCATCCACCGGGTCAATGGTGAATGTTGTAATCTTTCTAAAATCTTTTCTTGCTGCAATTTCTTTTTTGGAAATCTCAAAAGGAATTTGTTCCGATTCACGCTCAACTTTATCAGGAAACGAAAGTGGAAAACCATACTCTACTAAAATGGCGTCCATCTCTGTGTCGTTATTTCCTGGCCTGCCAAGAACTTTGATAATTTCTCCTGTAGGATTTTTTGCTTCCGGTTTCCATTCAGTTATGCGAGCCATTGCTTTATCACCATCCGCAGCACCATTCAAAACTGAAAAAGGAATAAAAATGTCAACACCATTACGTGGATTACCTGTTGAAAGAAATGCAAAGCGTTGAGATAACTGCACAATGCCGACAAACTCTGTGCGTGCACGTTCTAAAACTTCAACCACCTCTCCTTCGCCACGCTTCCCCGGACGTTGTGCAAACAAACTCACTTTTACTAAATCACCATTCATCGCATTCAACGTGTGCTGGCGCTGAATAATAATATCTTCTTCAAAATTTTCATTCACCACATACGCAGTACCGCTCGAACTAATATCAATTTTTCCTGTAATGAATTGCTGAACAGGAAATAATTTATACTTACCACGGTCAACCTCCATCAGTTCACCGGAAGCAGTTAAAGCAACCATAGCAGTTTGCACCGATTCACGTAAGCTGTATTCATCCAGCGTATCAAACAAAATTTGTGATTGCTCAGCAATAGGTTCGTGAGATAATTTTTTTATTACCTGCTTATAATTATAATGTTTATATGGATGTTGTTTAAATATTTCAATGATTAAAGCTTTTAAAAGCCCAATGGTGTCAATGGATGTTTTTTTCTTTTTTGACATGATAAAAATTTGTGAAACGAAAGTAGTTATTATGAGTGTTTGATATAACTTTAGAAGATCGAAATCCAAAAAATTTGGAACACCTCTTCGCACATTTTTTCCCCACCCAAACATGTAGGAATTCCATCCAGCTATTATTTATTATTTTGCTAACCGAAAGAAGTGGGTCTTTAAAGAACCCAATAACTTAATAACACAAATGATACGCATATTAATTTTTGAAGACAACATAGATTTCATTGACAGTTTAAGCGAATTAATAAGCAATGCTGATGGAATGGAATTGGCAGGCGTTTATAATAATTGCAAAAACGTAATTAAAAACGTAGAACATCATCAACCCGATGTGGTGCTTATGGATATTGATATGCCAGTGGAAAACGGGTTGCAGGGTTTGCGTAGTTTACGTGCAGCAGGCAATGAAGTGAGTGTGTTGATGCTTACAGTTTTTGATGATAATGAAAGGGTTTTTCAATCAATATGCCATGGAGCAAGTGGATATATTTTAAAACGCACGGCACCGGAAAAAATAATTGAAGCAATTAATGAAGCACACACAGGTGGTGCGCCCATGACACCCTCTGTAGCCAAACAAGTATTGAAACTTTTTTCTAAACCATTTCAAAAATCAGCAGAGCTGCAAACACTTACTCCACGTGAACATGATGTACTGTCTTTCTTAGTGCGGGGTTACAGCTATAAAATGGCAGCAGGCGAAATGAATGTAAGCATTGAAACCCTGCGTTATCATATTAAAAATATTTATAGCAAACTGCATGTTAATTCAAAGAGTGAGGCCGTGGCAAAGGCAATACAAAATAAGCTTGTTTGACATTCCATTTATAAAAACTACATTAGTACACTTCAAAAATATACTCTCTAATATCAGTATCAAGTCTAATAATCTATTAACTTCTCCCCTTTTTATGGGAGAATTATAGATTTCATTTTGAATTAATATTGCACCATAAGCTTATCTAACACCATTATTAACTAAAAAAACAAGAATATGAAAAACCAAATTTTACCTTTTATTACCATGCTTCTATTGTTATCCATAAACAATACACAGGCACAAAATTCAAAAACAACACAAACCTCAAAAACATTCTTTCAAGTGCGTGATGAAATACGCAGGCAAATTGAAAAGGAAAAAGAAGAAGGTTCTTACAATGAAGAGGAAAGAGAGCAAGATGACGCAATGGCGAAATTTAAACGGTGGGAACATTTTATGTTGCCTCGTGTTGGACCAACCGGTACTTTTTTTGATGCGGATGCAGTTTATAAATCCTATAAAAATTATTATTCCATTCATGATCAAAACAAAACAGTGAGCAGTAATTCATGGGAAGCAATTGGCCCTTTTACTGATATAAGCGATGCTTCACAAATTCTTAAAGTAGGAGTGGGGCGCATGAATTGCATCGCTCAGCATCCGCTCGACAGCAACATTTTATTTATCGGAACAATGGGTGGTGGTATTTGGAAAACTATAGACGCAGGTGGTACATGGGTTTGTCTTGATCAAAATTTGCCGAGTATGAGCATCAGTGATATTGCTATTAATCCTGTGCATCCTGACACCATGTATGCAGCAACGGGTGATGCTGTTGGAAATTATTATGTGGCATCAATTCCTGATTTTCATCAGGGGCATTACTCGTGCGGAATTATTATGTCAATAGATGGTGGCACTACATGGACTCAATCAGGGTTTACCTATCAGCAAATGCAAACGGAAAATATTTATCGCCTGGTTATTGATCCTGTTATAACAAATAATTTGATGGTTGGCTGTGATAAAGGTTTGTATCGCTCCATAGATGCAGGTGCCACATGGACACAGATGGATACTACAATTATTTATGATCTTCAAATTAATCCCCTTGATGCATCGAAGTATTATGCTGTTGCTGATAGTGGAAGAAAATTAGAAAGAAGTTATGATGGCGGAGCAACGTTTGCCATTACCAATGCAGTAGGTTTTGCTGGCGGAGCCGGACTTACACGTGTTCGTGTTTCAGCTGCCGATACCAATAAAATTTACGTAGTGCGCGGAACAGGATTTTTATATCGCAGTACTAATGGCGGACAATCATTTACGATCGTTAAAAATTTCGGAATATTATTCGGTCATCAGTATGATTATGATAAAGCATTGGCTCTATCCCCAGTTGATACCAATGTCATGCTAATCGGACTTGTTCCTCTTATTAAATCAATTAATAAAGGTGCAACATTTGCCATTATTGATTCTATGGATTCTTATAATAATGGATTACATGTTGATTTTCATGAACTGGAATTTTCAATATTTAATTCCAATAATTTATATGCTATTAATGATGGTGGCGTGTATGTTAGTCATGATATTGGTGAAACATGGACTTCACTTAATCATGGACTAAATGTTACACAATATTATAAAATGAGTTCTTCGTACTTAAATCCAGATTTGATTTTAGCAGGAGCACAGGATAATTCAAATCATTTATTTGACGGAGTAAACTGGACCCTTGTAACCGGTGCTGATGGATTGGATTGCAGTTTTGATAAGGGAGATGAAAACACAGCGTATGCTTCTATTCAAAATGGATTTTTGTATCGCTCCAGTGATGGAGGGCATACCTTTCCCAATTTAATAACACCCGCAGGATTTATTGGCGACTGGGAAGCACCTCATCTTGCTAATCCTCTTAATACAAATAAATTATTTTTTGCAGGTGATCGTGTTTATGCTTCTGAAAACAAAGGTGATTCATGGCAAGTTATCTCTCCTGTATTAGACACAAATTTTGTGATAACATCTATTGCTCAATCACCTGCTGATACCTCTACATTATATGCTGCATCTTATCGAAATATTTTTGTTACACATGATAATGGTGTTAACTGGAGTACTATTACACCGGGCTTACCTGCAGATTCAGTATCTATTACTGATGTAAAAACTGCGGATAATAATTCAAACACTGTGTATGTCACCTTCTCCGGTTTTCATAACGGAGAAAAAATTTATAAAACAATGGATGGTGGACTTACATGGACAAACATATCCGGTTCATTGCCAAATGTTCCTTTCAATACCATTATAGCTCAAAATAATTTTAATAATGATTTGTATGCCGGTTGTGATTTTGGTGTATTCTTTAAAAATGATACAATGAATGACTGGGTTTCATTCAACACAAATTTGCCGGGAGTAATTATTGCGGATTTGAATTTGAATTACCGCAACGGAAAATTATACACTGCAACGCATGGTCGTGGAATTTATAGTATTGATTTGGTTTCGCCTGTAACACCTGTTACTAATGATGCTGCAATTGCAAAAATTATAAGTCCGGTAGTTAAAGATTATTGTGATAGTCTGACAACACCATTCGCAGTAAATATCAAAAATTACGCAAGCGACACGCTTTACAATGTAACTGTTAATTATTCAATTGACAATGGCACTATTCAATCCATTATTTGGACAGGTGCCTTAGCTCCGTTTCAATTTATTACAGACACACTTGCTATGATAACGTTGTATGGAGGTAATCATCATTTGAACACTTTTACTTCAAACCCGAATAGTTCAACAGATATGAATCCTTTAAACGATTCCAAATCACAGAATATAACAGTGGGCACCGCTATTGCTGCATTTCCCTTTGCAGAAGGATTTGAAAGCGGAACATTTCCACCCGTTGATTGGCTGCGTTCAACAGGTTCACTTTGGTATGCAGATACCATTGGAGCTTACAATGCTTCTGCTCACTCTGCAGTAGCTAATTTTTACAATGTAAATAGCGGAACAGATTTTTTAAGCACTATGAGAATAGATTTAACAAATGCAACTCCAACTCCGTTCTTATCATTTGTGCATGCCTATGCAATGTATAGCGCACAATATTTAGACACTTTAATGATAACAGCAACCAATGACTGCGGAGGTAATTGGGACACATTATTTTCTAAGTCTGCACAAGACCTTACAACGGTTTTAAATTTTGTTACTAATCCTTATTATCCTGCAGCAAGCGAGTGGGTAACCACTTACATTGATTTATCAGCGTACATCGGTCAAAAGATCAAAGTGCGTTTTGAAGCACATAGTGGTTATGGCAACTTATTATACTTAGATGATATTAATTTAATTCATGGCACAGTTTCCATTGCAGAAAATAAAAAGGATAATATCAATGTTTTTCCAAATCCAACGAATGGAAAAATTTATATAAGCGATCCTGATAATTCCATAACAAATGTGCAAGTGTTCGATCAGCATGGAAAAATGATTTATAATAACAGTTCAAAACAGATACATCAGTCTATTGACATGTCAGCCTATCAACAAAGTTTATATTTTATAAAAATGCAAACGGTAAACGGAATGGTAACCAAGAAAATTAGTTTGGTAAAATAAACTGAGCCAAAAAGCATGTAGTAATGAAGACGTGTATAAAATAAAAAATAAAACAGCATTTCATAAAAGGGGAAGTAAGAAAGTTTTTTTCACCTTCTTACTTTTTCTTTTGTGCATGCAACATTTAGATGCCCAAAGTATTGATAGTTTATTGAGTGCTGTCGCAAAAGAAAAATCCCCTGCTGTTCGAGTTCAATTATGGGGTGAGATAGGATTTCTTTATTTCCAAAAAGGCAATGGACCAGGTTCAGAGTATGCCATTCAACAATTGGTGCGTTCTGCTACTGAAGATAATACCGATTCGTCAATGGCAATTGCATACCTTGCTCTTGGAAGCTTGTATGAAGACAAGGCGGATTTTAAACTTGCTTTGAAGTACCATTTTAAAGCTTTGCAGATATTTGAGAAGATAAGTGATGAGGTCGGTATTTGTCAAACATCCGAACAAATTGCTGTTGTGTACAATGAATTGAAAAATATTAATGAAGGTTTAAAATATCTTAACAAGGCTCAGCAATTTCTTATTATTCCCGCAGTGAAAAATTCATGGCTTGCTCGCGCCATATATGCAAATAAAGCCGGAGCGTATCTTTTTGTTAACCAGATAGACTCCGCACTATTTTATAATCAGAAAGCCAATGAAGTTGTTAGAAGTGATGACCCATGGGGATACTCCAGAATATTATTTCAGTTTGGTGTCATCTATCTTCAAATGGAGAATTATGATAGGGCTGTTGCCTACTTCGAGAAAGCAATTTCATTTTCCGATTCTGCGCAACTGGCAATAAATCTTATTGAATCACTTAACCAATACAGCAGGCTGCTAATAAAACAACATAAAATTGAAGTTGCTAAATCAGTTGCATTAAGAAGTTGGAATGAACACAAAAAAATTTCAAATCAGTTTGGGGTATTGAGTATTGAAATCACTGAGATTCTTAGTGAGATATATAGCAAATTTAAAATGTATGACAGCGCCTACTATTATTCGAATTTTAATAATAGCATAAGAGATAGTGTGTACAGCAACCAAAAATTAAGTGCAATTGAAGAATTGACATTTTCTCAAAACATTTTTGCTATTGAAGAGGAACATAAAAATAAAGAGTTAATCGCCCAACAACAGCTTCAACAACAAAAAATAGTACGCAACTCATTAATTGCCGGTTCAATTTTGTTGATGCTGTTAATCGTTGTGTTAATAAATCGCAACAAACTAAAGCGCACTGTGGAGATGGAAAAAATGCGTTCACGCTTATCACGCGATTTGCATGATGATATCGGAAGCACACTGAGCAGCATTAATATTTTAAGCCGCACCGCGCAAAAAAATGTTCAACAAAGTGGTGATGAAAAAACAAAACTCTCGTTAGAAAAAATTAATGAACGCAGTCAACGCTTGTTGGATAACATGAGTGACATAATCTGGAACATTAATCCCGGTAACGATACAATTGAAGAAGTAATGAGCCGCATGAGAGAATATGCAACAACAATTCTCGAAGCAAAAAACATTGATTATACCTTTAACTTCCCAAGAGAAAAAATGGATTGCACGCTTTCAATGGAAGTAAAAAATAATATGTACTTGATTTTTAAAGAAGCAGTAAATAATCTTTCAAAATATTCAGGAGCAAGCAAAGCAAACCTCTCATTGACATTTGATGAGAAAAACATACATCTTAAAATTGAAGACAACGGAAAAGGTTTTAACGAAGAGGAGATAAAACATCGTGGAGGATTAAGTAATATGCAGCATCGTGCTGATGAAATAAAGGGAGAGATTTCAATATTTTCTGAAATAAATAAAGGCACACAAATAAATTTAACTATGCCGAGGTATTGTTAAGTATAAGTTTCTTGATTTAAACCAACTAACCTGAATTTCATCCCCCCTTTTTATGTAGGTTTTAAAACTTTAACCTATCCCTATCATTGCTTTATAATTAAAATAAATTCTAACTCCCGGTTCAGCCGGATAAAAACCATTATTATGAAAACAAAGAGATTACTACTGGCCGGCTTAGTGATAACTACCGTACTCAGATTCAACAGTTCATCAGCCCAAAGCTGGAACCTGACAGGAAATGCAGCAACTACTGCATCACAATATCTTGGAACATCTGATTCGAAAGAATTACGAATTAAAACTGCCAACATTGTTCGTATGTCTATTGGTGCCAACGGTTATGCAAATTTTAAAACAGGCTATCTAAATGTTGGCGATGTAAATCCTACAGTTATAAAGCAAACAGGAAACGATTTAAATATTCTACCTTATGCACCTGCCAGCGGAACTCCAGGAAATATACTCCTTGCTAAAGCTACAGGGATTTTTAAATCAGGTAATGTCGGTATTGGAACACTTACTCCTACTATAGCAAAATTACAAGTGGAGGGTTCTATTGGAAACACTATTGCATTATTTAGAAGAACCGCAACAGGTGCTGGAGTTTCAATAATTGGTGATGCACCAAGTGTGTATTTCAATATGTATTATAACAGTGGACAGAAGGCGATGTCTTCAGGATACGGTTCGCAGATTTATTTGGATCAAAATACCGGGACTATGGGTTTTGGTGTCACAACAAATAGTGCAGCAGGTGCCGGTGATGCATTAGCGTCCGGAAATGCTTTGCTTATAAATTCGGTGGGCAATGTTGGGATCAATTATTACAATGGTCCGAGCACTTTGGATGTAAAGCTTAAATCCGGAACAGCTGCTGCTGCAAGTTTTTGGGGAGCTACTTCAAATTTCGCATCGCATTTTTGCTATGGTGCAAATGAGGATACTTACATAAGAGGTGGCAAACCTACCTCTAATGTAATTATTGCTGACTTAACAAATAATGTAGGAATAGGTACAGCAAATCCAGCTTATAAATTAGATGTATGCGGAACAATGCGTGCCAAAGAAGTACGTGTTGCAACAGGATGGTGCGATTATGTTTTTGCAGATGATTATAAATTACCTTCATTGAATGATGTTGAAGCATTTATTAAAACAAACAAGCATTTACCTGATGTAACTCCGGGTTCTGTAATAGAAGGCGAAGGATTGGAAGTGGGAAAAACAGCTGCACAGATGATTAAGAAAATAGAAGAGTTGACTCTTTACGTAATTGATTTACAAAAGCAATTGAATGAGTTGAAGAATAGCAAATAGTTTTTATAAAAATGAAAACAACACTCATAAAAAAACTATTGATATGAAAAACAAAATTCAAAAAGGTTTAATGATCACATTGATAATATGCAGTTGCATAACATCAATGATGGCTCAAACTAAAGGTCAAAAAACGTTAAGCGATTATATTCAATCCGAAGAGTTAAAAGGCTGGATTAATTTTACGGATGATAATCCCATCAATGCCACTTCCATTTTTGATACTTACAAGAGCGAATTTGGTTTAAGTGCGGATGATGAGATGAGAATTACTAAAACAGAAACGGATAATTTAGGGTTTACTCACTTTCGATATCAGCAGTATTATAAGAATTTGAAAGTGATGTATGCAGAATACATTGTACATCAATCTGCGGAAGATAAAGTGAAATCTGCAAATGGGGTTTTAGTAAAAGGATTAGGTCTTAGTAATAAAAACAGCGTAAATGAACAGCAGGCCTTAACTTCTGCACTTCAATTTGTAAATGCAAAAAAATATATGTGGCAAAATGAGGTGGCTGAAGCGCAGTTGAAAAAAGAACGAAAGGATAACACAGCAACCTATTATCCAAAAGGCGAATTGGTGATAACTCCTGACCACTTTGATAATTTATTTGATGCTTCAAGTTTTCATCTTGCATGGGCTTTTGATATTTATACAAATGATACAGAAGTACCATCGAAAAAAGTTTTTGTTGATGCTGCTACTGGAAGAATTATTTTAAGTGTTACTACAGAGCCAACTTGTTTTACGGGTACTGCCAACACTACTTTTAATGGGAGCAAAGCTATAAGTACAACCTTATTTCCTGGAATCGGTTATGGTTCTATCAACGACTGTTCACCTCCTTTTCTCTACGTTTATAATTGTGGCGGAGGCAGTGCACCTAACACAACTATTTATCGGGATCAGGATAATGTTTGGACGGATCAATCTGCAAGTCAATGCATGTATGGTACAGAGCGCACTACAGTCTATTATTATAATATTCATGGTCGCAACAGTTGGGATAATGCCAATTCAAATATGGTTGCTTACAACAATGCTAATGCCGGACAGAATAATGCTGCATGGTCACCATCATTAAATGCTCCTGCTTTTTATGCCGGTAGTACCAACAATGCAAATGATGACTGGAACACACTTGATATAGTGGGACACGAATTTACACATGGGGTAACACAATCATCAGCAAACTTAATTTATGAAAAGGAACCCGGTGCTTTGAATGAATCTTTCAGCGATATTTTTGGTGAGATGGTAGAAAGTTTTTCTACTGGTAGTGCCGATTGGCTGGTGGGTGCAAACCGAGCCACCGGAGCAATAAGAAGTTTCTCTAATCCAAGTGCTAATCCTTACAATGATCCTGATACTTATCAGGGAACTTATTGGACAAGTACTTCTGGATGTACGCCAGTTATCGGAAATGATTATTGTGGTGTCCATAATAATAGTGGAGTACAAAATTTATGTTTCTATCTTTTATCAGAAGGTGGTAGTGGCACTAATGATTTCGCAACAAATTACACTGTAAGCGGAATAGGAAGATTTAAAGCGCGTGATATTGCTTACCGTGCATTAACAGTTTATCTTAATTCCACATCTCAATTTATTAATGCACGGGCTGCCTGGATACATGCAGCTATTGATTTATATGGAAGTTGCTCAAATGAAGCAATTCAAACCGGATTAGCATGGCGTGCAGTAGGTGTAGGCGATCAATTATTTTTTCTGCATACAAAATACACTTGTGGTAATTACCCTGCCAATGGAACCTTTGTACAGGCCATAGAAAACGTGATTGCAGCAAGTACCTGTACCAATACTATTACAGCGAGTTCTTCAACAGTAACTTTTACAGCGAGTCAAAATGTAATCTTAGAACCTGGATTTACCGCATTAAACGGCAGTAATTTTATTGCTTACATCGAACCATGTTCCATCACAATGTATCGAACTGGTTCTGATATGATGAGTGATGCGGAAAGAAATGGTGGAGGACAAACAATTTTAAATTCGTTTTCAAGCCCTTCTCTGATAAGTGTATTTCCCAATCCTGCAAGTGATTTCATAACAGTGCAAATAAATAATTCAGATTCAGAAACTAATTTCAAAATTTACAACAGCACCATGCAATTGGTAAGGGCACTAAATGCTGAAAGCGGAATTGAAAATAAAATAGCCACAAGCGATTTATCTCCCGGTATTTATTTTCTGATAGCAACAACAGAAAACGAAACATACAAAAACAAGTTTGTGATTGCACATTAAATTATTTTTGTTGAACTAACTATGATGTTACCAGGTGGTAACTTACTATTTGGTAACATCATTTTTTATTGAAGAATCACACTCGCCTTCTCAATATGCCCGTTAACCGGAGGATTAAACTTTGTGACTTTTACAATCACTTGTGAGCATTGAGGATAAGCGGATTTTATTTTTTCTAAAATTCTTCCTGCAACATGTTCAATCAGTTTGGAAGGAATTATCATTTGCCCTCGAACGATTTGATGAATCATACCGTAATCTATAGTATCTGTTAAGTTATCACTTGCAATTGCTTTTGTTAAATCAAGATGCAGGCTTACATCAACAGAAAAACGCCCACCGATTTTTGTTTCTTCTTCCATGCAACCATGAAAAGCAAAACATTCAATGCCTTCGATTTGGATGATGTGATTTGTGTTGTTCATTGGTTAAAAATATTTTTAGTGGAGTCGTCATTCAGGAGGAAACCTGTCAAATAGTAGTAGTTAGTATAAAGTCCGAGAAATGTTTGTATAGAAAACAGCAGCTTGCTTTTAAATAACCTTCGTTGGTTTTTCAGTCTTCGTGTTTCAAACGTGACAAGTTTCCTCCTGAATGACATCAATGATAAGTGTTCAGTGATTTTGTTTCGCCCAGGCATCTTTCAATGTTACTGTTCTGTTAAAAACCAAATTACCGGCAGTGGAATCAGTATCCGTACAGAAATATCCTTTACGCATAAACTGAAATTTATCTCCGGGTTTTGTATCTTTTAATGATTGCTCTGCTTTTGCGTTGGTGATGATTTGCAAACTATCCGGATTCAACAACGTTTTAAAATCGCCTTCTTCAGCAGCAGGATTTTCAACTTTAAATAAGCGTTCATATAAACGTACTTTTGCATTTACTGCATGTGCAACACTTACCCAGTGTATCACACCTTTTGTTTGCAAACCACTTTTATCATGTCCGCTTTTGCTTTCAGGAAAATAAGTGCAATGTATTTCTGTGACATTGCCAGCTGCATCTTTTTTAAATTCATCACAACGAACAATGTATGCGCTCTTTAACCTTACCATCAAACCCGGTCCTAAACGAAAAAATTTCTTTGGTGGTTCATCCATAAAATCTTCGCGATCTATCCATAATTCTGCACCGAAATTCAAATCGCGTGTTCCTGCATTTTCTGCTTCGGTATTATTTTCTGTCGGCAATAATTCTGTTTGACCTTTCGGATAATTGGTGATGATTAATTTAATTGGGTCAAGCACTACCATCACACGCGATGCAGTTTTGTTCAAATCTTCACGTACACAAAACTCAAGTAAACTCAAATCAATAATATTTTCTCTGCGCGCTATTCCTGTCTTATCACAAAAATTACGTATGCTTTCAGGAGTGTAACCTCTTCTTCTCATTGCTGTGATAGTAGGCATACGAGGATCGTCCCAGCCATTCACGTGCTTTTCGTTTACCAGTTGTAACAACTTACGTTTGCTCATCACGGTGTAAGAAAGATTACGTCTTGCAAATTCATACTGATGACTCGGATAAATTTCCAGCTTCTCAATAAACCAATCATATAACGGACGATGAACTTCAAATTCTAATGTGCAAATAGAATGCGTTATCTGTTCAATGGAATCGCTTTGTCCGTGCGCAAAATCATAGAGCGGATAAATGCACCATTTGTTTCCGGTGCGATGATGTGCAGCATGTTTGATGCGATACATAAGCGGATCACGCAACATCATATTAGGAGAAGCCATATCAATTTTTGCACGCAACACTTTTTCTCCATCTTTAAATTCTCCGTTGCGCATGCGTGAAAACAGATCAAGATTTTCCTCCACACTTCTGTTGCGATAAACACTTTCCTTACCGGATTCAGTCGGTGTTCCTTTGGTAGCAGCAATTTCTTCTGCTGAAGAATCATCTACATAAGCCAAATTTTTTTTGATCAGCGTTACAGCAAACTCATAAAGCTTTTCAAAATAATCGGAAGCATAATATTCGTTTGCCCATTCAAAACCTAACCAACGAATATCTTCTTTAATGCCTTCTACATATTCTGTTTCTTCTGTCTCAGGATTGGTATCGTCAAAACGAAGATTTGTTTTTCCTCCGAATTGTTTTGCAAGCCCGAAGTTTAAACAAATAGAAGTTGCATGACCCATGTGAAGGTAACCGTTTGGCTCCGGAGGAAAACGCGTTAACACACGTCCATCATGTTTTTTATTTTTAATGTCTTCAGCAATTATTTCTTCTAAGAAGTTTGGTCCTTTTTCTGTGGTCATTTTATTAATTGATAAATGATTATCGAGCGTTCAAAATTAATTGATTTGATATTGGGAGAAGCGAACATTATAAGGGGAGAAAAACTTATTTATATATCGTAACTTAGCCAAATGAATTCGTTACGCTACCTTCCTCATTACACATATGAAGATTATAAAATCTGGGAAGGAGATTGGGAACTCATCCAGGGAATTCCTTATGCGATGAGTCCTTCTCCCGGTAAAAGACATCAGAGTCTTGGAGGCAAATTATTTAATTTAATTACAAATGCACTTTCCGCATTAAAGACAAAATGTAAAGACTGTGAGGTGTTTTATGAATTGGATTGGATAATATCAGATGATACTATCGTGCGTCCGGACGTTATAATTGTTTGCGGTGATTTTCAAGAAGAGTTTTTAAAGTTTCCTCCAACCTTAATCCTGGAAATTTTATCTCCCGCAACCGCAATTAAAGACCGCACTGTAAAATTTGATATCTACGAAAAACAAAAAGTAAAATATTATCTGATTGCTGATCCTATTGCTAAATCAATTAAAGTGTTTGAATTGACAGAAAATGGATATATGGAAAATGCAATGGGAACTTTTAATTTAAATAGTGATTGTTTTTTAAAGTTGGATTTGAATTCTGTTTTTAATTGAGTTAAACCACCTAATTATTTTTTTTAGTTTTTAATCGTCTTCTGCAACTTCTTAAAAATTATCTCCTTTTCTGTGATTATTTTATTCATGTGCTAGCATTTATAAAGCGATCATAATTAATTGAGTTGTGTGTTAAGACATGTAAACAGGTAAGAGTGTAAAAAGTATTTACTGTAAGTTTGTAATATGAATTTCAACAATGCAGATTTAGGATCAATAAAAACATCTGTTCACGCTTTGCTTCCTGATGCAAGAGTTTTGCTTTTTGGTTCAAGAGCAAGAGGTGATTTCAATAATCACAGCGATTATGATGTGTTAGTGATTACCAAAGAACAGTATTCTCACAAAGAAAAGATGAGTTATTGGGGGAAAGTTCATCGGTTACTCGTAAATACTTTGAAAGCTCCTGTTGATGTGCTATTAAACAGTGAACAAGAAATTAGTATCAAGAAGACTTTGCCGGGTCACATTGTTAAATGGGCACTAAAGGAGGGAATTGAGTTGTGAGTAAGGAACTGAAAGAATATATCGAGCGATGGTTTATCAAGGCAGATCATGATTTGATTACTGCCCGAACTATTCTTGAGTATGAACCTTTAGTATTAGCTGTAGTTTGTTTTCATTGTCAGCAAGCAGTAAAAAAATATTTTAAAGCATTTCTTATTTTTCATGGAGAAGAGAATACCAAGACTCATGATTTAATTGATTTGCAAAACAAGTGTTCTGGTATTGATAATGATTTTGCTGCAATTGATTTGTAAGAGTTAACAAAGTTTGCTGTGGAGGTGCGTTATCGGATGATTTTATAATGCCCGAACTAACTGAAGCTAAAGAATATCTTTTGATGGCTGAAGAAGTGGAAAGGGTGGTTAAAGGAAAAATTGTTTTTTGATATAACCAATGATTCAACTTATGAAGTCTGCACTTTTTGATTATAATGTTCATTAAGAATTAACAGAACTCGTTTTATAACCCTCCAATTCCTTCAACGCAAACTCGATTCTTTCTTTCACCGCTATTTTTCCAAGCAATGCAACCATATCAAACAATGCAACACCGTTTGTAACTCCGGTTAACAATACTCTGAATAATTGCAGTACATCACCGGGTTTCAAATTATTTTGAACAGCAGTTTCTTTAAAACAAATTTCTGTGCTTGTTGCAGAAAATTCTCCTAATGAATTATAGGCAACAATTAATTTTTCAAAGAAAGATGCAGATGCTGTATTCCATTTTATTTCAATTACTTTTTCATCAAAGGATGTAGGTGGAACAAATAAATAAATTCCGCTGTTCCATAATTCGTTTTCAAAATGTACACGGTCTTTTAATAACGCAACAGCTTGTGTAACATAAATCAGCTGCACGCGATAATCTGTTTCATCACAATTTAATTGTTGTTTGATAACAGGAATAAAACGTTGTGCAATTACTTCGTTGTTTTGCTTACGCAGATATTGCTGATTGAACCATTTTGCTTTTTCAGGATCAAATTTTGCTCCTGCTTTGTGTACACGTTCAAAGGAAAATGCTTCAATCAATTCATCCATTGAAAAAATTTCTTTTTCTGTTCCATCATTCCAACCGAGAAATGCAAGCATGTTTACAAATGCTTCAGGATAATAATTACGTTCGCGATAACCGGAAGAAATTTCTTTGGTAACAGGATCGGTCCATTGCAATGGAAAAACAGGAAATCCCAAGCGGTCGCCATCACGTTTGCTGAGTTTTCCGTTGCCATCAGGTTTTAATAATAACGGAAGATGTGCATACTGCGGCATCGAATCCAGTAATCCCAAATATTTATAAATTAAAATATGTGCTGGTGCAGAGGGCAACCATTCTTCACCACGGATTGCATGCGTTATTTCCATCATAACATCATCTACTATATGTGCAAGATGATAAGTGGGCATTCCGTCTGCTTTTATTAAAACTTTATCATCAACCTGAGAAGAATGAAAGGTGACTTCACCGCGAATCATATCTGTAAAAGAAATTTCTTCTGCTTCAGGAACTTTTAAACGTATCACATGCGGAACATTTTGTTTCAATAGTTCAGCTGTTTCATTTGCTGAAAGTGTAAGCGAATTTTTTAAAGATGTTCGTGTTTGTGCATTGTACTGAAAGGATGTTTTATTTGCTTCTGCTTCTTTTCTTTTTATTTCTAATTCTTCATTGGTATCAAAAGCATAATAAGCATGTCCGCTTGCAATTAATTTTTCAGCGTATTGCTGATAGTATCCTAAACTTTTTCTCTCAGATTGGCGATAAGGTGAATAAGCACCACCAACATTTGGACCTTCATCCACTTCAATTCCACACCACTTCAATGAGTCAATGATATATTGTTCTGCTCCTTCCACATAACGGTTTTGATCTGTGTCTTCAATGCGCAATAAAAATTTTCCGTTGTGTTTTCGTGCAAAGAGATATGCATATAATGCAGTACGCACTCCACCCATGTGCAACGGCCCTGTAGGGCTTGGCGCAAAACGTGTTCTGATAATTTTTGTAGTCATAATTAAAAATAAACATTCAAAATTGTTTCGTCATTGCGAGGAACGAAGCAATCTTTACATAGCGGGAGATTGCTTCGTTCCTCGCAATGACGAGAAAGAATTACACCCGCCAAAGATACCAAAGGCATTTATTTATTTTTGCGCAATGTTGTTACTTACTCCCACCAATTTTCCGGATTATGAATTAATTGACAGTGGAGATTTTGAAAAGTTAGAACGATTCGGAAAATATATTCTCATTCGTCCGGAGCCACAGGCGGTGTGGAGTAAAAAGCTAAGTAAGAAAGAATGGATGCAGCGTGCACATGTTGAATTCAAATCAAAATCAAGTTCAGCCGGTGTGTGGAATAAGCTGAAGGAAATGCCGGATCAATGGAGTATAAAGTATAAAGTAGATAGTACAAAGTATAAAACAGGGAGCGAGATTAATTTCAGATTAGGACTAACATCATTTAAACATGTTGGAGTTTTTCCTGAACAGGCGGTTAACTGGGATTTTATTTTTGAAAGTGTTGAAACATTAAAATCGGAAGGAATTAATCAACCGCGCATTTTAAATTTATTTGCATACACAGGTGGAGCATCACTTGCAGCGAGAGCAGCGGGTGCGGATGTAACACATCTTGATTCTATTAAACAAGTGGTGTCCTGGTCGAAAGAAAATATGGAGTTAAGTGGATTGAAAGATATCCGATGGCTTGTGGAAGATGCAATGACTTATGTAAAACGGGAAA
Source organism: Bacteroidota bacterium (assembly GCA_031366005.1). Taxonomy (GTDB): domain Bacteria; phylum Bacteroidota; class Bacteroidia; order AKYH767-A; family OLB10; genus JANLUX01. The sequence goes on along the minus strand of JANLZB010000029.1, from coordinate 28,894 downwards.
TAAAACGTGGAAAAAAATATCACGGAATTATTTTAGATCCACCTGCGTATGGTCATGGTCCGAATGGCGAGAGCTGGCAATTAGAAGATCATATTAATGAGATGATGCAAATGGTTGCACAGCTTTTAGAGGAAAAAAATTTTTTGGTTTTGAATACTTATTCTCTGGGTTTCTCTTCTCTCATTTTACAAAATTTAATTAACGAAGTGTTTCCAACATCAGGCAACAATGCAGAATCTGGAGAATTGTATCTGCAAAGCACAACAGGACCTGTGTTGCCGTTAGGTGTTTTCGCCAGACTTAAAACGTTGAATTAAATTTACAATCTGTAATAAACTCTTAATCCTGCTGCGTGTTGCAATTTTAATTTCGGATCAATCCCGATATTTATTTTATCATACGTTGGCTGATAAACAATCTGACTTATCACTCTTTTACCAATCACTAAATCGAGTCCTAATCCCGCAAAGGCACCAATTCCTGTTTTGCTTGGCTTGCGGATATAATAAGTAGAAGACGGATAAGCAATCTGATTAAAGTTTGTCACTAAGTCAATAGTAAGACTGTTAATTGCAATTTCATTTTTTTGAAATTGAGTAGAATTAATATTTAATCCGCCTTCAACAAATAAATTTGTTTTTTGATTGTTGGTGATCATTCTTTGGTATCCAAGTTGAATAAACAAGCGTTGCTCTCCTCCCACAATACCAAAGGTTAATAACGAATCATAGGATGCAGGCGGACTGTTTTTTTTATTTCTCTCCATGGTAAAACTTCCGGTTACATTAAGCTTAACAAAATTTACATTCAACATTATTCCATTGTTTTTATTAAGCAGATATTGTGTGTTAATGCCCAGCAGAAATCCGAATTGATACTTCATGTGATTCGGCATATCGCTTTCAACAAAAGTCCATTCTTTGGGATTGGCTCCAGGATCAACACCAAGTGCGGTAGCAATCAGATCCGGCTGGCTACCATAACCTCCTCCATATTGGTTATAAATTTTCTGGTATATCCAGCTGTTTGCAAAATAATTTTTATTTCCTGCCAGGTCAAAGCCATATCCGTTATAATTATTTGCAGTGTACTTATTGGGAATATATCCACCCATAAAAGCTCCCATATAAAATCCGCTCTGGCGTTTAAAGTTTGCCGGATCGTTGGGATCGTCTTCGCTCTCATATTGAGCAAAAGTCTGAATGTTGCACAGAAGCAATAGCAGCAATGAGGCAATTTTAAAACAGTTACATTTTTTCATCCTAACAATAATGAGAAAAAAATTTGAATTTCAGGTGAAACGTAATATTGGTATTCTTTTTTATTGAATTAACGTAAAACCGTAAGTATGCCTGTTGATGAAATTGCGCGTAACCGTGCTACACCTGTTCTTGTTACCAATGAAATTACACAGGAAGCACTTCACAAGCTTCTAAAAAATCTCGAGAAAGATTATCAGCAATGGGTTGAACAGTTGGAAAGATTATTTCCCAATCCAGAAATTGAGAGGGGAGAGGAGTATCATAACTGGAGCAGAATGCGAACACCTGAATCCATTTTGCGTGATGAAGTGGAATGTATTTACAGTGAGCTAAAACGTTTTGTGATGTTAATGAAAAGTCATTTCTATACGGAGAAGGATCGTAAAAAAATCATTGAATTTTTACAGGGATTAACAACCAAAGGTTGCAGAGGATGGATAAAAAAAGAATAATTTCTTAAATTCGAGTTTCATAATTTATATTAATTTCAACCTTCTAAAATCAACACACATGTATCTTATTCGCGAAGTATTTAATGCCAAACCGGGCAAAGCAAAAGAGCTGGTAAAAAAATTCAAACAGGCTTCACCTCATTTTGAAAAAGAAGGTGAAGGAATGAATTTTAAAATCATGACGGATGCAGTCGGAAATTACTGGACTGTTGTAATTGAATTTGAAACAGACGATATGGGAAAATTTTTTACAAATCTCCGTAGCGCCACTGCCAGCCCCGAATTGCAGGAAATTATGAAAGGATATCTGGATTTAGTGAATGGCGGTACACGGGAGATTTTTTTATTGGAGTAAATAGGGGCTAATCAATTTTATCTTCTCCTTTCTCCGCATTTTTAACAATATCACCTGTTTTATTAATCACACTTTTCACCATGGTGCGCCAGTTATCTTTCTTGCGTAACAAAAATTCCAGGTCCATGCTGAAATGTTTGAACTCCTCTTTTTGTGCATTTTCCATGATTGCTTTTGCTTCAGAATCTTTCTCTACACTGATACGTTGTTCATACCAGTTGATTGCTTCCGCTTCTTCAATCAGTGATTGAATCATGCGCGCAAAAGTTCTTACTTCCTCTGTTAATTCATTTGGTGGTTCGTGATATTGTTCAGTAGGCATAAAAAATATTTAAGGATTAAATACAATAATAACAACTTATTATTTAAAACCCGAATCGAATTTAATTGCTACATTCAATAAACGAATAATAGCTTTGCTGTTTATTTCATCTGTTGAATGATAAATTTTATAATACACTTGTTTGTTAGTTCCGTGGGTTAAATAAGCATCTGCATCTTTTATTTTAAAACCATAACTAAATCCTAATAACACACCATTTTTTATTCCACCCCATGGAACAGAGGCTGGCCATATCATACAAATTCTGCGTTTGCCATAGTAAAAAGGAACATTGTAAGTGAGTTTTTCTTTGGTTATGGATGGCAAGGTATTTAAAATTATTTCACGCAATACATCTGTAATGATACGTTCTTCTTTCGGTAAATATTCCCAGAACTCTACGAAGGATTGAAATTTTATTCCGTTTTGAAAAGACAATTTTTAATTGTGTTAAGGTGCTGGGGTATTGAAGCTTTGAAATTTAAATTTATTTTACTTTCTCAACGCGCGTACCAATATAATCAACAAATGCAGGTTCTAATCCTTGCTTCCGTATGATCGTTTGCATCTGTGCACGGTGATGAATGGAATGATAATTTAATTGCAATGCAATGTCGCTTAATGGAGCAGTGAATATGGTGATCTGGTCATTACCAACCCATTTAACTTTTTGCAAAAGCTCATCCTCGGTTTTATTATTAAGCAAATCAATCCAAGGCTTCAGGCTTTTATCCCATTCAATAATTAATTGTTCTAATTCATACACTGGTTCCCACCAATCAAGCTTTGAATATTCAGAATAAACATTGATACGATCCATCCATTTGTATTGACAATTGATTAAGTGGCTAAGCAAACGGATGCATTCGCTTTTGTCTGGTAGTAGTGCTATCTTTTTCAAAACAGTTTTATTGGCACTGCTGTTCCAGTTCCAGGTGTCGATGAGGTATTGAGAGAGATTCATAAGGTAAAATTAATAATACAGTGTTAAAAAATATTTGCAGTGCTATGAATTGTTTTCAAAAACATTTTTCTGTTCTTTGCAACATGCCCCTATTTACAGCTTCTTTGAATTCAGGCAGCAATGGAAATTGTTATTATGTAGGTAATGAAAAAGAAGCAGTGCTTATTGATGCAGGTATTTCATGTCGTGAAATTGAAAAACGAATGCGCAATCTTAACCTTAACATCGAATTGGTTAATGCGCTTTTTATTTCGCATGAACATATTGATCATATACGTGGTGTGGTTGTGCTTGCACGAAAGTATCAGCTGCCTGTTTATATTACTCCTGATACATTAAGGCACTCGCAGCTTTTCCTGGAGAAAGATTTACTCCGCATATTTAATGCGAACGAACCTGTTTCGATTGGAAATCTCTCCGTAATTCCCTTTGCAAAGTTTCATGATGGCATTGATCCATATAGTTTTCTAGTAGAAGGAAATGGAATCCGTGTGGGTGTGATTACCGATATTGGAATAGCATGCAAGCAAGTGATCCATTATTTTAAACAATGTCATGCGTGTTTTCTTGAAACAAATTATGATGAGCAAATGCTGGAAACCGGTGGATATCCCATTCATTTAAAAAATCGAATACGAGGAGGTAAAGGGCATTTATCAAATCTTCAGGCATTAAAACTTTTTCTTGATCACAAGCCTGCTTATATGAGCCATTTATTTTTATCTCATTTAAGTAAAAACAATAATTGTCCTGAGCTGGTGCATGAGTTGTTTGAAAATAATGCAGGAAAAATTAAAATTGTAGTTGCGTCAAGAGATAAAGAAACAGATGTGTATGCAATCCGTACTGCTCCTGCTTCATTGCCATCATTGAGAAAGGTAATTTTAAAAAGAGAAAGTGTGCAGATGAGTTTGTTTGAGTAAGCGATATTTCATGCATTTATTAACCTCCTCAGCACCGAAAGATTTATTTTATCTCCATCATCTTCTTTAGGTGTTTCAAGCACTTTAGGAATATCAGGAAAGTTTTGCATGATGTAACGGAAAGGTGCGAGACCTAATTTTCCTTTACCTATGTTCTCATGACGATCAAGATGGCTACCGAGATCGCCTTTGCTGTCGTTGAGATGAAAGACTTTAAGATTTTTTATACCAAGAATATCGTCAAATTCTTTCATGGTGACAGCCATTCCTTTTTCTGTTCTGATATCGTATCCCGAAGCAAAGGCATGACAGGTATCAAAACAATACCCGATGCGTTTGCTTTTTACATGATTGTATATTTCTTTCAGGTTTTCAAACTTTCCTCCTACACTTGATCCCTGACCTGCAGTAATTTCAAGCAATATCATCACTTTGCTTGATGGCGTTTTCAGCAGCACAATTTTTAATGCTTCAGCAATTTTGAAAATAGCATCTTCCATTGTTTGTCCGCCTGCAGCACCGGGATGTAATACACAATAAGATAAGCCGAGTGCCGTGCAGCGTTCCACTTCCTCAATCAATGCTGTGATTGATTTGATGAGCATGTCATTATCACCTGCAGCAAGATTTATGAGGTAAGAGCAATGCGAGAAAGCGGTTTTTACATTGGAAGCCCTGAGCGCAGCTTTAAATTTTTTCTGTTCATCAGCCGTAATGGGTTTCGCTTTCCATTGACGTTGGTTTCGCGTGAAAATCTGGAACGTGTTTATGTTAAGTTCTGCTGCCTGTGCAAATGCATTTTCTAATCCTCCCGCAACCGAACAATGTACTCCGAGTAACATATTGTTTTTTATTAAAGATAAAAACGAATGCCATATAAAAAAAAGGCAATCGGCAGTTTACAGTCTGCAGAAAAAAACCTATAACTTTTGATAAGCTGCTTTCGTACTAAAGCGTGTGGAGCTACGTTTCTAAAGGATTCAAAGCTTACCTTTGTAAAAGAAAATGACATCATCTCTCTCTAATTACGATTTACTCATTCAGAAATTAGATGGGTTTATCCGTAAGTATTATAAGAACCAGTTGCTGCGTGGAGTTATTTATAGTTTCACGGCTTTGCTTGCGTTTTTTCTTGTGTTAACGCTACTTGAAAGTTTTGCATGGTTCAGCCCAGCGGTGCGTTCGGTTTTATTTTACGTTTATTTGTTAGGTACAGCGTTTATTGTTTACCGTTTGATTCTTATTCCGATTTCGCATTTATATAAGTTGGGGCATATCATTAGTCATGCAGAAGCGGCACGTATTGTTGGTGCACATTTTCCAACTATCAGTGATAAATTGCTGAACACATTACAATTAAAGGAACTGGCGGGTAATTCAACTGAACAATCGGAACTTATTTATGCCAGCATCAATCAAAAAAGTGCAGAGCTTAAACCTATTCCTTTTGCATCAGCAGTTGACTTTAGCAAGAATAAAAAGTATTTGCGTTATGCAGCTATTCCTGCGCTTGTTTTATTATTTATTGTGATTGCCGCTCCGAGCCTGATTACTGACAGCACAAACCGTTTGTTTCATCATACCACTTATTTTAAAAAGCCGGCACCGTTTGATTTTAAGATTGTCAATAATAAACTGGAAGTTGTACAGTATGATGATTATAACTTACAGGTGAAACTGACCGGGAAGGAGATTCCGCAGGAAGTGTATGTGGAAGTGAATGGAAACCAGTTTAAGCTGGATAAAGAAAACACGGTTACGTTTAATTATACATTCCGCAAGGTGCAGAAGAGCATAGGTTTTAGATTGATGGCTGATGGTTATAGTTCTGATGATCATGAACTGAAGGCTTTTCCAAATCCGGTGGTTACACAATTCAGCATTGATTTGAAATACCCTGCTTACCTGGGAAAACCGGCTGAACAACTAAAGAATACGGGAGATTTGATTTTACCGGCAGGTACAGTGGTTACATGGAACTTCGCTACTGAAAATACTTCGCAGTTTCGCATGGCGTTCCAGGATACAAGTTTTAACTTAGGTAGTGGCGATGAGAAGTACAGTGTGACCAGGAGATTGTTGCACAACAACAGTTATTCAGTTCACACAGCTAATCAATACATGCAGAACCGAGATTCGATGAGTTACACTGTGAATGTGGTGCCTGATATGTATCCTTCAATTGAAGTAAGCCAGCAGGAGGATTCCACCTCATTTAAAAAACTTTATTTCCATGGATTAGTGAAAGATGATTATGGATTGAGCAAGCTGCAATTCAGGTATCGTTTTTTAAAATCATCGGATAGCCTTCCACATTCAGAAGAATTACATGTTGAAAATATTTCAATTAACCACAGCACACAAGATCAGTTTTTCCATTACTGGGATTTGGCAAAAGTTAATCTTCAGCCGGGTGATGAGTTGGAATATTATTTTGAAGTGTCGGATAATGATGGTGTGAATGGAAATAAATCATCGCGAAGCCAATCCAATATTTTTAAAGCACCAACTGATCGCGAGCTTGCCGAGGATAAAGACAAGAAAAACAAAGAGTTGAAGGATGATTTGAGTGAAGGATTATCCAAAGCAAAGAAGTTGCAGAAGGATATGAACCAGGTAAGCAAGGAAATGTTGAACAAGAAAAATCTTGATTACGAAGACAAGAAAAAGATTTCAGATTTACTGGAACAACAAAAGCAATTAGAAGAAAAAGTAAAGGAAATACAAGAGAAAAGTTCGCAGAATCAACAAAAGCAAAGTGAGTTCAGAAAAGAGAATGAAGAGCTTGCTGAAAAGCAACGTCAGCTACAAGAGTTGTTTGACAAACTGATGAGCCCGGAAATGAAGGAGATGATGAAAGAACTAGAGAAGCTGATGGCGCAAATTGACAAGCAACAGTTGCAGGAGATGATGGACAAGATGAAACTCGAGAACAAAGATTTGCAGAAGGAAATGGATCGTGCACTGGAATTATTTAAACAGTTGGAACTGGAACAGAAATTAAAAGAAACGACTGAAAATTTAGAGAAGCTTGCCAAAGACCAGGAGAAACTTGCGGAGAAATCAGCAGATAAAAATTCTGATGCTAAAGATTTAGAGAAAGAGCAAAAAGATTTGGGTCAGAAGTTTGATGAACTAAAAAAAGATTTAGACGATATTGAAAAGAAAAACCAGGAGCTTGAAGACAAAAAAGACTTAGGAAATACTGACGAAGATCAAAAGAACATTGAAGAGGATATGAAGCAAAGCGAGCAGCAACTGGGTGAAGGAAAGAAATCCAAAGCAAGCAAATCGCAAAAAAGTGCTTCAGAGAAAATGCAGCAGATGGCTGACAAAATGAAAAAGGCACAGGAAGCAGATGAGGCAGAACAGAACGAAGAAGATGCTCAGGCGATGCGTGCACTACTCGAAAATATTTTACGATTCTCCTTCGACCAGGAGGCATTGATGGAAGACCTTAAATCCATTGATATAAACAATCCACGTTATCTAAAACTTTCTCAGCAACAGCGAAAATTAAAAGATGATGCAGGTATGATTGAAGACTCATTACTTGCATTAAGCAAACGAGTGATACAGATACAGTCAGCGGTCAACGAACAGATAACTGCCATTAACGATAATGCGGAGAAGGCCATTGCGAATCTGCAGGATAGGATTGTTCCACAGGCAAGAAGCAACCAGCAATATATTATGACAGCGGCTAACAATCTTGCATTGATGCTGAGTGAATCGCTGAATCAGATGCAGCAGCAAATGATGTCACAAAAACCAGGTGATGGAAAATGTAAAAAGCCGGGTAAAGGTAAACCTGGTCCATCGGCCTCAGATTTAAAAAAGATGCAGGAAAAACTTTCGCAGCAGTTGAAAGATATGAAGGGTAAAATGCAAAACGGGAAAAAACCTGGTGAAAAACCCGGTGAAAAACAAGGTATGGGAATAGGTATGCCCGGCATGAGTGAGGAGTTGGCACGAATGGCAGCGCAACAGGAAGCCATCCGCAATGCATTACAGGAATTAAACAATACCGAGAATAAGGACGGGCAAGGAAAGCTTGGAGATCTGGGAAAAATTGCCAAGCAGATGGAAGAGAATGAAAAGGATATTGTTAACAAACGCATAACCGAAGAAACGCTGAATCGTCAGCAGGATATATTAACCCGCCTGCTCGAAAGTGAAAAAGCTGAGCGTGAACGTGATCAGGAAGAGAGAAGAGAATCCAATGAAGCAAAAAATAATATATATCGAAACCCTCCCCAGTTTGAGGAATATAAAAAGCTCCAGATTCGTGAAACAGAATTGTTGAAAACCATTCCGCCTTCGCTCACTACCTTTTACAAAAACTTAGTTAATTCGTACTTTCAAAGCATCGAGAACTAATTATGATGATGAACCCCGCAAAACCAAATTCAAAAATGCAAATCGTTTCTCAGCCTGAGAGCATTAACCTCGTAGAGAAACTGATTGACGAAATAAAAACGGATAATAACATCCACGAAGAATGTTATGGAAATATGCTTGTTGCAGTAACAGAGGCTGTTAATAACGCTATCCAGCATGGCAATAAATACGATGCTGAAAAAATGGTTCATATCTCTTACGAGGTGGAGCCTGACCAGGTATCTTTTGTTATAACAGATGAAGGCAAGGGTTTTGATTATATGAATCTGCCTGACCCTACTGACCCTGAAAATCTTGAAAAACCCACAGGACGAGGAGTTTTCCTGATGAAACATCTCGCTGACCAAATTATTTTTTCAGAGAATGGCAGAGTGGTAGAGCTGTATTTTAAGACGGGTGGGCATATTATAGAATAAATAAAGTTGGGGAAACCTGATATCTTATTTTTTTCAGAAGACATTAAGTTTACTTTACAAAGTAAGAATACGATTCGTTTATGGTTGAATGACCTTATAGTCCAAGAACATTATCGTCTTCATCATCTTAATTTTATTTTTTGCAGTGATAAATATTTGCATAACATCAATGTGCAATATCTGAATCATGATGATTATACAGATGTAATCACTTTTGATAATTCAAACGTTGAGGGGAGTGTCGAAGGTGATGTTTTTATCAGCATTGAACGCATTAAAGAAAACGCAAAGACTTTAAAAAATAATTTTTCAAATGAGATTCACCGGGTAATGGCACATGGTGTTTTGCATCTCTGTGGGTATAAGGACAAGTCTCCAAAAGCAAAGTGGGCCATGACACGCAAGGAGGATTATTATTTATCTTTGCGCTCCTTTTTGTAAATAGGAACTAAAATCCTTCATTGCGAGGAACGAAGCAATCTGCCGCTCTGAAACAGATTGCTTCGTTCCTCGCAATGACGCAACATAAAAAATGCTATATCCTGAATATGATGTGATTGTTGTTGGTGCCGGTCATGCAGGTTGTGAGGCAGCAGCTGCAGCAGCTAATATGGGTTCAAAGGTTTTATTAATTACAATGAATCTGCAGACTATTGCTCAGATGTCGTGTAATCCTGCTATGGGTGGAATTGCCAAAGGTCAAATTGTAAGGGAGATAGATGCTTTGGGAGGCTACTCGGGTATAGTAAGCGACAGGAGCATGATACAATTCAGAATGTTAAATCGTTCTAAGGGTCCTGCAATGTGGAGTCCTCGTACCCAAAATGACAGGATGCTATTTGCACAAGAATGGAGAACCATGCTAGAGCGCACTCCTAATGTGGATTTCTGGCAGGATATGGTTAATTCCTTAATTATAAAAAAGAATCGTGTTTGTGGAGTAATTACATCAATGGGTTTAGAGTTTAATGCTAAATCCGTAGTGCTTACTAACGGTACATTTTTAAACGGTATTATTCATATCGGAGAAAAAACATTTGGTGGAGGCCGTACGGGAGAAAAAGCTTCTACTGGTATAACAGAACAATTAGTAAATCTTGGTTTTGATAGTGGTAGAATGAAGACCGGAACCCCTCCACGACTGGATGGACGTTCACTTGACTATTCCAAAATGGAAGAACAAAAGGGTGATGAAATTCCCGGAAAGTTTTCTTTTTCTGATACAACGCCTTTAAAAACGCAACGAAGTTGTTATATTACCTATACCAATGACGCAGTTCACGAAATTCTTAAAACAGGATTTGAAAAATCTCCCATGTTTACAGGAAGAATCCAGGGTATAGGACCTCGTTATTGCCCTTCTATAGAAGATAAAATTAATCGTTTTGCTGAAAGGGATCGTCACCAACTTTTTGTTGAGCCCGAAGGATGGAATACAGTGGAAATTTATTTAAATGGCTTTTCTTCTTCCTTACCTGAAGATGTGCAATATGAGGCATTAAAGCAAATTCCCGGATTGAAATATTGTAAAATGTTTCGACCTGGTTATGCCATAGAATATGATTATTTCCCACCTGTTCAATTAAATCATACATTGGAAACTAAACTTATTTCTAATCTTTATTTTGCTGGTCAGATAAACGGAACAACTGGATATGAAGAAGCTGCTTGCCAGGGCTTAATGGCAGGTATTAACGCTCATAGGAAGATTAATAAGCAATCAGAGATTGTTTTAAAACGTTCGGATGCTTATATAGGAGTATTGATAGATGACCTGATAACGAAAGGAACAGATGAACCATATAGAATGTTTACTTCGAGAGCTGAATTCCGGACATTACTCAGACAAGATAATGCTGATGAGAGACTAACACCTTTAGGTTTTGAGATTGGTCTTGCTTCGCAGAATAGAATGAATAATGTAACTGAAAAAGTAGCAAAAGTATCTACTATTATTATTTATTTAAAAGATAATGGAGTAGTTCCGGAATTAGCCAATTCATGGTTAGAATCAAAAGGAACGGATATTATAAGACAAAAAGTTCGTTATTATAGCTTACTTACCAGACCACAGATTAATCTTCCGGAAATGATTGATGCTTTTCCTGCTTTAGCTAACTATATTACAGATTATAATATTCCAAATGATGTAATAGAGCAAGTTGAAATAATAATTAAGTATGAAAGCTATATAATCAAAGAAAATGAAGTAGTAGAAAAGATAAATCGTTTGGAAGACTTAACACTATATGAGCAGTTAGATTATGATCTGATTAATGCCTTATCAAAAGAAGCTCGCCAAAAACTCGGGAAGATACGACCTAAAACATTAGGTCAGGCCTCTCGTATTAGCGGTGTTAATCCATCTGACATTTCCATTTTAATGGCTTATATGGGACGATAATTTTTCACGTGGAACAATGGAAACTTTAGGAGAATGCCCCATATGCAGACACAGAGATTTTTCCACATTTTTAAAATGTCTGGATTATACCGTTTCACATGAAACATTTCAAATAGAAAAATGCCAATTTTGTGATTTAGTTTTTACAAACCCCAGACCTGATCATCAAGAAATTGATAAATATTATAAATCTGACGCCTACATTTCGCATAGTAATTCCACAAAAGGATTATTGAATTTCGTTTATCAGAAAATTAGAAGTATTGCAATTAAATCGAAAGTAAATAAGATTACCGCCTTAAATCCTTTTCAAAAATCTATTTTAGATTATGGTTCTGGTACGGGAGAGTTTTTAAAAGCCATGAAAGCAGAAGGATGGAACTGCCAAGGAATTGAGCCATCTTTAGAAGTAAGAGAAATGTCCAAGGCAAACTATAAGCTCGATATAGAGAATCCGAAAGCATTACAAACGATAAATGAAGGTAAATTTGGAGTAATTACGTTGTGGCACGTATTGGAACATATTCATGATCTAAAAGAAACTGTTTATTTATTAGAGAAGACTTTAGGAATTGGAGGGTTTATTATAATTGCGGTTCCAAACCGCGAATCATGGGATGCGGATCATTATAATGAATACTGGGCTGGTTACGATGTACCAAGGCATTTATATCATTTCTCAAAAAAGGATATACTTTCATTATTTGGTAAATTAGGTCTTAAATTAATTGCAATTCATCCAATGTTTTATGATCCGTTTTATATTTCCATACTAAGTGAAAAATATAAGAACGGGAAAACAAATTATTTAAACGCTTTTATTAACGGAATAAAAATTACAATAAAAGGCAGAAAGGAAATAACCCAAAATTCAAGTTTAGTTTATATTTTTCAAAAAGCTAATAACTGAATTAATGTTCTCTATTAGCTGATCTATAAATATTTACACCCTATTTTTCAAAAACACTATAGGCAATTATTGATATTGAACAACCGGAAGTTATCAAAGACCGCATGCAATTACTGAAATCGCAATTCTTATTAACGATGGTAAAAAAATTGTAGCATTCGAAAAGCTCAACAATTAAGAGAAGTATAGTAGTTAAAGCATTTAATATCAAGAGCAGAATTTATTCTACTCCAACTGCAAAGGGATCTGCGAAGCTTCCCTTACTGGCTGCTATTGCAAATATTACTTATACACTTTGCGAACCGGAATTAATTGCATTGTTGCTCGAATCTCATGAAATAAAACGGTTGTCTCTTATTTATAATCGAGCAATATGGAGGGCATTCATCATTTGACATTGACAAAGCCATAAGTCAACAACGTAACAAAAAGGAAGGAAAAATCTTCTTTTTATACCTGTCTCATTTTTATTGCACTTGCTTTTTAAATCCCTACCGGATGCCACGTAGTTTTAATTTCCTGGCAAGCCATAATGCGATAAGGAGTGAGTGCATCATCATTTGAAAAATCTACAACACGTTTCACATTTAATGCAGCATTAGTTTGTACTATTTTTATTTGTGCTTCTTCCAGATCACTGTAAACAATTGCATTAATATCCATGTGAGAAGAAAAATGTCCGATCAGTTCTTTTCGCTGACCTGTTAAAATATTTACTACTCCACCGGGAACATCAGAGGCGTTTAATACTTCTGCAAAATCAATTGCTGTAAGTGGATATTTTTCTGATGATAAAACTGTGCAAGTGTTTCCTCCAACAATCACTGGAGAAATCATATTTACCAATCCAAGCAAAGCAAAATTGTTTTCTGCTATTAAAGAAGCAACACCTGTTGGTTCAGGATAAGAAAAATTGAAGTGAGAAGATTCAACCGGATTCACACAGCTGAACACCTGCATGTATTTATCACTCCATCCTGCATAATAAACCAATGCATCAACTGCATTTACAACTTCTTTAGTTGCATCACTAACTTTATATCCCTGTAGCATCATCACATCCACAAACTGTGCTTTGCGCGATTCTAATGTTTCTGCAATACGATATAAAATTTGTCCTTTGTTATACGCTGTTTTCTTAGCCCAGTCATGTTGTGCTTTTCGATTACTCACAACCGAATCACGTAAATCTTTTCGCGAAGCACGACAAATGTTTGCCAGATGATTTCCGTTTGCATCCGTGAATTTGGTGAAACGACCAGACTCTGTTCTCGGGAATTTTCCATCTAAATAAAGCTTGTATGTTTTTTGAACCGCTAACCTTTTTGATTCATCATGACCATTTAATGAATGGCCATTTTCGTTCTGAATCTTTTTAGTCGGTTTAGATTTTATTGTTGTTTCCATTGTCAAAATATTTTTTTAACTGATTTCGATTATTCTTTTTGTTGATTTTGATTTAAGAAGCTTTTTTGCTTTTAATAATAGAGCCGTTAAATCTTTCTCATCATTTGATTTACTTATTAGCACAACGATTGTAATTCCCAATTTATTCAGATTCTGCTGATATTTTAGATTTCGATCTTTTGTAATAAATACATCAAATCCGTTAAAGACGACTAATCCGAGCAATTCGCCATTTTTCTTTCCGAGCCAGTTTTTTGACTTAACAGTTTCTACAATATCTCCCTCAAATAAAGATTTAAAAGCAGGATCAATATTTTCATCAAAAAATATTTTCACACCTCACGATTGAATAATAGTTTTTCTGCGAGCTTAATAACCTCTATTGCCTGCTTCTTTTTTACAGTTGGAAAGCTTTTAATAAAATCTTTAATTGATTTGCCTCGTTCTAAATATTCAAAAAGATATTCTGATGGAACGCGCGTTCCTTTAAACACCGGAGTGCCTCCCATTATTTCTTTATCCGAGATGACTACTGATTTTTTCATTTGTAGTATTCTGTTTAAGCATGTATGAGTTTATAATTAGAACTATTCAAAAACCATTTTCCATTGCAAAGGATTGAGTAATCTTATCAGCAAGTTTTAATACTTCAATAGCCTGCTTTTTTTTTACTGAAGGAAAACTTCTTAGAAAATCTTCCAATGTATCACCTCCTTCCACATAATCAAATAATGATTGAATTGGGACTCTTGTTCCCATAAATACCGGAGTACCCCCCATTATTTCTTTATCAACATTAATCACTGAATTTTTCATAACAATATTTCTTTACAACAACTTAACAACCCAACATCTCATCAACTAAACAACTTAATCATTTAATTCAACTTAACATAAGGCATCAATCCATGCAATCCACCTTCTCTGCCAACACCACTTTCCTTATATCCACCGAAAGGGGAAGTTGGATCAAACTTATTATAAGTATTTGCCCAAACCACTCCTGCTTTTAATGCGGCTGAAACTTTGAATACTTTACTTCCTTTATCGGTCCACACACCACCTGATAAGCCATAAGGTGTGTTGTTTGCTTTTTCAATTACCTCTTCAACAGTACGAAAAGTTTGTATCGCTAACACAGGTCCGAAAATTTCTTCCTGTACAATTCTGCTACTTTGCGCAACATTGGTAAATAATGTTGGTCGGAACCAAAAACCTTTGGTTGGAATAGCACACGATGATTGATGACAAACACCACCTTCATCAACACCTGCTTTTACCAAACGCTTTATTTTATTCAGTTGTTCTTTTGAATTGATTGCACCAATGTCAGTATTCTTATCCAATGGATCACCAATGATTAATGTTTCGATCCGGTCTTTCAATTTGCGTAACACAGTATCAGCAATTGATTCCTGCACAAACAAACGTGAGCCTGCACAACACACATGACCTTGATTAAAAAATATTCCGTTTACAATTCCATCCACCGCTTGGTCAATGGCTGCATCTTCAAAAATAATATTAGCAGCTTTGCCACCTAATTCAAGTGTATATTTTTTATTTGTTCCTGCTAAAGCTCGCTGAATAATCTTTCCTACATCAGTTGAACCGGTAAATGCAATTTTACCAATACCCGGATGATTTACAATTGCGGCACCTGTTGCTCCGGCACCTGTAATAATATTTACAACACCGGGAGGAAGATCGGCTTCCTGAATAATTTCTGCAAGTTTCAAGGCAGTGAGCGGAGTGGTTTCAGCAGGTTTTAATACAACGGTATTACCAGCTGCAAGTGCAGGTGCAATTTTCCAAGCAGCCATTAATAGTGGAAAATTCCATGGAATAATTTGTCCTGCCACACCTATAGGTTTTGCGGTGCGACCGGGAAAAGCATAATCCATTTTATCACACCACCCTGCATAATAAAAAAAATGTGCAGCAGCTAACGGTACATCCACATCACGACTTTCACGAATTGGTTTTCCTCCGTCCATACTCTCGATGATAGCCAGTTCACGTGCTTTCTCCTGCATGATACGTGCTATGCGATAAATATATTTTCCCCGCTCTGCGGCAGGCATTTTGGTCCAGGTATTATCATAAGCATTACGTGCTGCCTTCACAGCATTGTCAACATCAGCAGCATTTGCATCTGCAACTTCTGCGGTTTTCTTTTCTGTTGCAGGATTTATTGTATCAAAATATTTCCCGCTTTCAGGTGCCGTAAATTTTCCATTGATAAAAAGATCATAACGTGATTGCAGCTTTATATGGTCAGCACTTTCAGGAGCGGGTGAATAACTCCATTTGGTATTAAAATTAAGTGCAGCCGTTGCGTTTGCCTTTGATTTGCCCATTGAAATAGATTTTGCTCAAAGGTAGAAAAGTAAAATACGAAAAGCGAATGGCAATTTGCAGATATTCTATGGGTAATAAAATTGAGTCTTGCCCTCTGTAAACCTGTGGAGCCTGAGGCTTTTATCCGTACCTTCGCGCCTTCAAAAAATATTACTATGTTATCAGTATCAAATCTTTCTCTGCGCTATGGTAAACGGGTGTTGTTCGAAGATGTTAATCTAAAGTTTACTCCCGGCAATTGTTACGGAGTTATAGGTGCCAATGGAGCAGGAAAATCAACTTTTTTAAAAATTCTTTCTGGCGATATAGATCCTTCTACCGGCCAGGTTTCAATTACCCCGGGTGAGCGTATGGGTGTACTTCGTCAAAATCACTTTGAGTTTGATCATTTACATGTTCTACACACAGTGATGATGGGAAATAAAAAACTCTGGGATCTGATGCAGGAGAAAGATGCTTTCTATTTAAAACCTGATTTTAGCGAAGCTGATGGTGTGAAAGCCGGAGAACTGGAAACTTTATTTGCAGAAATGGAAGGATGGAATGCAGAGAGTGATGCAGCAAATCTTTTAAGTGGATTGGGAGTTCATGAGGATTATCACAATCGCCTCATGAGTGAGCTGAATGGAAAAGAGAAAGTGCGTGTGCTGCTTGCACAAGCTCTTTTTGGTAATCCCGATATTTTATTGCTTGATGAGCCAACCAATGATCTGGATGTGGAAACGATCACCTGGCTTGAAAATTTTTTAGCTGATTTCCAGAATACAGTTATTGTTGTTAGTCACGATCGTCACTTCCTTGACGCAGTGTGTACACACGTTGCAGATATTGATTTCGGAAAGATGCAACTCTACACAGGTAATTATACTTTCTGGTATGAATCAAGTCAGCTGGCATTGCGTCAGCGATCTGACCAGAATAAAAAGACAGAGGATAAACGTAAAGAGTTGCAGGAATTTATTGAACGGTTCAGTGCGAATGCATCCAAATCGCGGCAAGCCACAAGCCGTAAAAAGCTGCTTGAGAAATTAGTGATTGATGATATAAAACCATCTACCCGTAAATATCCGGGCGTGGTTTTTAAAGCTGAGCGTGATTGTGGAGATCAGTTGTTATTGGTTGAGAATCTTGGAAAAGCAGGCGTTGATGGCAGACTTCTTTTTAGTGACATTACATTCAGCCTGAGCAAGGGTGACAAAGTTGCAATACTCTCCAAAGAACACTTAGCCATTACCACTTTTTTTGAAATATTAATGGGAGCTGAATCACAGGATACAGGTACTTATACATGGGGAAGTACGATTACCCGCTCTTATTTACCTAATGAAAATGCAAAGTTTTTTAACGGTGAGGATAATCTTGTTGACTGGCTTCGACAATATTCAACCGAGAAAGAAGAAACTTATGTAAGAGGATTTTTAGGAAGAATGCTCTTTAGCGGTGAGGAAGTTCTTAAAATGTCGAATGTACTTAGCGGTGGAGAAAAAGTAAGATGTATGATCAGCCGTATGATGCTTACAAATGCAAATTGCTTAATACTGGATGAACCTACTAATCATCTTGATCTTGAATCTATCACTGCAATTAATAATGCGTTGAAAGATTGGAAACACATTGCTCTTTTCACTTCTCATGATCATGAGTTTGTGCAAACGGTTGCAAATCGCATTATTGAAATTACTCCTTCAGGAATAATTGATAAGCGCATGAGTTATGATGAATACCTGGCAGATGAAAAGGTGAAGGCCTTACGTCAATCCATGTATGCAGAAGCAGAACTGGTAGGGTAACTTTTTTTATTCCGCTTAAATTATTTAAAACAACCTCTTAAAATTTATTTTTGCTAAAGCACAATCAAAATTTATTGATATGCCTTAGCATCATCTCATCATTCAATGCAAAATTCATTAACTGAAATTCAACAAAGCATACGATCAGGAAAAACATCCTGTAAAGAAATTGTTAAAGATTTTCTGTCAGTTATCGAACAAAAAAAACAGCTTAATGCTTTTGTAAATGTTTTTGATAAAGAAGCCATTCAAAATGCAAAGCGGATTGATGCGTTGATTGCAAAAGGAGAAGCAGGCAGATTAGCCGGAATGGTTATTTCTATTAAAGACAATATTTGTTTGAAAGGACATCAGCAGGGAGCTTGTTCAAAATTGCTTGAAGGATTTGAATCATTATATACTGCAACTGCTATTGAAAGATTGTTAGCAGAAGATGTGATCATCATCGGAAGTTGCAATGCTGATGAATTTGGAATGGGTGGATCCAATGAGCATTCGCCTTATGGAAATGTGCATCATCCTCTGGATTTTGATAAAGTACCTGGTGGTTCGTCTGGTGGTTCGGCTGTGACTGTTGCGGCAGGAATGTGTCATGCTGCTATTGGTTCTGATACGGGAGGTTCTGTTCGTCAACCGGCAGCATTTTGCGGAACGATTGGATTGAAACCAACTTATGGAAGAATTTCGAGGTATGGTTTAATTGCATTTGCTTCTTCATTCGATCAGCTGGGAATAATTGCAAACACTACAAATGATATTGCACTGCTTCTGGAAATTATGGCTGGCTATGATTTAAATGACAGTACTTCATCACAAAAAGAAGTTGAAGTATTCAGCAGATCATCACAAAAAGAAAAAAGATTTAAAGTAGCTGTTATCAAAGAATGTCTGGAAGCTAAAGGTCTTGATCCTGAAATAAAAAATAAAATAGAAGAACAGATCAATCGCCTTCAAAAAGATAATCATGAAGTTGAATTGGTGAGTTTGTCTTTATTGGAAAAAATGGTTCCTGCCTATTACATACTCACAACTGCTGAGGCATCTTCTAATCTTTCACGTTATTCAGGTGTTTTATATGGCAATCAAAGCAAGGCAACAACTGACCTCGAATCAGCGTTCACTTTATCGCGCACCGAAGGATTAGGTACGGAAGTTAAGCGCAGAATCATGCTCGGAACTTTTGTTTTAAGTGAAGGATATTATGATGCTTATTATGGCAAGGCGCAGAAAATCAGAAGAATGATACAGGATTCGACACAAAAGATTTTAGAAAAATTCGATTTGCTCCTTCTTCCTACTACACCTGGAACAGCATTTAATATCGGAGCAATCAATGATCCGGTTCAAATGTATTTGGAAGATATTTTTACAGTTCTTGCAAATCTTACCGGATTTCCGGCTATCAGTATTCCATCTGGCAAACACACAAACGGGCTTCCTATTGGGATTCAGGCCATTGGAAATAAATTTGATGAGGTAACCTTATTGCAGTTCTCATCGTATATCTTAACTAAAAGTCAAACTGAAATTTGACTGAAGAATGTATGATTAACAGCGTAATTGATTCCTTTTTATTACTTTAGGCTCGAACTTACCTAAACATAGTAAAAGGACACACGCTAAACGATTGAAAAAGTAATGATGATTAAAAAAACGCTTCTTGTAATTGGTATGTTAAGCCTCTTTAATGGCTTATCCAAAGCACAGGTAAACTCCACTTCTACCGAAACTCAGGTTCAGGTTTATGATCCTATCAGTGCAATGCTTGATAGTCTTGTTACATTGAATCACGTTGTTCGGTTTAACACCCTTACTTCCAGTGATGTTGTTTGTAATAGCATCACTTGCCCTACGTTTTCTAATGAGGTATACAGTGAGCGTATCAACAAGATCAACACCCCAATTCCTCTTACTTATAACAAGTATGTAAAAGATTTCATTGATTTATATGCAATGAAAAAACGTGGTTTGACTCAACGCGTGATGGGGCTTTCCAATTTGTATTTTCCGCTTTACGAGGAAATTCTTGATCAGGAAGGTTTGCCATTGGAGTTTAAATACCTATCAGTTGTTGAATCTGCTTTAAATCCTATTGCAGTTTCACATTGTGGCGCCACAGGCCTCTGGCAGTTTATGTATAATACAGGAATTCTCTATAATCTTAAGGTTAATTCTTACACTGATGAGCGAAGAGATCCAATAAAAGCAACTCATGCAGCCTGTCAGTATTTTAAGGATATGTATAAGATTTATGGCGATTGGTTATTGGTTGTTGCTGCTTACAATTGTGGTGCAGGAAATGTAAACCGTGCCATAAAACGTTCTGGTGGTAAAACAACTTTCTGGGAGATTATGCCTTATCTACCTCAGGAAACCCGTGGTTATGTGCCGGCTTTCATAGCAGTTAATTATGTGATGACATATGCTAAGGAACATAATTTATATCCTGTTGCTCCTGAGTATTCTTATTTTCAGGTGGATACAGTTCAGGTAAATCGTCAGGTAAATTTCAGCGTATTAGCTAAACAACTTGATCTTCCAATGGAAGTAATAGCTTACCTGAATCCTATTTATAAAAGAAATATTATTCCTGATGTTGATGCATCTTTAACATTGAGATTGCCTACAAATAAACTGGCGCAATTTATTTCTCTTGAAGAAAATATATATGCTGAATCAAAACCAATTACTCCTGTTATACAATTTGCTTCTGTTCTAAATGATGCGAATGATGGTGATGTGATTACAGCTTCTAATGGTAAGAAGTACGAAATTTTAAGTAAGAAAATAAAAAAATCACACACCGTTAAACGTGGAGAAACACTTTCTGAAATTGCTGATAATTATAATGCAACTGTCAACGATATTAAGAAATTAAATCGTCTTAAAACAACAAAAGTTCATCGTGGTCAAACGCTTTCAGTATATGCATGGGTGAAAACAAAGGTTCCTGTAAAAGAAACTCAAGCTGTTGCTGCTAAGAAAGAGATAGAAAACGTAAAAAATAATATCGCAGCAGCTACAAAAAAAGATTCGGATAATGTAAAAGGCAACACGGCATCTAATGTAAAAATGGATAGTTCAGAACAATTGATTGCTTCTTTAAATGAGGAAGGTGCAGAAGGCATCAATCCTGACTCAGATTCGCAGCAAACAGTTGTGGAAACAAAAACAAAAGTAAAACCAACTGCTGATAAATATATTTATCATCTGGTACAACCCGGTGACACACTTTGGAACATTGCAAAACGATATGAAGGTGTAACTGTTGAACAAATCAAAGACATTAACAAATTACGCAATGCGCACATTAAGCCCGGAACAAGATTGAAGCTTATGATTAATTCCGCAAGTAACGGATAGATAATGTTACAAGTGATGAACTTTTATTGATTCACACTCTTTTTCTTACCATACCATTTATTTTTATTCTTGCCACCTGAAGAATTTGTTTTAGATGGAGCAGTTGCTGGTCTGGAATGATGATTATTGTTTCTGTGTTGTTGCTTTACTTCTTTCACAGGGTTGTTGTTCATCAATGGAAAAGGATGATTATCAATAACGGGAATTTTTTTATCAATGAGCTTTTCAATATCACGCAGCCACGGTTTTTCCTCTGCATCACAAAATGAAAGAGCGGTTCCTTTCGCACCTGCCCTGCCAGTTCTTCCGATACGGTGAACATAGGTTTCAGAAATATTGGGCATTTCATAATTGATCACATATTGAAGATCGTCCACATCAATTCCTCGTGCTGCAATATCAGTAGCTACAAGCACTCGTGTTGTTTGCTCTTTAAAATTAGTGAGCGCTCGTTGCCTTGCATTCTGTGCTTTATTTCCATGAATCGCTTCTGCTTTTATATGATGTTTCAGCAGGATACGCACAACTTTATCAGCACCATGCTTGGTGCGTGTAAACACCAATGCGGTTTTAATGTTTTTATCTTTTAGTACTTCCAGAAGCAGATCGCTTTTGTTTGCCTTATCCACAAAATAAACCTGTTGCTGAATGATGTCAACTGTAGATGAAACAGGCGTTACCTCCACTTTACGCGGATGATGCAGGATGGTGGCTGCAAGCTTTACAATTTCCGGAGGCATAGTTGCAGAAAAGAAAAGTGATTGACGTTTTTTTGGAAGAGCCGCAAGAAGTTTTTTTACATCGTGAATGAAACCCATGTCCAGCATACGATCAGCTTCATCAAGAACAAAAATCTCAATATCATGTAATGAAATGAATCGCTGGTTCATCAGATCGAGCAACCGTCCAGGCGTTGCCACCAGAATATCTACACCTTTTTGCAGTGCAATAGTTTGATGATGCTGACTTACACCACCGAAGATTACGGTGCATGAAAGACCTGTGTGACGGCCATAATTTTTAAAGCTTTCGCCAATTTGTATAGCAAGTTCTCTTGTTGGCGTAACAATAAGACTTCTGATTTTTCTTTTTTTATCAATTGTTTTATTTGTGCTAAGCAACTGAAGGATAGGAATTGCAAACGCTGCTGTTTTACCTGTGCCTGTTTGAGCACAGCCTAATAAGTCGTTACCTTGCAATACAATCGGAATTGCCTCTTTCTGAATTGGTGTAGGGATGGTGTAACCTTCTTCTTTTAGTGATTTAAGAATAGGCTCAATAATGTCTAATGATTTAAATGGCATGTATAATTTTTGATTTTTTATGGAAAATTTTTTCTAAAAAGAAAAGAAAGTTTCCGGGGTTTGTGATACAAAAGTACGCTTTAATAGCGAGCACTCAACCTCATTGTAAATAAGAAAACGAAAACAGTAACGATTACTTTTTCTGCTTCTTCATTTCTTCAGCTATTGCATTTGCATTAGTTTCATTCAACTTTTCCAATTCATTAATGATATTTTGAAAGTCAATATCATCGCGATTCTGACTCAGCTTCCATTTGCCTTCTATTTTGTCGATACTTATTTCAAAACCCACAATTCCTTTAAGTTGCTGGCGGGCATATTCACCCCTTCCTTCTACTGTTACCGGATTTTTTGAAATTACTTCATATTTATTCACAAGCGTTTTCAATGATGCATACACTTCTTCCTCACTAAGAATTTTGATTTGCCCATACACATGAACAGCGATGTAATTCCAGGTAGGTACATTTATATGATTATACCAGGAAGAAGAAATATAACTATGCGGCCCGCTGAAAATAGCAAGCACCTGATGATTGTTTTCAAAACTTCGCCATTGAGGATTGCCACGTGCAATATGACCGCGTAAAACTTTTTCTCCATTGATGGCAGTTTCTAATTCCAATGGTAAATGTGTGGCAATCGGTTTCTGTTCATCATAAGTTATCATTACTGCAAAAGAATTTTTGGAAATAAATGCTTCTATCTCTTGTTGTTTATTATTTCTGAAATACTTTGGAATGTACATACTATTTTCGCTTTGAAAACAAAGATAGATGAGCAGCTCACAAAAAGCATATTATGATTCACCTATGGGTTTCCTCGAAATTAAGGTGATAGATGATTATGTCTGCAGCATTTTGTTTGTTGAAAAACAAAAGTCAAGTTCACAATCCCATCCATTGCTCACTGAAACAATCAGCCAGCTACAAGAATATTTTAGAGGTGATAGAATGATATTTGATTTGCCTCTTAAACAACAGGGAACTAATTTTCAGCTAAAGGTGTGGAGTGAATTATTGAATATACCATTTGGTAAGACTTACAGCTATCTCCAATTGAGTAAAAAGACAGGTAACGTAAAAGCTATTCGAGCAGTAGGAACAACAAATGGAAAAAATATGATTGCAATAGTGGTTCCATGCCACCGAGTGATAGGCAGTGACGGATCACTAACGGGGTATGCAGGAGGGTTATGGAGAAAGCAATGGTTGCTTGATCATGAAAAAAATCTGGTATCTAAACAACAGGTGCTTTTTTAAAATTCAACAACTCATCAAATTTTTTCTTGGAGATTGTTTTTAATATCGCTTAAGTGTTTTTCTTTTATCGGAGTCCGTAAACTTCTTGAAGTAGCAGTAAAATAGTGATGTTTTTCAAAGAAAGAAATTTGAATTTCATTCCATTGATGTTCACTTTCCACTTTCTTAAATACATTCATCTCTTCATAAAGTTTGCGCGATAATTCATAAAAATCATCACGACCTAAATAATCAAGATCTGCATCACAAAGAATTTCTGAAAGAATATTTTTAGGCGATTGAGGCATTTTAGTAGCCATTATTAAATCACATATAATGTTAATTTCATCCTCGTTAAATCCCTGATCAGGAAGAACAAAACGTGCAATTCTGCATGAGTTATCCTCATGATTTTTTGCCGTGAATAAATATCCGCTGTCATGAAATAATGCAGCGGTTTTTAAAAGCATCATATCCTTATCGTTGATTTTTTCAGCTACTCCAATATTTTCAGCAGCATTTATTACATCTAATGTGTGCTCAGGAGAATGATAAAAAAGTCCCGGAAGTAAATTAACTCTTAACTGGGAAATAATATTTTCTTTGAGGATATCAAATTTTTCAGGAGTCATAAACATGTTAAAAAACTGTTAGAAAGATACTGCAAATAATTATATTTACTGCAAATAAAAAAGCTTTATGGAAAAAACTCCGGACAAGGAGGCCCTCGTCAATTTTCTCGGTAATATCTCATTGTTTCATAAAGCGGACAATAAAGCATTGTCTCATATTGCAGAAAAGTTAGTGTTTACCACCTATTCAGCTGATCAGAATATAATCAACAAAGGAGATGTAGGACATACTATGTATGTAATTTTTTCAGGTAAATTAAAAGTTCATGATCATGAACACCAGGTAGCCACATTAAATGAAGGTGAATTTTTCGGAGAGCTTTCGCTACTCGACAGTGAACCACGGTCTATGTCAGTTACTGCATTGGAAAAATCAATTTTGGGAAGTATTCATAGAAGTGATTTTTATGATGTGTTGAAACAGTTTCCTGATATGACCCGGGATATTATTGCAGCACTTAACAAGCGACTGCGACATCAAAATGATGTTCTTATAGGAGAATTTAAAAGCCGCGAAGAGCATTTAAAGGATCTTGTTAAGAAAAGAACGCATGAATTAGAAGAAAAAAATATTGAACTGGAACTTGCATTAGAAAATTTAAAAAAATCGCAGGTGCAACTGATACAAAGCGAAAAACTCGCTTCATTAGGAAAACTAACTGCGGGCATTGCACATGAAATACAAAATCCATTAAATTTTGTAAATAATTTTTCTCAGTTTTCAATTGATCTCACTGAGGAAATTCTTTCGGTTATTTCGGAACAAGAAATTGTGGATATTGGAAATGATTTGAAACAGAATCTTGCTAAAATTCACCAGCATGGCAAACGTGCCGAATCCATTGTGAGAAACATGCTGGATCATGCACGTACATCAAAAGGTCCTAAACAGCCAACTGATATCAATGCATTATGTGATGAATATTTGAATCTCACTTACCATGGAACAAGAGCTAACAATTCTAATTTTAATTGTGAAATAATAAGAGATTTTGATCGTGATCTTGAGCCAATAGAAGTGGTATCACAGGAAATAAGCCGTGTATTAATCAACCTTCTTAATAATGCTTTTTATTCTATACGGGATAAAACCGATGGAAAAATAACTGTGAGGACTAAGCAACAGGTTGAAAACTTAGTTATTGAAATCAGTGATAACGGAGAAGGGATTAGTAAAGAAATAAGAGAAAAAATATTTGAACCGTTTTTTACTACCAAACCATCCGGTGAGGGAACAGGATTGGGCTTAAGCTTGAGCTATGATATAATCAAATCTCATGGTGGAGAAATTAGTGTAACCAGTGAAGTGGGAGAAGGAGCAACATTTACTATTTCGCTGCCTTATAAAGTTTCCCTTTAGCGGATCATTACTCCACGTTCATTAATCAAAGGAATTGTTGTGAAAAATTCTTCCGTAATCGTTTCAGGTAAAAAAATAAATTTCTTGTCAAAAATTTCTTTGCCGATATAAAAGCTTACCCAATATTCATTGTTCAAGCCAAAAACTTTTTTCTGAATAACTTCAATCTGCATAAAACTATTCCCTTCAATCGTGCCGAGAAACTGTCTTAATGTAGTTGTTTTAACAGACTCTCCTTTATAGGAACCATAACCTTGTGAACTCACAATAACATTTTCTATTGGTGTTTTTTTAAGGTTGATGATATACACATTCCATAGCTCATCCTCACTTGCAAAATCTTCTGAAAGATCAACAGGACAAATGGCAATAGCTATATCCGTAACTGCAACTTGTGGAATATCTTTAAGCATTCAGTTTAAATCTTAATTGTTTTGAGTCATTTCAAGAACCCCTTTTATGTAAACAGGTAAATCAGTCAATTCTCCATCATTGTTTTTCTCTGCACGCTTATGTCCTAATCTCACAAACACAATATTTTCTTTCGGTAATACAACCACATACTGTCCTAAAATACCACGCATATAAAAAATTTTCTCACCATTAAATTCTGAAATCCACCAATGCAATCCATAGGTTTTATTTGGCTTATCATTATCAAGCAACGGAACACAGGCTACACATTCATCCACATATTTTTCAGGAACAATTTGCGTGCCTTTCCAGTTGCCGTGATGCAGATATAAGGAACCAATTCTTGCAAAATCACGTGCATCAGAATAAAAACAACAGTACGCTTTTTCGTTACCATTTTTTTTATCGAGACTCCACTCAGCATCGTGCATTGCCTCCAAAGGTTTCCACAATTTTTCAGAAGCATAATCACTTAATGTATTTCCGGTTGCTTTAGCAACAATCAAAGCAAGCAATTCACTGTTGCCACTTTGATATAAAAATTTTTTTCCTGGTTCAGCAATAGCTTTTTGAGAAGTAACCAGCTTGTATAAATCCGTTCCATAATAAGCTTCGGAAGTCGCTGACAGGGGATTAGCATACGCTTCATCCCAATCCAATCCACTACTCATAGATAGCAAATGCCTGATGGTAATTTTTGACAACTCACCTTGTTTAAATTCCGGTATATAGCTGGCAACAGGTTCATCAATACTTTTTATTTTACCTTCATCAATGGCGATACCTACTAACACGCTTACAATACTTTTTGCCATCGAAAAAGAATTGGAAAGCGATGCATTATTATAACCTTCCCAATATTGGTCGTAAAAAAGTGAGTCGTTTTTAATGATTGCGAATGCTACACTTTTATAAGTAACCAATTCCTGTAAAAGATAATCAGGCATTTTTACTTTGTTATAATTTTTATGAAGTGGCCACTCCACTCCATTGCCTGCAACCACTGTACGATGTTCAAATAAATCCAGATCATCTATATCAACAAAATTGTAAGCAAGCGTTTTATAGAGATAATATTTACCGGTCACCACAATGAAAAGGTTTAGTGCAATCAGCAATACCAGGAGCGTATAGCCAGATATCTTTAATAGTTTTTTCATAAAGCGCTATGATGTTTTACTGGTTTCAGCAAAAACAGTTTCATTGTTTTCTTCTACAAGATTAAAACTAAAAATATTTGACAGATGTTGTTTCACAAAATGTTTTACTTCCTGCATATCAACTTTACGACCTAATTCTTTCTGAAGTGAGGTAACTGATTTATCAGTGATGCCACAAGGAATAATCTGGTTGAAGTATGAAAGATCAGTATTTACATTAAATGCAAATCCGTGCATGGTAACCCAACGGCTGCAACGCACTCCAAACGCACAAATTTTTCTTGCTTTTATTTTGTCGTCACCATCCAGCCAAACGCCTGTTAATCCTTCAATTCTTCCTGCAGTAATTTTATATTCTTCAAGAGTGCGGATCACAGCTTCTTCGAGATAACGCAAATATTTATGAATGTCGTTGAAAAAAAAATCAAGATCAAAAATCGGATAACCCACCATTTGACCGGGACCATGATAAGTAATATCTCCACCACGATTGATTTTATAAAATAATGCTTTTTGTTTTTGCAATGAATTTACATCAGCAAGCAAATGTTTTTCATCACCGCTTTTACCTAAGGTATAAACATGGGGATGTTCACAGAAAAATAAAAAATGACGGGGAGAAAATTTTTGATCGTCAGGCAATTCGCGGTTTGCCATTTTCTGGCGTATGGTTTCACTAAGAATTTCTTCCTGCAAATCCCAGCATTCTTTAAAATCAATTAAACCTAAATCGCGGAAGATTACCTGCTGTTGCATGAGTGCAAAATTAAATATCTCAATTATTGAATTCTATTATCAGGATTGCGATTTGTGTGAAAAACAGAATAAACCACAACTTCTTTTTCATTAATGTCATAAACAATAACGTAAGGAAACCTTTTAAGAAAAGCCTGATTATAGTTGCTTTCATTTTTGGAAAAAATAGCTGGAGACTTCTTTATGATATCAAAATAATCTTGCAATTCTTCTAAAAAATCTTCTCCTAAGTGTTCACGCTGATCCTCGTACCAATTATAAACCTCATCAATCTGTTCTTCAGCAACACTTTTTAAAACCAGTGAGAAGTGGATCACTTTTTTCTTCTGCTTCTAATCCTGTTTTTTACTTCATCCCATGTGTAAGACGGTGATTTACCCTTTAGATGTTTTTCTTTTTCAGTGTTTAGTAGTTTCAATTGAGCAGAAGATAATTTAAAGTTTGTTTTTAATTCAATGTCATTTTCAAGAAGCGTATAAACTGCTTTCACTTTTTTTTCATCAGCATCAGCAAGATATGTTATTACCTTTTTTCTAATAGAGATATTTCTCATGAGTATATATTTCAAACAAAGTTAATTATGACTTTCCTTCTCCACCCAATCTCCATGCTGCCTTATCAATCCAATCAAAGCATCAACAGCTTTATCAGCTTCAATGTTTCGCTGCACCACTTCTTTGCCTTTGTATAAAGTAAT
>JANLZB010000006.1:0-151936 GCA_031366005.1 Bacteroidota bacterium | reverse complement strand
GTAGCCTTTTTCTATCTCATCTATAATCTGCAGTTTGAATGCTAAACTGTAATCTTTTTGAGTCCGTCTTGAATAATCTCTTTCTCTTTTGTTTTCCATATAAGTCAACTTTTGTGTCAACTTATTTCAGGATGAGGCACTCTCTTAAATTAAAAAGCTGTCCGTAAGGATGGCTTTTTACTTTTGAATGATGCTGTGTTTTTAGTCACCTTTGCGGCAAATTATTTTTATGACTTCTGAATTATTTATCATCAATGCTTTGGCTGAGGATGTGGGAGATGGCGATCATACTTCTTTGGCTTGTATTAAAAGTGACCAGAAAGGAAGAGCACGGTTATTAGTAAAAGAAAAAGGAATTCTGGCAGGCATTGAATTAGCGAAGCAGATTTTTAACATCGTTGATGATCAGATTCAATTTACAACTTTTAAAAATGATGGTGATGCAATTGAGATAAATGACATTGCTTTTCATATAGAAGGTAATGTTCAATCCATATTAAAAGCAGAAAGACTGGTACTTAATTGCATGCAGCGAATGAGCGCAATTGCTACCAACACTTCCAGGTATGTTAAACAACTGGAAGGATTAAATACCAAAGTACTTGATACCCGGAAGACAACTCCGCTTTGCAGAAACATTGAAAAATGGGCAGTACGCATTGGCGGTGGATACAATCATCGTTATGGTTTATACGATATGATTCTCATTAAAGATAATCACATCGATTTTGCTGGAGGCATTGAAGCAGCAATTAACCGCACACTTGAATATTTAAAATCCACAGGTAAAAATCTTCAGATTGAAATTGAAACACGAAATCTGAAAGAAGTGGAAGAAGTATTAAAGAACGGAAATGTCAATCGTGTTTTACTCGATAATATGAAACCTGAATTATTAAAAGAAGCTGTTCAGCTTATCAATAAACGTTTTCAAACGGAAGCTTCAGGCTCTATTATTTTAGAAACAATAAGGCAATATGCTGAAACAGGTGTTGATTTTATTTCAGTAGGAGCACTCACTCATTCGGTTAAGAGTCTTGACTTAAGTCTCAAAGCTTTTTAAAATTAAACTATGACGCTTAAGAATATCAAAGAAAAAGGGTTTCAACAAAAAATTGTTAAAGACATAGGTAATTTTGCTGCTACTGTAAAGCTACCGGGCTTCGAAGGATTATCACTCTATGAAGTAGCAATATTTTTTTTGAAAGGATGGAGAGAAAGTGAATTGCAAACACGTGCACGTTCACTAGCATTCAGTTTTTTTCTCGCGTTGTTTCCTGCCATCATCTTTCTTTTTACACTCATTCCTTATATACCGCTTGATAATTTTCAGGATACATTATTAGAACTGATAAAAACTTTTTTACCGGCCAGCACTTATGAAGCAGCAAGCACAACCATTGAAGATATCATCCGTCATCAGCGAAGCGGCTTACTTTCATTTGGTTTTTTCTTTGCATTGCTTATTTCTACTCAGGGTGTATTGGCATTGATGAAATGGTTTAATAAATCCTATCATGGAAAAACAATGCGTTCTCATTTAAGACAGCGCCTGGTAGCATTGTTTCTAACAATCTCCATCGCATCACTCATCATATTGGCAATTGCTTTACTCATCAGCAGCGAAGTATTTTCATATTATCTCGTAAAAAATTCACTTGTAAAAAATAATTTGAATGTGGTACTGCTTCAGCTTGGTAAATGGATAATTTTATTTGCACTCTGTATTACCGCCATATCGCTTTTGTATTTTGCAGGACCATCACACCGTCAGAAATTAAAATTTATCAGTGCCGGATCTTTACTTGCAACTTTGCTGGTTGTTATTACTTCCATCGGTTTTAATTTTTTCATCACGCATTTCGGACAGTATAATAAAGTATATGGCTCAATCGGAACACTGATGATTATCTTAGTCTGGCTTTATATTAACTCGCTTGTATTATTAATTGGCTTTGAATTAAACGTTGCCATCAACCGCGCAAAAAGCCATCACGGACAGGTTTTGAGGAAGAAGATTTTGAGTTGAGGCTCTCACATCATTCCGATAAATCGGAACAAATCGCATTCCTTACTCATCCTCCATCTCCGTAGTATTACCATCTACAATTTTAATGATCTGCCACATTCCCTGTTCATCTTTCTTTTCAATAACATATTTTTCTACACCTGTATCCCACTGCAGATATTTTGTCCAGCGAAGCCTTGATGTTAAATCATTGTAATCACCTTTTAATAAAACAGAGGAACTCTTGTCAAGCGGTGTTGTTTCAATATTGCATTGATTAATTACAGAAATTTTATAGAAGTATTGATAATTGTGTACATCCACATTATAATCAGAATAAGAAAGCTCAGCAGAAGATACAGTTGCAATTTCAACATAATTAACCTGGTCACCTGATCTTAATATTTTATATCCCATCACGGTTGCAGGAGCAATCACAGGCGGTTTCCATTCTGTAAGTATATAATGATCATTTACCACTGTGGAACGCACTATCTCCACCTGTTGTAATAAGATATCGCTCTGTGGCTGAGCCATTGCACTGTCGCTCCACGAAACAAAATGCTGATCACCGCAAAGCGCTGTTGCTCTCACTTTGTATGCATACTTAAACGGACAATAAGTGGTTGTGTCAATAAAATTAATTACTGATGATGGAACAGATGCAATGTTTACATAACTCCCCGTTTCATTGTCCTGGCGGTAAATTTCATAAGCGGCAACTGAACAATTTTCATAAGGAGTCCAGTTTAATTCCACAGCTTTTCCTGCAACTGATGCAGTTAAATTTATTGTTGAATGTGATGTCGAAAAACTCGTGTCCTGTTTGTTTCCGCATAAGTCAGTAGTTTGTATAAGATAAGTATAAGTATTATTTAAGGTATTTAAATTATTGTCAGTATAAACAGGATAACCCTGGCTCATGCTTACATTACCCTGATTGAAACTGGAAATGCTGTCATACACTCCGCTCATAGAATCTAAACGGAATAAAGTATAATAATTAAAATCTGTGGAAGTACATAAATCCCACGCAATCTCAACTGCTGAATTGGAAACAACAGACACACTGCGCATATCAGAAACGGGTGGTGGCGCCTGGTCATACACGCGTATGTATGCATTCTTAAGCATTACATCCATACAACCACCTTCATTAGTTACTGTTAAACTGATATCATAAATACCGGGAGTAGTAAATAACTCCGTTGGATTCTGGATATCAGATGTATCACCATTTCCAAAATCCCAGTGAAATGCAGGGCTGTATAAATTGGAAGAACCATTTGTAAAATTAACCGGCAGTGTTGCACAGCCTTCAGTTATATCACTTGTAAAATCAGCTTGTGGCTGAGGATAAACAATAACTGACTGTGACAGAAGAAATGTATCAATACATCCACCTGCATTGGTAGCAATTAACATAATAGTATAACTGCCCGCTATGTTATAAGCATGCACAGGACTAAAATCTGTGGAAGTAGTTCCGTCACCAAAAACCCATAGCACACTATCAGCATTGGTTGATTGATTGTTAAACGAAACTATCAGAGGTGAACAACCGACAGTGTTATTCACACTAAATAACGCAACAGGCATTTGACTAACCTGGACAGGATTTGGATAAGTGAAAGAAGTAAAACATCCTGTAGTGTCCTCTGTAATTAAGGTGATAATAAATGTTCCGGCAAGATTATAAGTATGTACAGGAGAAATAATTGAATCAGTAGCTCCATCACCAAAATTCCATTGCCAACCTATTGCTCCCTGTGATTGATCAGTGAATGAAACCGTTACAGGATTGCATCCTGATGAATCAGATAAAGTGAATGATGGCAGCGAACCACGCACCGTGATGTAATCATTCCTTACCAATGTGTCAGAGCATCCCAATGCATTGGTTACAATTAAGGTAACTGTATAAACGCCTGGCAGGTTATAGATGTGAGAAGGATTTTGATTAGAAGACGTGCTACCATCACCAAAATTCCATAGCCACGAAACAGCATTACTGGAAGCATCGGTAAAATCTGCTACAAGTGGAAGACATTCGAATGTGTTATTTGATGTAAATGCAGCAGTGCTTGATGAAATAGTAATTATTGAATCCAGATTTAATGTATCATAACAACCTGAAGTTCCCTGAACGATTAACTGAACATTATAAATTCCATTATTATCATAAATATGAACAGGGCTTTGCAGCGATGAAGTATCTCCATCACCAAAACTCCAATGCCATGAAATTACATTGCCTGATGAATCAGAAAATAAAACTGAAGTGGGATTACAACCGTTTGTGGTAGAAACAGAAAATGAAGCATACGACATTGCGGGTTTCGGTTTGGTTAAACTAACGGTGCAGCCATTGGTATCTGTTATGCTAAGTGTAATATCAGTGTAGGGAACAATATTATAAACGTGTGAAGGGTTTCTGAGTGTAGAAGTATTACCATCTCCAAAGTCCCATAACCAACTCACCGCATCCACACTCTGATCAGTAAAAACTGCTGTTACAGGTAAACACTCACTGTTGACAGCATAACTGAAATTTACAGAACGATTAGGCACATATACTACATTACTTATTGTTTTGCTGCTGCTGCACATATTTTTATAGGCAGTGAGTTTAATATCATGATATCCTAACCCATAATAATAAACAGGAGGATTTACTGCTGTAGAAGTTCCGGCAGTAGTATCAAAATCCCACAGGTAATGGTCAGCACCGGTTGACAGGTTTGTTAAAAGAACACGCACCCAAGTACATGATGATAGTGGTGGTGAAACGGAGAAATCAGCTACGGGTTTAAATACCTCAATGCCATTTTGAAGAATATAATTATTGGTGCATCCGTTAACATCAGTAACTGTTAAGCTCACATTATAAATTCCACTGTCATTATAAACATGAAACGGATCTTTAGAATTTGAAATGTTTCCATCACCGAAATCCCATAAATAAGAACTGTAATTTATTGATCCGCAATTAAAATTCACAGTGTCACCGGCACAGGTTTCCTGCACACTTGCGCTCAACGGATTATTAACTGTTGAATAATATGTCTGCGTACTGTATGCACTGCATCCGTTAGTATCAGTAACATTAAATGATAATATATAATTAGATGCAATGTTTGGATAGGTATGTGAAGGATTTGATAAAGTTGAAGTAGCACCGTCACCAAAACTCCAGTCATAAGATGCTGCAGGAGCAAGTGTGGATAAACTCACCAATACACCGTTACAAGTATTAGTAGTATTGATTGTGAAATCACTATCTGCTTTTTTAATGTTAAACACTTTTGGAAAAATTAAAGTGTCAACATCACCGGTTGAATCAGTTGTATATAATATTACCTGATACATTCCTGTATCAAGATAGGTATGCATCGGATCTGGAAGTGACGAAGTTGTATTATCACCAAAATCCCATAACCAGGTGACAGCATTTGGAACAGGATTAGAGAAATTTACAATATATGGTACACAATCATATTCAAGCGGAGGAGGAGTGCCACCACCTGAACCACCACCCGGAACTATAACACCACCTCCGCCAAAACTCACGGGAGGATAATTATAAGTATAGGTACAACTATCTCCTGTAACTGTTAATGAAATGGTAAATGGCCCTGCACTATTATAAACATGTACGGGGTCTTCGAGAGTGGAAGTGGTTCCATCACCAAAATTCCAGAGCCAGGAGGTGACACCTATTGAACCTGCAAAATAATTAACAGTGAATGGCGGAACAGTATCATTGGTAAAAGCAGTGGCATGCGCACCAAATGAAGTAAAGTGCACTCCATAGTTTTGAATATAGGTGGTAGTGCAACCGTCATTTGTGGTTATGGTAAGGCTCACATCAAAATATCCCATGCGAGTATAAGTATGCGTTGGGTTTTGCAAGGTGCTTGTAGTACCATCACCAAAATCCCAAAACCAACTTATTGCATTGGTAGAGCTATCAGTAAAAAATGCCTGGTAAGGCGGACAATGAGTTTCGGTATGAGTAAAATAAGCAACTCCTCCTTTAATAATGAATATGCTGTAATCAGCAATGTATTGCGAACAACCACCTGATGCGGATTGTGTTGTTAATGATACAGTATATGTTCCCGGTTGATTGTAAACATGAGTAGGGTTTTGCAATGTTGAGCTTGTTCCATCTCCAAAATTCCAAACACATGAGAGAGCTCCTGAGTTATCTGACAAATTAGCTGTAAATGGCGCACATGCCGTAACCGGGGTTGAGGGTAAAAAATTATTAACAGGAGCGGTTACACTAATTGCATTGGAAGAAACTAATGTATCCTTACATCCGAGTGCATCAGTAACAATTAATGTCACAATATAACTGCCTGTATTAAAATTATGCGATGGATGTTGTTGTGTTGATGTGAATCCATCACCGAAATCCCATAACCATTGTGTTGCATTCATTGAATGATCAGTAAAATGTACTGATAGCGGAGGGCAACCACTTGTGATGTTTGCAGAAAAATCAGCCGCAGGACCTGTAACACTCACGCCATACCATGAAGTGAGTGCAGTCTTACTACATCCATTGCTGCTGATTGCAGTGAGTGACGGAATAAAAGTTCCGATTGTATCATAAGTATGTGTTGTGTTTACTGATGTTGATGTTGTTCCATCTCCAAAATCCCAAACGTAAGTATATGTTCCAGGAGTAGTGTTATTGAACTGAACAGTTAAAGGAGCACAACCTATACGATTAACCAATACAAAAGTAGGATGAGGTGCATCAAGAATATTTATATAATTATTAAGAACAACTTGTTGTGAGCAACCGTTAGAATAAATTACCTGTAAACCCACGTAAAAGGTTCCGATGGAATCATAAACATGAACCGGGTTCCGGATGAAAGCACTGTCACCATCACCAAAACTCCATAGCCATTGTGCATTGGTAATATTGGTATTAAAATTTATTGTGGTGGGTGAACAACCAACACTATCGCTCGCTGTAATAATAGGAACAGGATTATTCTGAACAGTAATCACTGAGTTTAAAAAACTTGTGTCCTTACACCCAAAAGTACTTGTTGTAATAAGCTTTACATTAAAATTGCCGGATTGATTATAAGAATGAAATGGATTTTGCAAAACTGAAAATGTGCCGTCACCAAATGACCAGTTCCACGAGTTCATATTGGAACCCGCTGCTGTAAATGAAAATGCATAAGTTGAATCGCAGGTAAATGTTGAGTTAACATTAACTGAAACAACAGGCTTGGGATGAATAGTGATAAATTGCGATTGTGATAATATATCAGAGCAATGAAATGGAGAATTAAATACAATTAATGAAACAGTGAATGTTCCTGCTAATGAATATTGATGAACAGGATTAAAAACATTACTTTTTGTTCCATCACCAAAATCCCAGATACAAGAATCAAAATTCAGACTTGAATTGGTAAACTGAATTATTCCATATCCCTCACAGGCATTGGAGATGTTTGAAGTAAATGCTGCCACCGGAGTCGGAATAACAGTAATGCAATTGGTAATGGTTTTTACATCTGAATTTCCACTCGCATCATAAGCTGTTAATGTAACTGTATAATTTCCTGACAGATTGTAAACATTACTTGGATTAGCAAGGTTAGATGTATTGCCATTTCCAAAAGCCCAGTAATATGAAACAGCGTTTTGAGATGTGTTGTTAAACTGCACACTCAAGGGCTGGCAACCGCTATTAACATTAACTGAAAAAGATGCAACTGGAGATTGCGCGTACGCTACCACTGAAACAAAAATTAATAAACTACTTAAAATATTTTTATTCAACACTGTTCTCTGACTCTTCATGACTCTAAATGAATAAATGTTGTACGAATGTTTTGTACAAATGGTTCGGTACATTTTTATTTTGATAATAATTTTTAAAAATCTTTGCTCTATAAAAATTTCACGTTGGAAATAAACTGTAAGATTTCTTAAAATTTTTAACCTGTTTTCTTCATTATCAGAGATAGGTTCACCTATGGAGCCAAGGACTTAAATCCTTAATTTTGCCGGCTTAAATTGATTTTTTATAATGATTATTACTGAAGAGGATAAAGTAGAAGTTTACGGGGCGAGAGTACATAACCTTCAAAATATTGATGTAAGTTTTCCAAGAAATAAGTTAATCGTAATAACGGGATTGAGCGGAAGCGGAAAAAGCTCACTTGCTTTTGACACTTTGTATGCTGAAGGTCAGCGCAGGTACATGGAAACTTTTTCTGCTTATGCACGCCAGTTTTTAGGAAACATGGAGCGTCCGGATGTGGATAAGATCACCGGCCTGAGTCCTGTAATTTCTATTGAACAAAAAACCACTAATACCAATCCACGGTCAACAGTGGGTACTGTTACGGAGATTTATGATTTCATGCGCTTGCTTTTTGCACGTGCATCGGATGCTTTTTCTTTTATGACTGGTGAGAAAATGATTCGCCAGACTGATGAACAAATTATCAATATCATTATGGAGCAGTTTGAGGGCAAAAATTTATTGCTGCTTGCTCCTGTTGTTAGAGGACGTAAAGGACATTACCGCGAATTGTTTTTGCAAATTGCACAGCAGGGTTTTGTCCGCGTGCGCATTGACGGAGTACTTACAGAACTCAAACGTGGATTACAGGCAGACCGTTATAAAACGCACGATATTGAAACTGTTGTTGACCGCATTCAGGTAAAAGATGATATGCGATTCCGCATTGCTGACAGCATTCGTACAGCTTTGAAATATGGAAAAGGTTCTATGATGATTCTGGATGAGGAAACAAATGTTGTGCGTCATTTCAGTCAGCATTTAATGTGTCCCACTTCAGGTATTTCCTATGACGAACCTGCACCAAATGCTTTTTCATTCAACTCGCCTTATGGTGCATGCAGAAAATGTAATGGCCTCGGTACAATCCCTGAGATTGATATGAAAGCCGTTATACCTGATAACAAACTTAGCATTAAACAAGGTGGAATAATTCCATTGGGTGATTATAAAGACAATTGGATTTATAGCCAGTTGCAAACAATTGGAAAACGATATGGGTTTACTTTGAATACTCCTATCGCTGATATTTCTGATGAAGCCATGAATGTTATTCTTTACGGATCGAATGAAGTATTTACTGTTGACAAAGAATTTACTCCCGGAGTTGTAAACAGTTACAACCTGAGCTTTGATGGTATCGTGAGCTTCATCGGAGCACAGATGGAGAATGAATTTGCTTCCACTAAAATTAAAAAATGGGCGCAGCGTTTTATGACTTCGACCACTTGTCCTGAGTGTAAAGGTTCACGGTTGAAAAAAGAATCGCTTTACTTCAAGATTAATGACAGAAATATTGCAGAGCTTGCCAACATGGACATCATCACACTTCAACAATGGTTTGAAGTATTAGAACCGCAGCTAAGCAAGAAGCAACAAACCATTGCTCACGAAGTGATCAAAGAAATTCGCAAACGCATAAAATTTTTATTGGATGTTGGTTTGGATTATCTCACTTTAAACCGGAGTGCTAAATCATTATCGGGAGGAGAATCACAACGCATCCGCCTTGCAACACAAATAGGATCACAGCTTGTCGGAGTGATGTATATTCTGGATGAGCCAAGCATTGGATTACATCAGCGTGACAACGTGAGATTAATCAATTCATTAAAAGAATTGCGTGATGTTGGTAACACAGTAATTGTTGTGGAGCACGATCGCGAAACAATCCTGGCTGCTGATCACGTATTAGACATTGGCCCGGGAGCAGGAATTCACGGAGGAAAAATTGTTGCAAGCGGAACACCGGAAGAGATGATGGAATCAAATTCGCTTACTTCAAAATATTTAAGTGGTGAATTACAAATCAACGCACATAAACGAAGAACAGGTTCAGGAAAAAAAATAACACTTAAAGGCGCTTCAGGAAATAACCTTAAAAATGTAAATGTTGATTTACCTCTTGGTAAATTAATTTGTGTAACAGGCGTTTCGGGCAGTGGCAAATCCACTTTGATTAACGAAACACTTTATCCAATTCTCAACCAGCATTTTTATAATTCGATTACAAAACCACTTCCTTATAAATCCATTAAGGGATTAGAGCATGTGGATAAAGTAATTGAAATTGATCAGTCACCAATCGGCAGAACACCACGCAGCAATCCCGGAACTTATATCGGAGTATTCAGTGATATAAGAAATTTGTTTTCCACTTTAACAGAAGCTAAAATTCGTGGCTATCCTCCGGGTTGGTTTTCGTTTAATGTAAAAGGTGGACGATGCGAAACCTGCCAGGGAGCTGGTATGCGTGTTATTGAAATGAATTTTTTACCTGATGTATATGTAACATGTGAGAGTTGCAATGGTAAAAGATACAACCGCGAAATTTTAGAAATAAGATACCGTGGCAAATCAATAAATGATGTTTTGAATTTAAGTATTGAACAAGCTGTTGAGTATTTTGAACACATTCCATCCATTCTCCATAAAATAAAAACATTGCAACAGGTTGGGTTAGGTTACATCACGTTAGGTCAGCAGAGCACAACATTATCCGGTGGTGAAGCACAACGTGTGAAGCTTGCTGCAGAGCTTAGTAAAAAAGATACAGGTAATACATTTTATATCTTAGACGAGCCCACCACGGGTTTGCATTTTGAAGATGTAAGAATCCTTCTTGAAGTGTTGCATAAACTCGTTGACAAAGGCAACACTGTTTTAGTGATTGAACACAACATGGATGTGATAAAAGTTGCAGATCATATTATTGACTTAGGTCCTGAAGGCGGCACACGGGGTGGTGAAATTATTTGCCAGGGAACACCTGAACAAATTTTAGATAACGAAAAATCAATAACAGCTCACTACCTCAAAAAAGAATTAATGTATTATCAGCAAAACCTTTCTTTGCAGAAATCGTAAGAATGGATTAGAACAATTGATTCATTTTATTAAACGCAGATTAACAAATGGGAACAAATTAAAATGAAATTATTGTTTTGATTAATAAAGAATAAAAAAATTAAATTGTAGAAATGAATCAAATAAAAATCAATGAAAAGTATCTGTTTCCCATCTGTTAATCTGCGTCCAAAAATCACACTATGAATTCAGAAGAAGCTAAAA
Source organism: Bacteroidota bacterium (assembly GCA_031366005.1). Classification (GTDB taxonomy): domain Bacteria; phylum Bacteroidota; class Bacteroidia; order AKYH767-A; family OLB10; genus JANLUX01. The sequence continues at coordinate 140,792 of JANLZB010000006.1, read as the reverse complement.
TCCGCAAAGCATTTGTTGATAAAGACTGGCAGGAAATAAAAACCAACGACACCTGGCAACTTTTTAAAATCATGGCAGAGTTTGTTGAAGGTTTTGAAAAGCTAAGCCGTATTGGTCCTTGTGTTTCAATATTTGGTTCTGCACGCACTGCTGTTGACAGTAAATATTATTTGCTGGCAGAAGAGATTGCATTCAAGCTTACGACAGAAGGTTATGGAGTTATCACCGGTGGCGGACCAGGAATTATGGAAGCTGCAAATAAAGGAGCGCAAAAGGCAGGAGGAAAATCTGTTGGTTTAAATATCACTCTTCCATTTGAGCAGGCACCAAACCAGTTTATTGATCATGATAAATGCATAACGTTTGATTATTTCTTTGTACGAAAACTTATGTTCATCAAATATGCGCAGGGATTTATTGCCTTGCCGGGAGGATTTGGAACAATGGATGAATTGTTTGAATCACTCACGCTGATACAAACACGAAAGATTGCAAAGTTTCCGATCGTGCTTGTGGGTAAAGAATATTGGGAAGGAATTTATACCTGGATGCAAAAAGTGTTGGTGGAAGAAAAATATGTTCATGCTGAAGACCTGAAACTTTTTACCATTGTGGATACAGCGGATGAAGCATTAGTGGTGATTGATACTTTTTATTCTAAGTATTTACTCAAGCCGAATTTTTAAATAAAGTCAAGGAAAGAAGCTATTAATTTTTTGTTAATCAGAATTAATTCAATTCACCCTTTACTTTTACTACTAATTTTTCATGTGATAAGTCTAAACCATTATTTTTTATTTTTTGACCTTAGTAGAATTGAAACAATAGCATTACACCTTTGTTGCCTTATTCTGCTATACATTTCTCTCTAATATGTTGATTAGGAAATAAGGTAATAAGTTTAACCATTTTTTCACGCTTTTACTACTAAAGTTTTCTTAATTACTAATAAGAGCCTGTTTAAATTTTTAAAAAATAGTTTTTTATATATTATCCCTTCGGAATTCTTAACTGTTTGCTTGATCTTTTTATAATCATAACACGCTTTCAGCGTTAAAAAATCCCGAAGAGATGGTATTTTTATAGTTAAATGGATAAAGTTAACAGAGAGAATCCCTAAGGGATGATATATATTCTTTTTGAATTATGAAATTTAAACAGGCTCTAAAAAGATCGATTCAGCATCTAAAAAGATTTTTCCGAATTATTTATCAAATCAAATTTTTAAGTTTGAAGTCTCGATGATTAGCCGTTCACATCTTACAGTTTACAATTTACAGTTAAGGGTTTTATTAATTCTCTGCAATATTGCTTTCTTTCCTGTTAAAGTTTTTTCGCAGGAAGAAAAAATAATTACAGGTGCTGAAAGGGTGAATGAGTATCTACCTCTCTTACGCAATAAAAATATTGCAGTAGTTGCAAACCAAACTTCCATGGTTGGCAACACACATTTGGTGGATACATTGTTGCGAACCGGAATAAAAATAAAATGCGTGTTTGCTCCTGAACATGGATTCAGGGGAGAAGCCGAAGCCGGTGCAACAATAAAAAATGGCGTGGATGCAAAAACTAAACTGCCAATCATTTCACTTTATGGCAAACATAAAAAACCAACTGACGAAGATTTAAAAGATGTTGACTTTGTTGTATTTGATATCCAGGATGTGGGTGCACGTTTTTATACTTATATCTCCACGCTTCAGTATGTGATGGAAGCATGTACACAAAAGAAAATTGCTTTATTGATTTTAGACCGTCCTAATCCAAATGGTTTTTATGTGGATGGACCTGTGCTTGATAAAAAATTTGCTTCGTTTGTTGGCATGAATCCAATTCCTGTAGTTCATGGATTAACCGTAGCGGAGTATGCATTGATGTTAAACGGAGAACATTGGCTGGCTGACAGTTTAAAGTGCGATTTGTATTATGTGAAATCATTAAACTGGGATCATTCAAAATATTATGAGCTGCCGGTGAAGCCCTCTCCGAATTTACCAAACATAACTTCGGTTTATCTGTATCCCTCTTTATGTCTATTTGAAGGAACTAAAGTGAGTGTGGGCAGAGGCACTGATTATACTTTCCAGGTAATTGGATTTCCGGGATGCGGCAAAGGAACATTTCAGTTTACACCAAAGAGCAAAGCAGGTGCTGCAGCAAAACCAATGTATGAAGGTGTTGAGTGTTCAGGTTTTGATTTGCGCATGTTTGGTGATACATATATAAAAGCATCACACCAGCTTTATTTATTCTGGCTGATTGGAATGTATCAATGTGACTCCACCAATTTTTTTAATCCCTTTTTTGATAAGCTGGCAGGTACTGATCAATTGAGAAAACAAATACAAGCTGGACTGACTGAAGAAGAAATCCGCAACAGCTGGCAACCTGCTTTGGATAATTATATTTTAATGCGGAAAAGGTATTTGTTGTATAAGGATTTTTAGATTTTGATTGAATAATATTTGGTGCATATACAAAATAAATTATGAAGCTTGTTATCCTGCGATGAAAAAATGCTTGTATATAATTATTTTTACCCTGATATACATATCATATTGTAACGGACAAGGTAGAAATCATCAATGGCTGCTCGGATATGGATTATTTGTTGATTCATATACAACATCAGAGAAGGCACGATTATTATTTGATTCAGCAAATGCTACTGTGATACCGGAAACAAGAAAATTAGCATTTCGGGCTGCACAGGGAAATATCTCTGATGAAAATGGTAATCTGTTGATGGCAAGTAACGGATGTTGGATTATGAATGTTACAGGAGATACAATGATGAATGGTAAAGGTTTAAATCCTGATCCTTATACCACACAATGGTGCGCCTCAACATCAGGAATTCCTTATACTCATGCCGATATTTTTCTTCCTATGCCTGGCGATAGTAGTAAATACATTCTCTTTCATCACAGCGGAAATTCTTCTCCCCAATATCAGAATATGCCTTCGGATTTATACTATTCAATCATTGATATGAGTTTGGATAGTGGAAGGGGTGCGATTACTCAGAAAAATGTAGTAGCAATTCATGATAGGGTATTATTAGGTATATCTGCATGCAGACATGCCAACGGCAGAGACTGGTGGATTGTCATTCTTCGCGACAGCAGTGATTTGATCTATAAAATATTACTTACCCCTCAGGGTATTTCCTCCGTTAACATGCAATCCTTAGGGGTTCCTAATCATATAGGAGCACAGGCAAATCAACCTGTGTTTTCTCCTGATGGAAATAAGTTTGCCTACCGCTATTATTCCGGCACTTGGGGCAATTTTACCAATCAGGCAAGACTATTCGATTTTGACCGTTGTACGGGTACATTTTCCAATGGTAATGTTATACAATGGCAGGATTCTCAACCTGGATTAGGCATCAGCTTTTCCAGCAATTCAAAATACCTTTATGCAACTAATTTCAATAAAATTTATCAGGTAAACACAGATTCTTCAAACATTGGAGCAAGCCTCCAGATGGTTGCTCTCAATGACAGTTTTCTCTCACCTTATTTTCAAACTGATTTTTGGGTGATGTACCTTGCTGCGAATGGTAAAATTTATATTTCATCAGGAAGCAGTGTGATTGATTTGCATTATATTAACTATCCCGACAATGGAGGCTTGGCTTGTGATGTGCATCAACACGCATTACATCTGCCCTGCTATTCAGGTCGGGGAAATGTTAATCATCCCAATTATTATCTTGGTGCGGTTGCAGGCAGTGTGTGTGATAGTTTAGGCGTAGGTATAAAAGAAAACGAAAAACATGATTTTCATTTTTCTATCTCACCCAACCCCACCACCGGTAACATTCGCATTGTCTATATGCTACCTCAAAACAAAGCCGGAGTTTTTGATTTATTTGACATCAATAACAAAAAGGTTTTTTCGTACCATTTGCCACCATGGAGCACCTTGCAAAGCTTTACTTTGCCAAACCTTGCAAACGGAATTTACAGTTGTGTAATTTCAAGTGACAGCCAAAGAGCAACAAAAAAGTTAATGTTGATTAAAGATTAATCATTTTAATGACCTGAAATGATGTTTTACACCAATGTTGGTATTATTTCTTTCTAACAACAAGCATCAAAATATAATTTTAAAAAAGCCGCGCTCTTTCAAACGCAGCTTTTCAATTACAAGAGTTAATTTTTTTAATGCACTGCAAATCTGAATCTGCTTGCCTGAGCTCCTTTTTGTACTATGAGCATATATAATCCTGTCGCATACTGACGCACATCCACTTCGCCTGTGTTAGGTCCTGCTTCTGCATAACGCACTTCCTGGTACATTTCTCGCCCTGCCATATCGCAAACTTTTAAGGTGTAATCAGAGCTTGTTACATCAGCAAATGAATAGTTCAATGTTGTAGCTGTTGGATTCGGGAAACCATTTAAACCTAAGTTTCCTGATTCGCTTCGCAACACAATATCTTCTGTTGTAAAAGTTATTTTATTTGACCATATTCCCAATTGACCTGTTGAACATTTACCGCGCACTTCGGCACTATATGATCGGTTAGGTTTAAGACCTGTTAACTGATATACTCCATTTACCGGATTTTGTGATAAATAAATATTGCGTTTATAATTGATGGCGTTATCAGTGATTCTTATTCTGACAGTATCCATGGTTGATAAATTATCCCACATTAATATCGCTCTGTTTGATGTGATATTATTTACTTCAAGTATGCCCATGTAACCACAGGTATCTAAAGTGGTGAAGTAAGAAGGAGCTGAAAATGCAGAAGTAACTCCATTGCACACTGAAAGGATACTCCACTCATAAGTGGTGTTGGGAGCAAGGTTTGATAATCCACCACCGGACATATTGGTAACACCGTTAAACGTTCTTGTAGCATACGTACCTACTCCAACCGGACGAATGCGCACTCTGAATTGTGTTGCAATAGTAGGATACCAGTTAAGGTTTGCAGTATTTGTATTGATATTGGTGGTAGAAAGATTCTGAGGAATTGAACCACATGGCAATGCATTAATCAGTGTGCTAAAACTTGCCGGATCGCTCAGTTGCTGACTATTGAGACAATTAGTTTGTATTATCCAGTTATAGGTAACTCCCGGTTGCAATCCTGAAATTAATTGCGTAGAAAGATTTCCGTTAACAGTTAAAGTCTGATAATTAGTAGTTCCGTTTTCCCAATAAGTGATAACGAATGAATCACCCGTAACAGCAGGATTCCATCCCAATGTTACAGAAGTATCAGTTACATTAAATACTGTGAGCATATCCGCCTTAGCACATGCCTGCCCGGTTATTGAGTTAACATTCATCGTTGACCATGGGCTTGCGCAACCAATACTGTTAATTGCCTGAACAGAATATATTGCAGGTGTAATGATTGTAATTGTAGATGTTGTTTCACCATTTGACCACAGGAAAGAAGAAGCTGAAGGAGCACTTGCAGTTAACTGATAAGCAACATTAGGAATATAAGAAATAGAAATACTTGGCGCAGCAGGAACAGGTATCACGGAAATGGTTTCACTGTCTGATGCTGTGTTTCCTAACGTATCAGTAACTGTCACTCCGTAAATTCCGGATTGTGACACAGTTATTGATTGTGTTGTTTCACCATTAGGAGTCCATATATAGCTTGTCATGTAAGGAGGAGCTGTTAAAACAGTACTGTCACCTGAACAGATAGAAGTTAATCCACTGGTGGAAATATTTATTGACAAACTCATTACATTAACTGAAACTATTGATGAGGTAGCAGAGCATCCATTTGTATTATATACAGTCACCTGATAATTTCCTGACTGAGTAACTGTTATCGAAGAAGTAGTTTCTCCATTGGGCAACCATAAATAAGAGGATCCGTTATTGGCAGTTAAAACCACACTTTGTCCCTGTATTAACTGTGTGCTTCCGGTTGTAGTAATCGTAGCTGTTGCAGCAGGAGCTACAGTAACATTGGTTGCAGCTGAAATAGAAGAACAACCTGATGCATTATATGCTGTTACGCTGTAAGAATTAGTTGTAGCAGCGGTAACTGACTGAGTAGTTTCACCCGTTGACCACAGGTACGTAGAAGCGGGTGCTGAAGTAAGTGTAACAGATTCGCCCGGACAAATATTTGTTGAACCACTTGCTGTTATTGTAGCAGGAGATACCTGAGCAACTACTACTACCTCTGCTGCTGAAGTTTTTGTACAACCATTGGTTCCTGTAACTGTTACATTATAATTTCCTGCAGTGGAAGCATAGATGGATTGCGTTGTTACTCCATTGGACCATGTGTAGCTGCTTGCAGCAGATGCAGTAAGCATAACGCTGTCATTAGGACAAATTGTAGTTGAACCGCCTGATGTAATCGTTGCCGATGGCTTGCTTTTAACAGTTACTGTAACAGGAGCAGAAATAGAATTGCAAGTTCCGCCAATTATAGTTACTGAATAATTTCCTGCGGTGCTAACAGTGATTGACTTAGAAGTTGCACCATTAGACCATTGATAAGTTCCTGAACCATTTGCTGTAAGCGTTACATTGCTTCCCTGGCAAAATGTGGTTGGGCCTGATGGGCTTACTGTAGCTAATGAAGTGCTGCACACAGGTTGATTGTTATTTAAATTTAATGTACTGTTTAATGTCATTAACACACGATCAATCTCGATGCCTGCACCAGTAGCAGTCAATGATAATTTATGCTCGGCAGCTGAGAGATTCATATAAGCAATTCGCTGCTGACTGCAACCATCAATACTATACCATTGCCAGTTAGTGTCAGTAATACAACCTATTGTTTTTGTTATTGAATCCAAAGCAACAGTTATAGTTGCTGCTGCACCATTGTGACTGCGTGCGCGCACCCAGAAATAATAATTGTTTGAAGTTCGTGGCTGAATATAATAATCAGCCGTAGCAGTGTTTGCTGTAGTAGGCAAACTGATATATGAAACAGAATTTCTGAAATCAGTTATTGCCGCACCAGGAGCACGGTCTGTTTTAATTTTAAATGCAGTGGTATTATCAAATAATTCTGATTCAATATTAAAATCCTTGGTCCAGTAGCAGGGATGTGAATTTTCATGCCATCCATCTAACTGATAAAATACAGGTGAAGCAGGATTTGTATTGTTATAAATATAAGTGCTTCCTTGCCTGCGAACAGTAAACTGTAAAGGATTACCATCTAATTTTATTTTCGCATCACTTTGAAGTTCGGTATTACCAAGCATGTTTGAATTAGGTTGAATAGTACCTGTTATTGCATAAATATTTTGTGTGTGATCTTTGCGGATTACCACCAGTTTTCTCAAATCACCTGTTTCAAAGGAATAACCTTGAGTGGTTGGATTAGCATAAGAATTAGGTACATCTCCATTCATTAAATCACCATTGCGCAAAAGATTTTCATAACGGCTTGTGATTGCCTGTGCATAAGAAGGCATCACAGCCTGCCATGCATAGCCAGCTGGATTTGCAGGAAAATTAGTTGAGTTATAATACGGATCGTCATTAAAGAATCCTGCATAATAAAATTCAGCACCGGCCATTCCTAAAGCTTTTAATAAACCTAACCACTGCGCAGGACGTATATTGCTTTCTTCGTTTTTGTTCCATCCGGCTGCTACGTATGGTGAGAAAAGTTTATCTCCTACTGCAAGTTCGTTCACACGTCCATCAGCAATACTTTGCCATCCGTTCCAGGCAGCATTCCAATTACGCCAGTTGCTCGGCCAACGTGGATAAAAATCAGGAGTAGGATAAATTTGTCCATTGATAGGTTTATTGATAAACCTTGTCTGGCTGTATTTCAAATAAGCATCTGTTCTTCCACCCACCTGGTATTCTGCATACTTGGTGTTTTGCAAAGCAGGCATAGTCATAAACTGATCACGGTAATTTGTACACATTCTTTTTTTGCGGTTAGCTTTATAATCTTCCCAATCTGTAAAGCCCGAAGTAGCCTTATCAGCAAGTACAAGCGGATCCTGTGCAAGTGCATTGTTAGTATAATGTGTAATTACCTCGTCATTTTCATTGATAATGTTTAATGGTCTTGTTAAGGCATTCAATAATTTGGTCAGATAAAATTTCTGCGTCAATCCATCTATCGTAAATGAATCCAATGGAGCGGCAGGACTTATCACTCGGCTTGCAGTATCTACAGAACCATCCCTCGATAAAAATTGTCCGCTTGCATTTCTGATATAATAATTATTGGGAAATGTTTTGCAATGAATATAACTTTTGCTTTGTGTATAACCAATCAACTGTGGGTTTAACTGAGCCCAAAAAATGATGGCGGATGTTTGCCATTGTGGATGTTGATTTGCAAGTGCTACCCATGCGCCTTCATACTTGGCGGGGTTAGCATAGTCACTCCATTTTGAACTTACATTACATGAAACAGTTAAATAATAATTAAAGTTTTTAACTAACTCAGTTTGTATTGTTACGCTATTAGCAATTTTTTGTGCAGGTGTAAACATTGGCTGACCATCTCCTGAAAAAAACTTTATTCCAAGCCAGTTAAAATTAGGAAGCAATGTATGTCCTTTTTTATAACGTGGCACCGGAAAATTTTGAAGTTGTGTAGGTGCATCCATTGTATAATTAGGATGTCCGGGAGCGTACTCGTTAATATCAACCGGACCTGTTACAGGAGCAGGTGCTGGAGGAGCAACACTTGAATTAGGAAATGAGTAATGATTACCCATAGTAAAATCAATATAATGCTTGTAAATATTATTTGCAGGAAGGTCCTGATCATATAATGCTATCTCATCTATGTTACCATAATATTTTATGTAACTGGTGTTTGCATTTAAATCAACAGCATTTACTCCACCGGCAAAAGTGCCGGTAGCGGTTGTATCAGAGAAACCCTGTGGCAACTGACCATCAACCCAGATTTGTTTTATACCTGTAATGGTGTTGTATTTAAAAACCATGTGATGCCAGTTTCCATCTGTATAATAACCATAAGTAGCACAACCAACACCACGCAGATTAATGTGGAAGTTATCACTGCCTGCTGAGTTAGTTGTTAAAAATTCGATAAACGGATAGCCGAACTTTACACTGAATGCATTATCCCGTCTGTGAATAAAAGTGGTGGTATTAAAATCAGCTCCGGGTTTAAATAAGAATTCGATGCTTACAACTGAATTCATAATAAAATTATTGGTGCAAACAATTGTTCTACCTGCTGAGTCAAGACTTAAAGAATTACCGACACTACCAGTTGAAGGGGGAGTAACTGTGTAGATGCATTTAAAAGTAGTAGGATTCAGATTTGAATTATTCATTGAATCTTTTAATGGATTTGACCCTTCACAAGTCCAGTAATAAACAGGTTTGGTTTGCGGTTGTGCATATGCATGTTTCATTGCAAAAAGCATAAACATTAATAAATATTCACTCTTAAAAATTTTCTTGGGTAAATTTAATTTTTTCATTTTTTCTTATTTGTGGCACAGACTTTGAAATTGTTCGATCTTATTATTTTTTAATTACAGGCAAAATAATTCTCGTGGTAAGCAGAAGGGGCGGAATAAAATGTATTCTGCTACATTGTAAGTTTTAATAAGTTTTTTATCTTTTTTATGGAACGTGAAAAACCCGATAAAAAAAATTTTGAGAGGTGTGGCGTGTTAAAAATAAGATGTAATGAAACTAAATATCCAATATAATCTCAGTAAGACAACGCGCTTTTTATCAGCTTAAAAAGCTTAACTATGATTATGAATTATTTTTTAGGTAACTATATTACATTACCTGAAAAGTTAAAAAAACCCGAACAGTTAATTTAAATTTTTTAAGGTTTTAAATATAACAGGTTCCAGAACATTGGCCATAAAACGTTGTCCATCCTTATTGAAATGGATAAAATCACGTAACATATTTACATTTGGTTTGTGGTCAAGCTCAAGAACATAAGTCACCTTTGCTGAATCCAGATATTGAATCAGCCGTTGACCGTACTTATTATAATGCCCGTCAATTGATTCTCTTTTTTCAGCATGCAGATACACTAAAAGCGGTAGATGATGCTCAGCAGCATAATCAATAAAAAATTTCCAACCGGGATTTATGATAGTATGTTTCTGTTTATATACTGATGATGTGGTTGCACGATTTGTAATATTTCTTTTTATCATAGGTTTAAAATAACCCAAAGCTTCAGTGATAGCGCAAAATGGATTTTTATCAGGATAATTACGATTTACTCCCACTACCTTTTCAAATTTCATGTTGTCATACAAATCATGACTGCTGTACACAAGCACTATCATCTTTGCACCAAAGTCACCATGCCTTCTCAGATATGCTGCTGCATTATCAGGCCCCCAGCTTGCAGCTGCAACATTTAGAACACGTATTTTTCTGTGCAGCTTAGCAGAGATTTCACGCTCCAGTATTGATGATGCAAGTTCATCCTGATCAGTCTGCATTCCTCCATTCAAAATCGAATCACCAAAAATTAATACACGAATACTATCATCAGCTGACAAGGCATCGCTACGCATCGAAAGATTATTGGTGATTAACCGGTCGCCAAAACGATGAATGTCCTGGTTAGGAGCATAGATATATTCGTAATCAGAATCTGAAATATATAAAGGAGGTGTTCCAAAACCAAAGAATAACCTTAATGCACCTTCAATTAATAAAAGACTAAGCACTATGCAAAGAATTTTTTTAAAGTGCTTTTTAAAAAATGTTGTTATCATAATGAAGATAATATGTTTTTACAATTATAAGTCCTGATAAGCGTGGGGATAAATCTATAAAATTGAATCAATTGTTTTTTGTTAATGTTTTCAAAATATCAGGTTCCATTGCATTGGCCATAAACCGTTGACCAGCTTTGTTAAAATGAATAAAATCACGATAAAATTTCTGGTCAGGGTTAAGATTTACATCAGCAATATAAGGGACGTGCGCATCAGATAAATATTTCAACAACCATTTTCCGTACTTATTATACGCATGATTGGCTGCCTCTATTTTTTCTCCATGAATATAAACCAATAAAGGAATTTTTTTTTGTTTTGAATATTGAATAAAATAATCCCATCCTGAATTCATATTTTTTGAGTTGAGATAATACATGGATTCATTCTTTTTAATATCTGGTGGGAAAAAGCGTGTTTCAATAACAGGAACTAAATAGTTTTGAAAGAAATCATTTATTGCAAGCGGAGGATTTTTTGCAGGATAAGATGAATTAACACCCACTTCTCTTTCAAATCCCATATTATCAAAATAATCATGGCTGCTGAAAACAAGAACTAACATTTTAGCATTAAAATCGCCATGTTTTTTTAAATATGCAGCAGCATTATCAGCTCCCCAGCTGCTGGCAGAAATATTTAACACACGCACTTTTTTTCTTAGCTTCAAAGAAATATTTTTTTCTAAAATGGAGGTTGCCAGGTCTTCATTGTCAGTAGGAAGTCCGCCATTTAAAATTGAATCACCAAACACTAAAACACGAATGCTGTCATCAGTTGCCAGTGCATCACTACGCATGGAATAATGATTGGTATAAAAATGATGACCTAAGCGATGAATATCCTGGTCGGGAGCGAAAATATATTCGTAATCTTTATCTTCAACAAATACGGGAATAGTACCAAAACCAAAAAATATTCTCAATGAGAATTCCATTAATAAAATTACCAATCCAATTAATAAAAGTCTTGTTAAATAAAACTTTGCCTGTTTTTTATTCATAAAAGGTTTTAATTCTGTAAAGCATAAATCACGCATTATTTCATGCGATAAAACTAAAAAATGTAAACGATCTTCAATGAACTTTTGAAGATTGAGGCAATTTACAGGAGATTGATTTAAAGATTTAGAGCCTGTTTAAATTTCATAATTAAAAAAGAATATATATCATCCCTTGGGGACTTTCTTTGTGAACTTTACTCATTTAATTATAAAAATACCATCACTTCGGGATTTTTTAACGCTGAAAGCGTGTTATGATTATAAAAAGATCAAGCAACCAGTTAAGAATCCCGGAGGGATGATATATAAAAAACTATTTTTAAAAATTTAACAGGCTCTTATTATAAAATGAAATTTTCTTACTTATTCGTGCTGTTTGCCACTGAAATCTTGTACATTCTCCGGCGCGCTTGCACTCCCTTTATGCGTACCTTTGCCACATGAATAAATTTGAAGAGCTGGGTCTTAACAGCGAAATTTTAAGAGGGATAGTTGATTTAGGTTTTGAAGAACCTACGCCTATCCAGCAGGAAGCTATTCCACAATTATTAGCAGAAAGAAGAGACCTAATCGGGCTGGCAAAAACGGGTACAGGAAAAACGGCAGCTTTTGGCTTACCACTTTTACAATTACTGGATTTTGAATCAAAAACCACACAGGCTTTAATACTTGCTCCCACAAGAGAATTATGTATGCAAATCAACCGTGATTTAAATAATTTCTCAAAACATATTTTAAATTTCCGTTCAGTTGCAGTTTACGGAGGCGCAAGCATACAGGATCAGATAAGGTCCATAAAAAACGGAGTACAGATTGTTGTTGCAACTCCGGGTCGTTTAATTGATCTGATCGGAAGAAAAGCTGTGAAGTTGAATGAGGTAACAAATGTTGTTTTGGATGAAGCGGATGAAATGCTCAACATGGGTTTTCAGGAAGATATTGATGAAATACTTTCTTCCACTCCTGACGAACGTAATACATGGCTATTTTCTGCAACCATGCCTGAGGAAGTTAGAAGGATTGCAAAAAAGTACATGCAGAATCCTATTGAGTTAAGTGTGGGCAGAAAAAACGAAGGAGCAGAAAACATTGAACACATTTATTACATCGTTCATGCACGTGATCGTTATGCAGCGTTGAAAAGAATTGCTGATGCCAATCCTGACATTTTCGCAATTATTTTTTGCAGAACAAAAATTGAAACGCAGGAAATTGCTGAACACTTGATTCGTGACGGATACAATGCAGATTCATTGCATGGTGATCTGAGCCAGCAGCAACGTGATAAAGTAATGGGACGTTACCGTGATCGTTCGTTGCAGTTATTAGTTGCTACTGATGTGGCAGCAAGAGGTATTGATGTAAATGATGTAACTCATGTTATTCAATATAATCTTCCTGATGAAATAGAAAACTACACCCATCGCAGCGGACGTACAGCCCGAGCAGGCAAGTCAGGTGTTTCAATCGCCATCATTCACATGAAGGAGCTTTATAAAATAAAGCAGATTGAAAAACAGATGAACTGCAAATTCAAGCAGGCACGTGTTCCCGAAGGAAAAGAAATTTGCGAAAAGCAATTAATGCATCTTGTTAAACGTGTGCATGATGTTGAGATCAACGAAAAAGAAATTGAAAAATTTTTACCATCCATTCAGGATGAACTTAAAGAACTTGACAGAGATGAATTGATAAAACGTTTTTTCTCAATTGAGTTCAATCGTTTTCTTGAGTACTATAAAAAAACTCCGGATCTTAATGTTGATGTCTCTCAACGTGATCGCAATTTTGAACGTGATCCGCACAGCAGTCGTGACCGAAGTGAACGTGGTGAAGGAAGCTATCGCGGCAAAGGCTCGCGTTTGTTTGTAAACATTGGTTCAAAAGATGGATTGGATAAAGGAAAGCTGTTGCGTTTCATTTGCGATACCACAGGCGAGAAAGGTGAAGTGTTTGGCAGAATTGATATCAAAGGAGTTTATTCTTTCGTAGATGTGGAACCGGATAAAATGCAGTCGGTAATGAATGCCATCAACGGAAGTGAGTATGCAAACCGTAAAGTTCGTGTAGAGATTTCAGGTGAAGGAACAAATCCCGGAATGAATGGCGGACGCGGTGGAGAAAGAAGATCCTCTTATTCCTCAGGCAGAGATGGAGGTAGCGGGGGAAGAAGATCATCTTCCTATTCTTCTTCCGGAAGAGACGACAGAAGTGAGAGAGGAAGCAAGTACAGTTCTCCAGGAAATTTTAAACCACGTGAACGCAGTCCTGTTGCAAAAAGAGAAGAAAGCAAAGCATCATGGGAAGGTTTAATGGTTGAAGAAGAAGGAAAAGAAAAAAAACCGAGAAGAAATAAGTTTAAGAAGTAAAATAATAATAAAGATTATGCAGGAACTATTGCTCTTAATGGATTTGATTCTTACCTGATATTCATATTATCAAAATCTTATCGTTAATTTAAAGAAATTAAAAAAAATGAATCTTATAATACCTGATGAAATAATTAAACAAGCAAATATTTCACCTCAGCAGTTACTTATTGAGATAGCCTGTTATTTGTACGACAAAAAAATATTTTCAATGGGTCAGGCAAGAAGATTTGCTGATATTGATCAGATTACTTTTCAGAAAGAATTAGCAAAGCGTAATTATTATATTCATTTTTCTTCTGACGATTTAAAAAAAGATATTGAAAATATTGGTTGATTTTCAATGATTATAGTGAGCGACACATCGCCAATTACCAATTTGATTCAAATTGAAAAACTGGATTTACTGAAAGAACTTTTTCAAAAAATAATTATTCCTGTTTCAGTCTTTGAAGAATTAAGCAAAATCACCGATCAAAAAGTAGTTGTTGAAAAGTCTGCTTGGATTGAAATTAAAGCAGCCATTGACATACATGGGGTTCAATTATTGCAAAACGAAATTGATTATGGTGAAGCTGAATCAATCATTCTTGCAAGTGAGCTTAAAGCGGATTTTCTTTTAATTGATGATTTAAAAGGCAGAAAGGTAGCAGAGCAAAAGGGCTTAAAAATTATTGGATTGCTTGGTATTTTGTTAAAAGCCAAAAAAGAAAACCTTATACCATTAATTAAACCCGTGGTTGATTCATTGATTAATATTGCAGGTTTCAGAATCCATCAGTCACTTATTAATGATCTATTAATTGCTGGCGGAGAACAAAGTGAAAAGTAACATCGTTTCCTATTTTTGCCCATGCATCAGTCCATTCTCATCATAGATTTTGGTTCACAATACACACAGCTCATTGCACGCAGAGTTCGTGAGTTAAATGTGTATTGCGAGATTCATCCTTTCAATCATCTACCTGAAATAAATGAAACTGTAAAAGGAATTATCCTGAGTGGCGGGCCTTCCTCGGTTCGCGATGCGGATGCTCCGATGATTGACACTTTGAGTTTACGTGGCAAATTGCCTTTGTTGGGTGTTTGTTACGGTGCACAATTAATGGCGCAACAGGCAGGTGGAAAAGTTACTGCAAGCAATCACCGTGAATATGGACGTGCTCATTTGCGACTGGTGGATACACATGAAACTTTTTTAAAAAATATCGTGGCTGAATCACAGGTTTGGATGTCACATGCAGATACGATTTTGGAAGTGCCTGAAAAATTTACGGTGATTGCAAGTACTAACGATGTGCGTGTTGCAGCCTATCATATCAATGATGAAAAAACGTATGGATTACAATTTCATCCTGAGGTAATGCACACTGAACAAGGCAAACAACTGCTTAAGAATTTTGTAATTGATATTTGCGATTGCAGAGGTGATTGGACGCCTGCTTCTTTTATTGATGAAACAGTTTCTTCCTTAAAAAAACAATTGGGCAATGATCAGGTGATACTTGGCTTGAGTGGTGGTGTTGATTCAGGTGTTGCTGCAATGTTGTTGCATAAAGCAATCGGAAAAAATCTGCATTGCATTTTCGTGAACAATGGATTGTTGCGTAAGAATGAATTTGAACAGGTACTGGATGCTTACCACCATCTGGGTTTAAACATTGAAGGAGTGGATGCCAGCGAGCATTTTTATAATGAATTAAAAGGTGTAAGCGATCCTGAAAAGAAAAGAAAAATAATTGGTCGTGTTTTTATTGAAGTGTTTGATAAAAAAGCGCATGAAATAAATCCCGAATCCCGATCCATCGGGACCGGAGTAAAGTGGCTTGCACAAGGCACTATTTATCCTGATGTAATTGAATCAGTTTCAGTAAAAGGTCCGTCAGCAACAATAAAATCACATCACAACGTGGGAGGGCTTCCTGAAAAAATGCACTTGAAAGTTGTGGAACCTTTAAGAAGTTTATTTAAAGATGAAGTAAGAGAAGTGGGTAAAGCGCTGGGTATGCATCCTGATTTATTAAATCGCCATCCGTTTCCGGGACCGGGATTAGGTATTCGTATTTTAGGTGATATCACAAAGGAAAAAGTACGCATCATACAGGAAGTGGATGCGATTTTCATCAACGGATTAAAAGAACATAATCTTTATGATAAAGTGTGGCAGGCAGGGGCAATTTTTCTTCCCATAAATTCAGTTGGTGTGATGGGTGATGAACGCACTTATGAAAATGTGGTAGCACTGCGCGCAGTTTCTTCCACAGATGGAATGACAGCCGACTGGTGCCATTTGCCTTATGAATTTCTTGGAAAAATTTCTAATGAGATTATTAACAAAGTAAGAGGAGTAAATCGCGTAGTGTATGATATCAGCTCTAAACCACCAGCAACTATTGAATGGGAGTAATTAAAGTTTGTAAGATGCCACAAAGACACAAAGACACAAAGTTTTTCCTTACTTTGAGTCTTTGTGGCAATATTTTATTTCATTCAACAAATCGGAAAACCATTTTTATTTTGCTGATGATTGTGATTGCTTCGTGCAAAACACGACAACCTGTTGCAACAACCACAACTCCTAAAGTCAAAACTGACACAGTAAAACAAGCAACAGTAGTTAAAGATTCAATCGCATCGCCAAAGCAAAAAACTTTTCATATCAGTTTGTTATTACCATTAAATCTTGATCAGCAATTTAAAACTGATACTACCGGAAACGATCTTGATATTTTACCTTCTTCCTTACCAGCCTTAAATTTTTACGAAGGATTTGTTTCAGCGTTTGATGATGAGAAAGACAATAGAATTTTAATTCAATATGATGTCTATGATACTGAACGTGATTCAATGTCATTGTGGAAACTTTTAAATAGTCAAAGTATAAATAAAAGCGATATTGTAATGGCTATGCTTTCTAATTCATGGAATACAACTGCTGCAGGTATTGCAAGTGCAAGACAATACAATTTGTTTTTACTGCAAGGAAATAATGCATATTGTTTGAACGGAAGTCCTAAAACTTTTCTTACTAATCCTGGCAATAGCACTCAGTGCAGACTAATGGCGCATTATCTGCACGAAAACTATTCAGGGTTGCCGGCATTGATTCTTTATCGTGATAACAATAAAAAGGAGTCAGATCTTGCTGATTTGTTTTTTTCTGAACTTGATTCTTTATCAAATCATGTTGCAACAAAAAAAATTAATTATTTGCAGGGCGGATTTGAAAATTTAAAATCAAAACTCAGTTCAACTAAAAAAAATCTGCTTGTTATCCCCTCATCGGATGAGTCTTACATTTCTTCCATACTCAATAAACTTTCAGATTTAAAAACATATAATTTCATTCTTGCCGGTCTTCCAACATGGGAGTATTTTGAATCAATTGATCCCTCACAGCTGGAAACTTTCAATACACATATTTTCAGCGCAAGCTTTATTGAATATCAAAATCCTGCTGTAAAAGAATTCAGAAAAAATTTTATTTCAAGCTATCATGCTGATCCATTATATTCAGCATACCAGGCTGATGATTTAGTACAATGGATTCAATATAATATCTCTAAAAATAATGCAGAGATCGAAAAATATCAGTCACCATCTGCTCTTCAGTATATAACAAATGGAATAGTTCCGTTAAGGTATTGTACTAATTGTGGTTTTGAAAACTCAGTTATCTCTGTCTTAAAATACAAAGATGGACTGCTTGAAAAAGTAAATCATTAGTTTATAGATACACTTCCAGTAACCCATCAGGCAAAGTCACAAAAATTTTTTTATTTTCTCTGTCAATTTTTTCTAATGTCTCATTTGACAATGGAAATAAAACTTCTTTCTCTTTATAAATCATTGCAGCTACAGGATGTTGTTGCAAATCATAAACATCTTTGATAATCCCTAACTCACCCAATAAACTATCCGTAACACTGAAACCAATTATTTCATGAAAATAAAAATCATTGCCCTTTAGTTTTGGGAGTTTGGAAATCGGCTGGAATAAATTTGTTTTCAAAATCAGTTCAGCTGCATTCATATCCTCCACTCCACTCAAATGAATAATTGCTGTTTTTTCATTTGGAGAAAGATTCACTTTGGTAATAGTATACTCTATCAGCTCATCATTTCTCTCCAACAAAATATTTTTCATTTTTTTGTAACGGTCAGGTTCATCCACATCCAGAAAAACAATAACATCTCCTTTAACACCATGGGTGCGCAGGATTTTTCCTAAAAGAAAATGTTCAGGATATTGCATTTTAGATTTAGTAAAAACAAAAACGTCATTGCGTGAGGCAATGACGTTTTCAAGTTATTAAATTTTGAAGTTAAGATTCTGCTGGTGCTTCAGCGGCTTCACCTGAATTGTCTGGTGCTGCTTCTTCAGCAGGTGCAGCAGCAGCTTTAGCAGCAGCCTCTGCATCCAACATTTCTTTTTGTGCTTTCAGCCTGGCAGCTTCAGCACGCACTTCGCGCACTTTACTTTCCTGCTCTAAGCGGTTTTTGCTTTCAGTAGTTTTTGCAGAAGAAAGATTCTGACGTTTCTGGTCAATCTTGCTTTCTTTGTCACCTACCCATTTAGCGAATTTCTCATCCGCTTGCTCCTGAGTCAAAGCACCCTTGGCAACACCTTTGTTAAGGTGTACACGATGCATCACTCCTTTGTAGCTAAGTATGGCACGAGTCGTATCCGTTGGTTGAGCGCCTTTCATGAGCCAATCCGCTGCTTTTTCGGTATTCAAGTCAATTGTAGCAGGGTTTGAGATCGGGTTATAACTACCGATTCTCTCAATGAAACGTCCATCTCTCGGAGCACGACCATCCGCCACCACAATATGATAAAAGGGATTTCCCTTCTTACCATGACGTTGTAATCTAATTTTTGCTGGCATTTTTTATAGTTTTTTGTTTAATCCCCTTACTCTCCAAATAAGGGGCGGCAAAGATGCAAAAAATAATTGAAAAACAAACTCCGGAGCCATCAATAATGACTCCGGAGTTCATATTATTTAAGAGATGTGTTTTATTTCAATTGTGCTTCTAACTTACCGGCTAAAACTGATTTAGGTACTGCACCTATCTGCTTATCAACTACTTTGCCTCCTTTGAAATAAAGAAGAGCTGGAATATTACGGATACCAAACTGCATTGAAACATTTGGGTTGCTATCCACATCCATTTTACCAATCACCGCTTTACCTTCATACTCCTTTGAAAGTTCTTCTACTGAGGGACCTACCATGCGGCAAGGACCACACCATTCTGCCCAAAAGTCAACCAATACAGGTTTATCGGATTTTAATACGAGTTCATCAAAATTTGCGTCTGTTAATTCAAGTGCCATAAAATTATTTTGTTTAAAGTTTAATGTTCAATCCCACTTAATCGGGAATATTTGTTAATTATTATTGTTCTTTCAAATATTAAGCCATGCAAATTTAGAGGTTATTTTGGCAGTGTATATATTAGGAGCATAATAACCTAACCTTCCTGTGTCTTGAAAGAAAATTTATTTGTTGGTTTTCCTGTTTCTTGTTGGTTTATAATTTGTTGCCGGTTCATTAACTATAGTTTGATTTTTTTCTTCAGAAAAATAATCAGCATTTTTTCCTATAAAATCAGCGATGTGGTAAACTTCATCACTATCATCAAAGTCAAATCCTTCACCACCAATGATGTGATATTTCTTTCGCTGTGCTGTATTCAGCTTTTTTATTTCTGGAAAATTTTTCAATGGTGAAACAAGCAATCGTCCATCATCGAAAATTAATTCAATGCTGCCCGTTTTAAAACGGATGTCTTTTAAATTCAATGCTGAATTAAGATAGCTCATATTAATTGATGATAATAGATTTTACTTTTTGTTCTGTAATGAAAAGTTTGACTTGCTTGTTTATTATGGTTTTATGTTCAACGATTAACGATTCAATTTCTTTTAATTCTATATTGCTGAAACCTTTATTATAGGCTATTGATATTTCAGGCTCTAACCAATATTTACACAAGTTACTAATTTTTCCTTTCCTGTCCCGAACATGAATGTGCCTTCTTTTCTCGTTTATATCAATTGAAAAAAGAAAGAATACATATTTGAGAACAATTAATAATTTACCCACAAGCGAATGAACTAAAATAAAAATTTTATTATTCCTAATTCCATTTTAAAAATCTATTTATGGCGTTACTTAATCAAACTATTTTATTTTTAATCTCAATTAATCGACACCTCCAAATTCATCACCTCTTTCATCTCATCCACTAACTGGCTATTCACCTTCACTCTGTGAACTTTTGAAACAAGCGGCACAATCCAGTTTTTTTCTTCATCAACAATCTGCATTCTTACAGGAACGTTTCCTTTATTGACTCCCAAAAGCTCAAGAAACCTGGAAATATTTGTTTTATTTACATCGTACAACCGCATTTTTACATTCAATTGTTTAGTCATCTTGTCACTCACATCTTCTAAATATTGAATTGCATTAGCCCTAAATTCAAATTCTTCCGGATTACGGTAACTGGGACTCACTTTTCCTTTAACATACACAATACTTTCATTGTTAAGAAAAGGACGCAGCTTTCCGTAATCCTCGCCAAACAATGAAATCTGCATTGACGAACCAAAATCTTCGATCATAAAATTCCCATAAGGTTTGCCTGACTTCGGACTGACTTTGTGATTTACAATGCTGATGATGCCTGCAAAACTTACTTCTCTGTTTTTATATTTATCTAAACGTTGAGATAAGTCCTCAATCGTAACATTGCAAAAGTTTTTTATTTCAAACCGGAAACCATCTAACGGATGTCCTGAAATATAAAAGCCAATAACTTCTTTTTCTTTTTTTAATTCTTCCAGTTTCGACCAGGGTTCGCAAGCAATTAAAGTGGGTGCAGGAATTTCGACTTGCGTATTATCTACTCCAAATAAAGAATGTTGAGCGCTATTCAATTGACTGGTATAAGCACTTCCATATTTTACCGCGCGCTCAATAGCAGTTGCATTGTCTTTACCATCTGTTGCAAAATATTGTGCACGATGTATGCCAGCAAAACAATCGAATGCTCCGGCTTGGGCTAAACTTTCAAGGCAACGCTTATTTGCAGCTTTACCTGATATGCGTTGTGTTAAATCAAAAATATTTTTGAACGCTCCGTTGGAAGTTCGCTCATCAATAATTGCCTGCACGGCAGCTTCGCCTACTCCTTTTATAGCACCTAAACCAAAACGGATTTCTCCCTTTTTATTTACTGCAAAATTGTACTGCGACTCATTCACATCAGGACCTAAAACCGGAATTCCCATGCGCCTGCATTCTTCCATAAAAAAAGTAATCTTATCAATATTACTCAGGTTATGTGTGAGCACCGCACTCATATACTCCGCAGAATAATGCGTTTTTAAATAAGCGGTTTGAAATGCAACAAACGCATAACAGGTGCTGTGTGATTTATTGAAAGCGTACATTGCAAACGCTTCCCAGTCTTTCCAAATCTTCTCACAAATTTTTTCCTCATGGCCATTGGATTTACAACCCTCCATAAACCTGCTTTTCATTTTATCAAGCACGTCTTTTTGCTTTTTACCCATTGCTTTACGCAACGTGTCTGCTTCTCCTTTGGTAAACCCGGCAAGCTTTTGCGAAAGCAACATCACTTGTTCCTGATAAACAGTGATACCATAAGTTTCTTCGAGATGTTCCTGCATCACATCGATATCATAACTTACTTTCTCACGACCATGTTTGCGCAAAATAAATTTCGGAATATACTCCATCGGACCCGGACGGTACAATGCATTCATCGCAATCAAATCTTCAAACTTATCGGGCTTTAGTTCTTTTAAATATTTCTGCATGCCTGCAGATTCAAACTGAAAAGTACCGTTTGTTTCTCCGCGTTGATAGAGTTCAAACGTCTTGCTGTCGTCAAGCGGAATGGTGTCAATATCTATTTTAATTCCATGATGTTCTTCAATCAAACGTAAAGCATCACGTACAATAGTGAGTGTTTTCAAACCCAGGAAATCCATCTTGATAACACCGGCATCTTCAATTACTTTTCCATCGTACTGCGTGATTAATAAATTGGTTTCCTTGCTTGTGGATACCGGAACAATTTCAGTAAGATCTTTTGGTGCTATGATAATTGCTGAAGCATGAATACCACTGTTGCGCACCGAACCTTCCAGTATCAGAGCTTCTTTTAACACACGCGATTGCAGATCATCACCTGCCAGAATGGTACGCAGTTTTTTAATATCCTCAATATCATCACCACCAAAAATCTCTTTCACACTTTTCTCACCTTCCATTGGCGCAAGCAATACATTCTGCAAAGTGACACCTGGACGTTCAGGAACTAATTTCACAAGTGCATTTGCATCGTTAAGCGGAAGATCGAGCACACGCGCAACATCTTTAATGCTTGAACGCGCAGCCATCGTACCATAAGTAATAATTTGTGCAACCTGGTTTTTCCCGTATTTCTCAACAACATAATCAATTACTTTCTGCCGGCCCACATCATCAAAATCGGTATCAATATCAGGCATTGATTTACGATCAGGATTTAGAAATCTTTCAAAAAGTAAATTGTATTTGATAGGATCAATATTGGTGATGCCGATGCAATATGCAATCACCGAACCTGCAGCAGAGCCACGGCCAGGACCAATGAACACACCTAAATCACGACCGGCTTTTATAAAATCTGCAACGATAAGAAAGTAACCTGCAAAGCCCATTGTTTGCACCGTGAACAATTCAAAATTCAAACGCTCTTCAATTTCTGGAGTGAGTTCAATGTAGCGTTTGCGTGCACCTTCATAAGTTAAATGACGTAGATATTCATCCTGGCTCACAAACTCTTTTGGAATCGTAAAATGTGGAAGCAAAATATCTTTCTTCAATTTAAGCACATCAATCTTGTCAACAATCTCATTGGTGTTATCGATAGCAAAAGGAATGTCTTTGAAAAGCGTAGCCATCTCCTCGGATGTTTTGAAATAAAACTGATCGTTATAAAAAGCAAAACGTTTATCTCTTGATTGTACGTCATCATCAATTCCTGCTTCTTTCAACTTGGCATCACCTTGCTTTGCACCAGTGTTAATACACAACAAAATATCATGTGCATTGGAATCCTCCTGGTTTACATAATGTGAATCGTTGCTTGCAATCACTTTTACATTATGCTTTACAGCGAAACGCAAAAGCACCTCGTTCACCGTGTTTTGCTCCGGTATGTCATGACGTTGTAACTCCACATAATAATCTTCTCCGAAAATATCCAGCCACCATAAAAATTCTTTTTCACCCTCTGCTTCTCCCTTCTTCAAAATAACTTTTGGCACTGAAGCTCCAATGCAGCACGTGGTTGCAATCAAACCTTTGTGATACTGCAAAATCAATTCTTTATCTATACGTGGATATTTTCCATATAAACCTTCCACATAGCCAAGCGAACAAAGCTTTACCAGGTTTGCATAACCCTCCGAATTCTTCGCAAGTAACAACTGGTGATAACGTACATCCTTATCATCCTTCGTAAACTGCCGCTTATGACGCGACTCCACCACATAAAATTCGCAACCAACAATTGGTTTGATAACAATGCCGTTTTTGTTGTGCTTCTCTGCCTCGGCCACAAACTTAAAAGCGCCAAACATATTTCCATGATCAGTAATAGCAATGGCGGGCATCTTATTGGCAACTGCTTTTTTATATAAGGTTCCGATATCCGCAGCACCATCTAAAAGGGAAAACTGGGTGTGAACATGTAAATGAGAAAACTGCATTGTTGAAATTATGAGTTATGAATTTTGAGTTATGAGTTAATTCAGAATGACCAATGACCAATGCATTAAATTAACGAGGTAAAATTACGCAATCTGCCCTGCTGAACGGTTTGATGTTGATAAGAATAGATTGTTGCGGAGGATCAGTTTGTTGAGTTAAAATGGGCTGTTGAAAAAGAAAATAATTAAACTATTTGTTCGAGTTTACTTTACCCTGTCAGGGTTTGAAACCCTCACAGGGGTGAAATCATAAACAAAAAAAAGCAACCGCATCACCAGATGCAATTGCTTTTATTTACGGGAATAATTTAGTTTATTTTTTCATTTAACCATAGGCACTCTTTTTTATGTTGTTGTTGTTTTTGTTACTTGTATTACAATGATAATATCGGATTTTAGTTAGTGTTGCAAAACAATTTTAAAATCTTACGGTCATCTTACAAATTCTGAATTGGTTAGAAACAGATGCAAAAAAACTATCACATAAATAATAAAGCAACTTACTTAAACTACTGAATAAAATTTTATCAGGCTTACCTCCTATCTGATAAAAACAGTTTTATACTTTTTAGAAAAGTCCGTCATAAGCTGCAGTCCTCTCAGATAAATTTCCTCGTAATTTGATTTCTCAATATTGTCAAACTCATTAATTGAAATTGGATAATTGGCATTAACAATCTTTTGTTTGCTGGTTCGGTTTTTCAACAACTTGAAAAAATTTGTAACTGAATCTTTAATCGAATAAGGATTATGATAATTATAATTTATCAAATAATTATTAAAGTATTCATAAGCAAATGATACTTTAATATATTCCTTTTCATAGGCTGATGTAAATAAAGTTGAATTACTGTTGTCATTGATAATTGAAATCACAACAGGATTTGTTGAGTAAGCAATCTTAGCTTTTATACTTGTTACTCTCACACAATATTCAATATCTATCATTTTAAAATAGGTATTGAACAAACCTAAAAGCGGCAGGCTTGATCTGCGCATCATCAATGAAAGTCCGCAAAAAAATGTGTTGGCTCTTTTTCCGTTTTTCCAATCTTCAAAATCACGTTCATTATTTTTAATAAAAACAGCTTTTACTTTTTCGTTTGAAGATAAATTAACCTGGATGATATTGGAAGCCATCAAATCATATTCTCTATTCTCCAGCATAAATTTTTTGCAGCCGTCAGTAGCCTCAAACGAATAAATATCATCATCAGAAATAATTTTAATCAACTCACCCTTTGCCATCAGCAATGCCTTGTTAGTTCCATGGGCCTCACCTTTATCAGGAGCGGATATGAACTGATGAATTTCATTATTCTGAAATAACAGGTTGAGGTATTCAACAGTACCGTCTTTGCTGCCTCCATCCACCACCACAATTTCCTCATCCTCTTTACAAGCCTTAATCAGAAAAGGTAACGTGACTTTTAAATATTGAAGCTTGTTAAAAGTGGTAAGTATGTATGATAAATTAATTTCCTTTTGCATTTTTACAGGTATCCTAATTCTTTAGCATACTGAATCATTTTCTCTTTATTTCTCAATCTCACAGGCTTTGCAGGAATACCTGTATAAATTGTCCATGGTTCAGTATCTTTTGTAACCAATGTACATGCTCCGATTACAGCACCTTCGGCTATGGTAACTCCGGGCATTATCACTACATTGGTTCCAATGCCTGCAAAGCGTTTGATATGAATCGTTGAAAATTCTACCGTATCACGGTATTTTTCCGGTACAGTAACACTGGTAAATCCATCACCTGAAAATTTATCGCTTCCTGCGATAAGCCGTGAACCGGCAGCAATGGTAACAAAATCTTCCAACACTATTTTACTTTTCGCCCCTCCTATCACAGTTATATAAGGAGAGAGATGTATGTAATCTCTAATTTCTGCTTCTGTTGTAATATAAACTCCCGTATCAATTGCAACATGATTTCCAATGCTTACCATGTGCGGCCTCCTGATCTCAACATTCTTACTGATAAATACATCTATACCCACACTTTTCAATAATCTGTAATCAAATTGGTTGGGATTTAAATCCTCTCTCATACTAATAAGGATAAATGGATTGATAATAACTAATGGTATTCTTTACACCATCATTAAAATTTGTGAATTTAAAATCAACGAAAACTTTTTTAAAGCGTGTGTCGTCCATTACTTTTTTGGGTGCGCCATCAGGCATATTCGGATTCCATTTTATCTGGAACTTATTATCGAAATATCCATTAATGATGTAAACAAGTTCCTTAACACTTAATCCAAAATTTTGCGCGATGTTAACAGGTTCTGATAAACCAATGGTATTTGGATTTTTAACAATAGATGAAATGATAGAAGCAAAATCTTCAGCATATAACCATTCTCTTATTGCAACACCTGTACCCCAGATTTCAATTTCCTTTAATCCAAGTTTTTCTGCTTTCACAAATTTTGAAATCAATGCATTTAATGCATGTGCTTTATTGGGGTCAGTAGAATCAAAAGGTCCATACATATTTGGCACCAGCAGATAAATGCTGCGTAATCCATACTGCATTGTAAAACTTTCGCCTACTGACCAAAGCAATCGTCTTGTTGAACCATAAGATAAAACTGATCTGTGCAAATGTCCGTCCCACCAATTATCTTCTTTAAAAGTATCAGCCTTTGCGGGATAAGCACAGTTGGCAATAGGATTAATAATTATTGCATTGCGGTTAATGGATGCAATGGATTGATACATGTTCAAAATCATTCTTGAATTATCCAACATTACCTCCGCAGCTTTTTCAGTTACATAATTTAAACTGCCTACATGCGCGGCACAGTTGATAATTATATCAGGTTTTATCTCCGTCAATAAAGCATCCGCCTGTGCAGGAATACAAAAATCAACACCTGAACTTTTTGATGTTGGAACAAAATCAATTTGATTCTTTTTTAAGTTGCGTGCAACATTACTTCCTGCAAAACCGGTGGCGCCAAGTAAAAGTATTTTCATTTTTTGTTTTGTATATTTATTTACCAACCTGATTTTATCACATCCACAATGTATCCGGCTTTTTCTTTATCAATCCCATCATGAATGGGAATATGAATTTGTGTGAGATCAAATTTAGCTTGATTTACCAAATCGTTTTTTATTCCGCCAAACACTTCATTTCTATCAATGCGCTGATGAATCACAGATGCAGTTATTCCCTTTTCTTTTAATGCGCGGATAAAATCACTTCGCTTTTCTACATGAAATCCAAACAACCAGTAAGCGCTCTGCCTGTTATCATCATACCTGAATAATTGCAAACCCTTTACGTGAGCTAATTCATTTTTATAGAATTCTGCAATTGCTAATCGTTTTTTTAATCGAACATGATAATCAATCAGGTTAGCGATTCCAAGAGCGGCTGCATAATTATTCATGTGATATTTATAACCCAGCTCAGTGATGTTATATTGTCTTTCACCAAGATCGCTCAATGGTGCATTGCCACGATCAATACCAAACCACCTTTTCGTGATTGCATCATTATAACGCTCCGGATTTTTGCAACAAATTGCTCCACCATCGGCAGTGGTAAGATGTTTTATGGCTTGAAATGAAAAGCAGGTGTAGTCTGAAATATTTCCAACCGTTTGATTTTTATAAGTAGCACCCAATGCATGCGCTGCATCTTCTATCACAATGAGGTTATGTTGTTTTGCAATGGCTTTGATCTCATCCATGTCGCATGGATAACCGCCCCAGTGAACAGGAATAATAGCTTTTGTTTTGGAAGTGATTTTACTTTTTATTGATTCAATGGAAATATTTCCGCTGTAGTAATCAATATCCGCAAAAACCGGAATTGCTTTTTGCTGAACAATCACCAATCCCGTTGCTACAAAAGTTTGTGCAGGACATATAACTTCATCACCTTCCTTTACACCTGCCAGCACCAACGCAAGATGCAATGCTGATGTGCCTGAGTTTAACGCAACACAGTTTTTAAAACCAAATGTATTTTCTATTTCCTCTTCAAATTGTTTTACAATTTTTCCTTCGCTTAAAAAAGTTGTTTGCAACAAATCCCTGATAATACGCTCAGCTTTTGGATGAATAAAAGTGTTGAATACAGAGATGTTTTGTGATTCCATTATGGTGCAGGAAATAGAATTAAATATTTTATTTATTGAATTTATTATTAATGTAATCTAAAATGTGCTGAATAGGTTTTGGTGCAGAACCATAAACAGAACGGTGAAATGTATCCCAATAATTTTCTGCTTTGCGATAAGTTAAATCAGGAGTTAATCCTTCTTTTAAACATGCCCTCAGTGGATTCCTCAGCCATTTGCCCTTGTAAACCGCAGTTAAATAATAATAATTTATTGGATAATTTGTTTTCTTTAAATTCTGTTTTGTCTTGGGATAAACACTTAAAAATAACATATCCTTTGAGCGATTGACAGAATTTATTTCAAATTCCCAGTTAGACTCACCGGGCATAATCAGTTTTTTGAAAGAATCTCTTTTCCAGATTGCACATTGCAAAGATGTTCTATATGGAGCATTTGCACCAATGATGCCAAAATCATTTTCGCTTTCAATTTTTAAATCAGGACCGGGTGACGGAAACAACCGCAGATAATCAGCATTTAATAATTGCATTTTATTAGACAGTTTTTCTATTTCCTCATTATTTACTTTTTGTGTAAGGAAATAATCATCCTGAAAATAAATTAAATAATCATGATTGAACTGGTTGAGAATTGAAAGTGTCTCCTCACCCCATTTAGTAAACTGATTAGAAAATAAAAGCTGAAGATTATTTTTATTAAAAGGTTTGGTATTCGTTGCCAGGTAAACAGGATAAGGACAATCGCTCCAGTATTTATTAAAGAAATGAAAAAACGGTTCCCACAAATCCGAATATTTATCGCAGGAAAAAACTATAATTCCAATATTGGCTGAAGCTGTGGTTTTCATTTCTTAAACATGACAGATTAAGCTAATTATTATTTTCATAAGGTATCACCAATCTCAAACTCGAGCATAAAAATAGCTAACCATAGTTTAATATTTCAAAACTTCTCATTTTAGCTTTTTCCGTAAATTATATCGACAAAAACTATATTTACACTCTTCGCTTTTGATTAATTCGTTATAAAATAAAATGAAAAATAAAATTTTCTCATTCATCTATAGATATTATATTTTGCCACGGATTGGGAAAAGGGAGTATCAATCTTTTTTTGAAACGCTTTATAATATAGGAATTTCAGGGATGAACTATGGCAATGGCGGTGATGTGAAAAACAGTGGTGAATTAACTTGCATTTCGTATATTCAATCGCATTTAAATAAAAAAGAGAATTTAGTATTATTGGATGTAGGTGCTAATGTTGGTGATTATTCTAAAGCTCTTATCAATAGTTTTAAAAATAACCTCTTTACCCTATTTGCCTTTGAACCTTCAAAAAAGACCTTTTTAAAACTCAGACAAAATCTCGGTGAAACAGAAAATGTTCGTTTATTCAACTTTGGATTTAGTAACAGGAAAACAATTTTAAAATTATATTCTGATTCGGATTTATCAGGTTTGGCTTCTTTATATAAAAGAAAGTTAGGACATTTTAATCTCGAAATGAATAATGAAGAAGAAGTTGAGCTTTTAACAATAGATGAATTTTGCAATGCTAATAAGATAAAAAGTATTGATTTTCTAAAATTAGATGTTGAAGGACACGAATTAAAAGTTCTTCAAGGCGCAGAACGAATGATTAATTCAGATAAAATTAAATTTATTCAATTTGAATTTGGAGGTTGTGATATTGATTCAAAAACCTATTTTCAGGATTTCTATTATTTATTAAAAGACAGATATAAAATTTACCGGATAGTTAAAAATGGATTGCATCTTATCAACAATTATAATGAAAGGTTAGAAGTTTTCACAACAATAAATTATTTAGCCGAATTAAAATAAATCACAACTTATTTCTTAAACCAAAAACATCCGCAACCATAATTCTGCTTTCTCAATAAATCATCTGAGGGGGAGTTGACAAGTCCGCCATCAATAGCATTTTCAGGAATCAATGTAAATTCAATTAAATTCAAGTCGTTGAAATAATCTAAAATCTGATCGCGCGAATATATCCGGTGAGCATTAAAAATTATTTTGGGTTTGCCAACAGGAACTACAAACAATAGGTTTCCGCCTTTCGCTAAAACTCTTTTTAATTCTTTGATAGCAACAAGATCACCATCGGGATTAATTGCATCACCATATCTTCCTAAGCCAATATGTTCAATAGTATGCATACATGATAATGAAGAAATTGAATTATCCTCAAAAGAAAGTTTCATTAAATCTGCAGAGCCACATGTGAGGTTATTCAAAATTAAATTGGCAGGACGATAATCATAAAAATCCATTTTAATGAAAGTAGAACAGATAGCGGAAAAATAAAGTGAAGAAGAAATATCAGTATGTTTTTCAGGAGCAATTTTCTTCAGAATTCTTGCAGCCCATGCCGTATGATAAATATAATGCCTGTCAAATTCCGTTTGTGCTGTCTTCTCATTTATTGGCCTTGCTTCATGCCGGTTTATTGAGAACCTGTTATCAACTGAGAGTGCGAGAAATTTTTTATAATCATTCTCAAACTCTGATTTGAATTTGATTTCTCCTCGAATTCCTTTTATGAAATTATACACAACAGAAGCATTTATTTTCAAATCAGATGCAATATCTTTTAATGATTTCATGTGTGAACAAAAATAAAAACTTAATTGCGCAGCATTAAGTTAACGTTCACTATTAACTTATCAATATCAACTTTTACATCAAAGGCATTTCCACCTTTCTGCCTGAGATTTATATAATCACATGACTGATAAAAATAGTTTACACCAATAGCTGATGCAAGAGAGAAATAACTGTTTACATGTTCAGTGGTATTCTTTCTGAATTCTAAAACATTTGTTCCGGGTTGCATAAACATTAAATTAGTCATGTTAGCTCCGTGCAACGAAATCATCTGCTTGGCAAAATAAGCGATAGCAATTTGTTGAGATAAAGAATAGTCTTCAAAAAAAATAGTTGTAAACCCAAATTGCTTTAACAACTCTATAACTTCCTCTTCATTTTTTATTTTCCGATACCTGCTTTTTGCACGGCTTACATAAATTTTATCTCCGAATTTATTTTCAAATTCATGCTTATAAAATTCAATTAAACGGTTTCGCACTTGTAAAATAATATCCGGGTTATGCTCCCCTGAAGGTGCTACATGTTCTGGAACTAATAAGTCATCACATTGCAGATAGTTGTTACCCGATAACCTTAAAATATTTTTTACATGAAATGCTTTTAAACTATCCTGAAAAAAAGAAGCCTTATACCATTCGGGAACTATCAATACAGCATTATCTATCTGATCTTCCAATAAAGAAAGCCTTGGCAGAAAATCACACATCCAATGAAAATAACCATGTGACCAATAATCAAAACACGCAATGTGTTGTTGTGATTTACTAAGCCTTATTTTTTTTCCTGAAAAGATAATTTTTAAAAGATAAAGCAGATTATAATCTTTCTTGTGTGCCTTCCATATTAAAAACTGATCATATATTTTCAGGTTTTTAAAAATGATTCCATCAACGGTGATGCAAACGTTTTTTAATCTCTGAATTTTTGGTTGAGGCAGTGTTCTTTTTATATCATCCTTAAATAAAATTTCGTCACCGGGAACAAAATTTTTGGGATAAGGAAATTCTAATTCAAGATCACTTTTCATTTTAAAATGAAATGCTGAATATTATAACCATTACTCAAATGCAACATAAATATCTCCAAAACTATTTTTTTTGAAACCAGGTGAGTTGATAAGCATTAACATCTCCGTTCCGCTAATCCAACTTTGTAATATAAACTGCATGTCTTCACCAATTGTGTAATTGCATTTAATTGCTCCGAGTTTTGCTAAATATTCAATGCACTTAATTGCATTGTTGATTTGTTCGGGCACACAATATTCAAACGATAAAACCTTTAGTGGTTGGGATAATCCTTTTAAAACTTCCACTTCAAATCCTTCCACATCAATTTTGCAAAAAGCAGGTTTGCCATACTGATTGATTAAAGCATCCATTGTAGTCATTTGCACAGTTTCCGAATCATTCCAGCTGTATTCTTTAAACCTGGTTTCCTTTAATGAAGTGATCCAATCTTTTGAAAAAGTTGAAATGGTTGAAGCATCAGAGATAAATAATTCATTTGTGCCCTCTGATTCACCCAGTCCTTTTTCAACAATTGTAATTCTGTTACCAAATTTCGCTTTTAAAATTCTTGAACATGATTTCTGAGGTTCAATGGCAATCACCTTTGCTTTTAGTTTCAAAAAAATTTCTGTACGGTTACCTAAATTAGCTCCTACATCAAAACACAAATCACCTTCTTTTATAAACTGCGAATAAAATTTTTCTCTTTCACTTAAAATTTTTCTTTCTGCGATATCGCTTTTAGAAGGAAAATATTTTTTTTTAGTGCTTAAAAGAAAGGGATAAAGTCCTGCGCTGACAATAATTTTTTTTAGTAATTCTTTTATCATTGAATGATTGAATGGTTGCAGAATTATTTTTTTGTAATTAAAGATTCCATCTGGTTTAAGATTAATCCTGCATCAGCACGCAATGCAATAGTATCCTGTCCGATATCTTCGAACTCTATATTAAAACAATCCTCAGCATAATAAATATTTTGCAGGCGTGAAGAAAAACCCAGGTTAATTTTATATTTCCCTACACCGTAGTGAACTTTATTTTCTTTTAAAACAACTTCATAATCACCCGGTGCCATGTCCTGTGCGTTAGTCCATATTGTGCGGAATTGAACATCTTCCATGCTTTTAAATCCAAGCCCGATTAAGAAATGCGGGGTGAATTCTTTAATCGTAAAATTAATTCTTATCTGCCATTGAGCACCAACGGGAATTGTCTTAAGCAGATTTCCGTTTTTGTCTTCCACTTTAATACTTGTAGGATAAGCAAGTGTATTTTTAAATTTTGATAAATTAAAATCTGTTTCGTTTTGCGGATCCTCAAATGCACTTAAATATTTCTGAGCAACCTCTCCCATCTCTCCTTTTTCAACGAGCACGCCATCTTTTAATAAAATACCTTTAGTACAAAGTTTTTTTACTGCGCCCATATTATGGCTCACAAATATCACCGTTCTTCCTTCATTAACACTTACCTCTTCCATCTTACCCATGCACTTCTTTTGAAATTCAGCATCACCCACGGAGAGCACTTCATCAATGATTAAAATTTCAGGTTCTAAAAAAGCAGCAACAGAAAAAGCAAGTCGTAACTGCATTCCGCTTGAATAACGCTTAAGGGGAGTATCAATAAATTTCTCCACTCCTGAAAAGTCAACGATCTCATCAAACCTGTTTTGAATTTCTTTTCGCTTCATTCCAAGAATAGATCCGTTCAGGAAAATATTTTCTCTTCCTGATAATTCCGGATGAAAACCTGTTCCTACTTCAAGCAAGCTTGCGATGCGTCCACGAGCAATAATCTTTCCTTTTGTGGGAGGAGTAATACGTGAAAGAATTTTTAACAACGTGGATTTACCAGCACCGTTTTTACCAATGATACCAATAGTTTCTCCGGGAAAAACATCAAAGCTTACATCGCGCAGCGCCCAATAATCTTCGTGTGAAGTATTGAAGTTCACAAAGAAATTACTTATGGCTTCACGCAGACTTAAGTACGGGTTTTTCTCGTGATCAATCTTGAATTTTTTGGAGATATTTTTAATCTCCAGTATAGGTTCCATATCAGGCTAAATCGGCAAAGTATGCTTCAGTTCTTCTGAAATAATAAACACCACCCACCAGAAAAACGAGTATGGAAATGCTGCTAGTGTATAGCAAATGATAAACCGGTTCGCGGTTTGAAAGTGCTGCATGAAATAATTCAACAGGTGCTGTCATGGGATTGAATGCAATAATAAATTTTGCCCAGTTATGCTGCAACATATCATAAGGATAAATTACAGGAGTAACGAATAATAAACCTTGTACAAGAAAGGGAATGACATAACGGAAATCCCTGTACTTTACATTTAATGCAGCCAGCAAACAACCGGGACCAAATGTTGCAAGGCATGCAAATATTACGCTTACAAATGTGCTTAATAAAAACAAAGGAATGTTTACCTGCACATGGTAATAGAATAACAATACTATGAGGAGAAACCATGCCATGATAAAATCAAAAAAAGCTACAAGCACGGACGAGATGGGAATAATTAAACGCGGAAAATAAATTTTCTTGATAATATTTGAATTGCTCACCATGCTGTTTGCCGCTGCTGTTAATCCGTTAGAAAAAATATTCCAGATAATAAGCCCACCGAAAACATAAACCGGGTAAGGGATATTCTCAGAATTAATCTTTAATGCTCTTCCAAAAAAAACAGTGAAAATTACCATCATCAGCAGCGGCTGTAAAATTGCCCATGCAAACCCCAATACCGTTTGTTTGTATTTCACTTTAATATCCCTCCAGGTAAAAAAGAAAAATAATTCACGGTAAGTAACCAATTCTCCAAAGCCAAGCCCTATTTTCTGCTGGGGTTTTATTTCGTATTTCACCATGTTACGCGGGCAAAAGTAAAGAAGTGACTGCACATCACGGTTTCATAATTTAAAAGCCGAGGTTAAGATATGCTGCTATTTCCTTATTGCATTAAAGATAATTATAACATTCGCTTTTAACTATATGATTTACTCTTTTAATTTCCTGCATTACTTATTCTTTCTTTTAACTAATATTTACACAAGCTCTTAACTCTTCTTTTCCTTCTTCTGTATTTCAATCCATTTATCCATTTTCTCTTCTAATACCGACAGCGGAAGGCAACCATCTTTTAATATCTCATTGTGAACTTTACTAATATCGAAGCCAGCACCCAGTTCTTCTTCAGCTTTCTTACGTAATTCCTGAATTTTTAATTGCCCAATTTTATATCCTAATGCTTGTCCCGGTATTGCCATGTAACGTTCGATTTCAGAAGTAATCGCTTCCACACTTTCACCTTCGTTTTCAAGTGAGAATTGAATAGCCTGTTCGCGTGTCCAGCCTTTTGTGTGAATACCAACATCTACTACTAATCTTATAGCACGATGCATCTCTTCACTTAAAGCTGCAATATATTGATAAGGATCAGAGTACAAACCAAGTTCTTTACCCAATGATTCTGTATATAAAGCCCATCCTTCTCCATAAGCACCATACCAGATAAAACGTCTGAACATCGGGAGAGAATCATTTTCTGCGGTAAGCATATTTTGAAAATGATGACCAGGAATAGCTTCGTGCAAAAACAAATCTTCCATTGCAAATGTGTTGAACTTTTTTGCATCAGGAACTGGAGTATAAAAAATTCCGGGACGCGAACCATCTGCCGTTCCGGGCATATATTCAGCACTTGCACTTGCTTCACGAAATTTTTCTGTTTCGCGTATTTCAAAGCGTGAGCGCGGAACTTTATCAAACAATTTGCTCAACTGTGGTTTCATGTGTTCATGAATATTGTTAAAAGAATCAAGCACTGCCTGTGGTGTTGAAAAAGGAAAAAACTTTTTATCGGTATTCATGTATCTGAAAAATGATTTGAGATCACCCTTGTAACTACTTTCGGTTTTTATTTTTTCCATTTCATTTCTTAATCGTGTTACTTCACTCATACCAAGATTAAAAATAGAATCAGTGCTTAGCGTAGTGGTAGTCCACAATTTAGCAAGGAATTTATAACGCTCTATTCCTCCCGGCAATGCACTTATGCCATGCGTTGTTCTGCAATGAGGAATGTATTCATCTTTAATAAACAAATAAAGTTTCTTGTAAGAAGGAATAATCTGTGAAACAATTGCTTTAGTATATAATGTATCAAGCCGTTTTTTATCTTCAATAGAAAATGAATCAGGAATATTTTTTATTGGCATATAAAAAACACTTTTTTTAACATCACTCTCCATCATTGATTGCATCTGTGGAAGTACACGTTCCATTAAAACTTTAGGATTAACGAGTCCTTCAGCAATACCTTTTTTCATATTAACAATTGCGGTGTCGCACCATTGATAGAAACCATTTACACGACCAAGAAAATTATCATAATCCTTAACGGTTTTAAATGGTTGGTTAGACTCACCGGAACCAAGCTGACCGAATGAGAGGGTCAAACATGAGAACTGATTGATGGGCATCAGGTGATCCGGAAAATCAAAACTTTCAATACCGATTGGTAAATCCCATTTTAAAATATCATAGCTAACCTGGTCGTTCGGAGAAAGTGCGTTGCGGTCAAATGTGTTTAACGAATCAAGAAATGATTGATAAAACGATTTTATTTTTTCACGGTATGAATCACTGATATCAACCGGCAAAATATCATTGTAAAGATTCACTCCATTAGCTGTTGCTTCCAATGGAAAAAATTTCATTCGTTCATCAAAATAATGTTGAAGAAAGTTGGTAAATTTCTTTTGATCAGTTTCTGATAAACTGTTTTTATTTTTTGATGATTGACAAAACGCAAGTAAAACGCATATCAATAATGCAGTACTAAGCTTTAAGATTGTTTGCATAAATAGTTTGTTATGCAGCCGAAAATACTCATTACTTAATGACGGCTCTAACTATTTCGCTGAACGATGTTTTATTACCGATGAAAGTCAGAAAATCAATCTGCCCAAACTTTAGTTCCTTCCGTGCAATTCATACACATCTCAATTTCGCTGCGTGATCTTAAAACCTGCGCACGAAAATTTTTATACGCATCATTATTCCACAGGCTGGTAAAAGTTTGTTGTTGCAATGAACCCATGCTATGCCATGCATCTTTATCAAAACAACAAGGCACCACATTTCCATCCCATGTCACCACGCATGAGTGCCAGAGTTTCCAGCAATGATTCAGCATATTGTTTTTTATTTTATAAGTATCATCACTTTGCTTTGCGTAACGCGAATATTTTTCGTTCAACGGAATCAGATCATTGCCGTCAGCATAATCATACACCTGGGCAGTTTTAAAACCTACTGCATCCACACCAATCTCTTCAGCTAAAATTTTAATTTCTTCTACCTGGTGTTCATTTGGGCGCACTACTAAAAACTGAAATATGACATGCGGGGTATTGCTTTTTAATTCACGTTTCCATTTAATAATGTTGCGTGCACCTTGCAATACTTTTTCCAGTTGACCACCAATGCGATAGCTGGAATAAGTTTCCTGAGTGGTGCCATCTATGGAAATAATCAGGCGATCCAAACCTGATTCAACCGTTTTACGTGCGTTTGCATCATTAAGATAATGCGCATTGGTGGAAGTTGCAGTGTAAAGTCCTTTTAAAGAAGCATATTTCACTAACTCTAAAAATTGCGGATGTAAGTATGGTTCACCCTGGAAATAAAAAATCAAATACCATAATTTTTCAGCTACTTCATCAATCACTTTATGAAAAAAATCTTCTTCAAGCATTCCTGTCGGTCTTGTAAAAGAACGCAATCCACTCGGACATTCAGGGCAACGTAAATTACAACTCGTAGTTGGTTCAAACGAAAGTGCAACCGGCAATCCCCAATGAAAAGGTTTTCCGGTCCATCGTGATAAATAATAGCTGCTGAGCACCTGCATCGTATTAAAAATGCGCTGCGGTGTTGCCTTCGACAAAAAGCGAATGCCATCTTTTAAATTTCTGTTTATCACAATCCTTTAATCCGGTGCTAAGGTAGCTATGATAAACGGTGTGAGTGAACCTCCAATTCTATTTTAGCTACTTTTATCCGCTGTTATATTATGTTTAGCTGGCTCGCACGTTTTATTCTTCGTAATCGTATTTTGTTGCTCATCGTTATTGGTGCCATAACGGTTTTTATGGGTTACAAAGCCTTTGATATCCAGCTTAGTTACGATTTCGCAAAAATTCTGCCTGCTGACGATCCCGACTTTAAAGCTTACGAAAGATTCAAGAAAACTTTTGGCGAAGATGGCAGTGTGATGGTGATCGGCATAGAAGACAAAAATTTTTATCAGCTTCAAAAAATAAATGACTGGTGGCAATTAGGTGAAGACATTAAAAAAATTGATGGTATAGAAGCAATCGTTTCAGTTGCCCGTTTATATAATGTTGTTAAGAATGACGAGACGCGAAAATTTGAGCTGAAGCCGTTGATGAAAGAAAAATTCACTTCGCAAGAGCAAGTGGATAGCATGCATGCTACAATTAATAACCTGCCTTTTTATAAAGGATTTATTTACAATCCTGAAACAGGCGCTACTGTGATGGCAGTTACGTTCGATAAAAATAAGCTTAACACCAAAAGCCGGATTGACATCATCAATTATGTAAAAGAAAAAGTGTTGGCATTTGGCGAAAAAAATCAGCTTGATGTGCATATGAGCGGTATGCCATATATCCGCACATCACTCACTAAAAAAGTTTCTGATGAAATGAAACTCTTTATGCTGCTTGCTTTTTTAGTTACAGCAATTATTTTATTCGCGTTTTTCAGATCCTTCCAGGTAGTAATTTTTTCTTTGCTGGTGGTGCTTGTTGGTGTGGTATGGTCATTGGGAACCATCGCTTTATTAGGATACAAGATCACCATTTTAAGCGGACTGATACCACCGCTTATTATTGTGATCGGAGTACCTAACAGCATTTTGATGCTGAATAAATACCAAACGGAATACACACGCCATGGAAGCCAGGCAAAGGCTTTGGCGCGAATGATTCAGCGAATGGGGTTCACCACTTTTCTTGCAAACGTTACAACTGCAATCGGATTTTTTGTGTTTTACTTTACACACAGCAGGTTGCTGATGGAGTTTGGTTTAGTGGCTGCTGCCAATGTGTTGACGACTTATCTCATTTCGCTTTTTATGATTCCCATAGTGTTTAGTTATCTGAGTGTTCCCAAACTAAAACACACCAGGCATCTGGAAGGAAAACGATTAAATAAAATGTTATCTCGTGTTGATCGTTGGGTGCATCTTCATACCAGAACAGTTTATGGTGCAGTTATCATCATTGTTTTAGTTTCATTTTATGGTATGACTAAACTTACTACTGTTGGTTATGTTGTTGATGATTTGCCTAAGAAAGATCCTATCTATCTTGACATGCGTTTTTTTGAACACAACTTTAAGGGAGTGTTGCCACTTGAATTTTCAATTGATACCAAAAAAGAAGGTGGTGCATTAAGAGTGCAGACATTGCAAAAAGTGAATCGGCTTGAAAAATTATTGAATCAATACGAAGTCTTTTCAAAACCAATTGCCATTGTGGATGCAATTAAATTTACTTACCAGGCTTACAATGATGGTAATCCCAAATTTTTTGTGTTGCCCGGAAGCGTGCAGTTGGCAGAGCTTTCCGGTTTTGTAGGGGATACAAAAGGCAAAGAGCAATTATTTAAAAGTTTTATTGACAGCACCAAACGGATGACACGTGTGAGTGTTCAGATGGCTGACATCGGTTCTGTTAAAATGGATAAATTATTGAAAGAATTAAAGCCACGAACTGATTCTATCTTTCCACCGAAAGATTATAAAGTTGATATCACCGGCAACAGCCTCATCTTTTTGAAAGGAAGCAATTATCTTTTTAAGAATTTAATGGAGAGCATCGCACTGGCAATTTTTCTGATTACCATCATCATGATTTTGCTTTTCATGTCGTTGCGGATGATTTTAATTTCTATTCTGCCCAGCTTGATTCCTTTAATAATGACAGCAGGATTAATGGGATTTTTTCATATTCCGTTAAAGCCGTCCACTATATTAATTTTCAGTATTGCATTTGGCATTGCATCAGATCAGACAATTTATTTTCTTACAAAGTACCGCCAGGAAATGCGTTCACATCCTGTAATGAGTATCAGCAAAGCAGTTACGCTTACTATACGTGAGACAGGAGTAAGCATGATTTATACTTCAATCATTTTATTTTTTGGATTTTTTATTTTCAGTGCATCCAGCTTTGGAGGAACGGCTTCACTCGGAAAATTGATCAGCTTTACTTTGCTAATGGCAATGTGTTCAAACCTTGTGTTGCTTCCCGCTTTCTTAGTAAGTCTTGAAAGAAAACTCACTACAAAGGCATTTCTGCAGGAACCATTATTTCAAATGCATACTGAAGATGATGATATTGATTTGGATGAACTTGAAATAAGGAAAGATTCATGAAAGAGGTAGTAAGAAGGAGACAGGTGGCAGCGGCAGTAAGCAATAAGCAATAATAAAATGTAATATGTATTAAGTTTTGAAAGACATAATCAATACTTTATGGAAAGAGGATTTCGGGATTTAAAAGTTTATCAGCTTGCATATAAGTTCTCAATGGAAATTTTTGAAACAACTAAATCATTTCCAAAAGAAGAAATTTATTCATTAACTGATCAAACCAAAAGATCTTCACGGTCAGTGTGTGTGAATATTGGCGAGGGTTACAGGAAGAGAAAATACCCGAAACATTTCTCAAGCAAAATGACCGATTCAGATGGAGAATGTACTGAAACTCAAATCTGGCTGGATATTTCAAAAGATTGTAAATACATTGATGATAATACACATCAGCAACTTCTTGTAAAGTACGAGGAAGTCGGGCGAATGCTGGGAAGTATGGCTGATAATCCTGAAAAATTTCTTCCAAAAAAATGACCGAAGAATTGTTTTATAAGAAAACAAAATTTATTCTCATGTTGCAAACTGTTTATTTTACGGAGGAAAAAAACTGCATCCTGCTGCTGTCTCCTGCCGCTATTTCATACTTATTACTAAGAACTTTATACTGATGAAAGGAATAATTCTCGCTGGAGGTTCAGGTACACGATTACACCCTCTGACTCTTGCAATGAGCAAACAGTTAATGCCTGTTTATGACAAGCCCATGATTTATTATCCGTTATCAATACTTATGATGGCGGGAATAAAAGAGATATTGATTATTTCCACTCCATCCGATTTACCGCATTTTAAAAAATTGTTGGGTGATGGCTCATCATTAGGTTGCAACTTTATTTACGAAGAACAAGCTGTCCCCAACGGACTTGCACAGGCATTTGTTATAGGAGAAAAATTTATTGGAAAAGATAAAGTTGCGTTGATTCTAGGCGACAACATTTTTTATGGAACAGGATTACAACAAATACTTGTTCAGAATAACAATCCTGACGGTGGTGTGGTTTTTGCCTATCACGTTTCTGATCCCGAACGGTATGGTGTAGTTGAATTTGATGCTGCCAATAATGCAATCAGTATTGAAGAAAAACCAGTAAAACCCAAATCGAATTATGCTGTTCCGGGTTTATATTTTTACGATAATGAAGTAATAAAAATTGCCAAAGAATTAAAACCATCTCCTCGTGGTGAATATGAAATTACAGATGTCAATAAACATTATTTGCAAAAGGGTAAATTAAAAGTGGGGATACTTGACAAAGGCACCGCATGGTTAGATACAGGAACACATGCTTCGCTGATGCAGGCATCGCAGTTTGTGCAAGTGATTGAAGACCGTCAGGGATTGAAGATTGGTTGCATTGAAGAAATTGCTTACCGTATGGGTTACATATCCAAACAACAATTACTAAAGATTGCAGAACCATTGATTAAAAGCGGATATGGAAAGTACCTGGTAAATTTGGTAAACTGAACACAACAAAACAATTATTTATAACATGCAAACAAAAATTCTTGTAACTGGCGGAGCAGGGTTTGTCGCAAGCTCACTCGCTCAGAAATTAGCTGACAACCCTTCCAATTATATTGTTGTTGCTGATAATCTCTTAACAGGGAACGAAAAAAAACTTCCTGTATCTCCACATGGAAATTTTCGCTTTATAAAAGCGGATGCAAATGACGTGCTTGATATATCAAGTATATTTTATGCATTTTCTTTTGATTATGTTTTTCATTATGCAGCTATGGTTGGAGTTAAACGTACACTTGCAAATCCGGTGATGGTGCTGAATGATCTCAATGGTATCCGCAATATTCTTAACCTCAGTAAAAACACGGGAGTTAAACGTGTTTACTTTTCATCATCATCAGAAGTTTACGGTGAACCTGTGGAATTTCCGCAAAACGAACACACTACTCCGCTTAACTCACGATTGCCTTATGCAATTGTAAAAAATGTGGGAGAGGCTTACCTGCGTGCTTACAAACAAGAATTCAACCTTGACTTTACCATCTTTCGTTTCTTCAATACTTATGGTCCGAAGCAAAGCACTGACTTTGTAATGACGAAGTTTTTAAAAGCTGCACTCAGCAACCAGGATATAACTATTTATGGTGATGGCAGCCAGACACGCACTTTTTGTTATATTGATTATAATGTGGATGCATGTGTAAATGCATTTTATAAAAACAAAGTTGTGAATGATGTTGCAAACATTGGAAGCGATACAGAAATTACGGTGCTGGAACTTGCAAAACGAATTATTTCAATCACGAACTCTAACAGTAAGATTGTTTTTTTACCCGCTTTAAAAGAAGGAGACATGACCAGGAGATGTCCTGACATTACAACTATGCGCGATTTATTGGGACGCAAAATGACTACATTGGAAGAAGGCATTCAGCGATTGATTGCTGCTAAAAATTTTATCACTCCATAATTAAATGCACAATATAAAATCGCTGCAACAATTAATAGAAAGAGAGTTGCAGCAGATTCATTTTCCTGCTCAGCCAAAAGATTTGTATGAGCCCATTCGTTATATGCTTGCAGTGGGTGGCAAACGCATGCGGCCTGCGTTGGTTTTAATGGGTTGTGAAATGTTTGATGGATCAATTAAACATGCCTTGCCTGCAGCGCTGGGAATCGAAGTGTTTCACAATTTTACTTTGTTGCATGATGACATTATGGACAATGCTCCGTTACGAAGATCAAAACAAACTGTTCATCATAAATGGAATAACAGCATTGCAATATTAAGTGGTGATGCAATGTTTGTTAAAGCCTGTGAGTTGATGATGGAGGTTGAAGACAAAAATATAAGACAGGTGATGAATATTTTTATGCGCACTGCTGCAGAAGTTTGTGAAGGACAGCAAATGGACATGAGCTTTGAAAAAGATAAAAATATTTCCATCAAACAATATCTTCAAATGATTGAACTTAAAACTGCAGTATTACTTGGTTGTTGTTTGCAAATAGGAGCTGTTACTGCGGGTGCAAGTGATATTCAGGCAAAACATTTATATGACTTCGGAAAAAATATAGGCGTTGCATTTCAATTGCGTGATGATTTACTGGATGTTTATGGTGATGAAGAAAAGTTTGGCAAACAAACAGGTGGTGATATCATTTCCAATAAAAAAACTTTTTTGCTTTTAAAGGCACAGGAGGTAGCCAATACACAGCAACGTTCCATTTTAAATCAATGGATCAATACAACAGGTACCGGTCAGGAACAGCAAAAAATTAAAGCTATAAAAAATCTTTTTGATGCTTTAGACATCCGCAAATATGCCGAGCAGGAAATGGAAAGCCATTACAACAATGCTGTCAGCCATCTGAATGCTGTAGATGTACCGGCTGATAAAAAATCGTTGCTCGAAAAATTCGCAGGCCAATTAATGGTTCGCGAAGCCTGATAAGTTTTGATTACTTATTTTTACAAAGGTTAACCACACCATCACATGTACGCAAACAAAAGTTTTAAAGTAACCATCATTGACGATTCACCTTCCATGGCAGAGATGATAAAAGATTTTATCAATGATAAATTTAAAGGTGCAGTAGTTTCTGTGTTTTATACAGGTGAGGAAGCGCTGAAAGGAATCTTTGAACGACCTGATGTAATTATACTTGACTATCACCTCGACTCAAGTGAACCACTTGCATTAAACGGCTTGCAGATTTTACTAAAGCTGAAAGAATTGTATGAAGATGTAACAGTAATATTTTTAAGTGCTGAAGAAAAAGCAGAAATAGCTGCTAACACTATTAAGTACGGAGCTTATGATTACTTAGTAAAAAATGAAACAGCTTTTCACCGGTTGGAGATCATACTCAATAATATTTTAACTCACGGGGAGTTGAAGAAAAATCTTGGCGGACAAAAATTTTTCAATCGTTTGCTTGCTGTATTATTAGTTGCGGTTATTATTGGCTTGATTCTTTTAAAAATGAAAGGATAACCAAACAGGATCGTCATTGCGATAAGCAAAGTATTCTCCCGCTTGACGGAAAAATTAACAAAGCTGTAACAAGCATTTAAATCTGGTTTCGCAAGGCAAACGTATTTGGTATTAAATACTATCAATGAAAAACAAAAATTCAATTACCTGTTTCATTT
Source organism: Bacteroidota bacterium (assembly GCA_031366005.1). GTDB lineage: Bacteria > Bacteroidota > Bacteroidia > AKYH767-A > OLB10 > JANLUX01. The sequence continues at coordinate 96,536 of JANLZB010000006.1, read as the reverse complement.
TATCTGGTTTATTAAGTGTATCACTTTCTTCCTGTGCACAAAAGGATCATGGTCCCAATGATAAAATGAAAAATATTAAATTTGAATCTGTAAAGAATAAAACAATGAAACAAGGAACTGAAACAGCAACATTTGGCGGAGGATGCTTCTGGTGTGTTGAAGCCGTTTACCAGGAATTGGAAGGAGTGATTTCTGTTACTTCAGGATTTGCTGGCGGACAAAGAGAAAACCCAAGCTACGAACAGGTTTGTTCAGGCGCTACCGGACATGCAGAAGTGGTGCAGATTGTGTATGATCCATCTAAAATAAGTTTTGATGAATTGCTCGAAGTTTTCTGGACTGTTCATGATCCTACAACAATGAACAGACAAGGTGCTGATGTAGGAACTCAATACCGCTCAGTAATTTTTTATCATAATGAGGAACAAAAAAAACTTGCAGAAAAATACAAGAAGGAATTAGATGCTTCCGGTGCATGGGATAAACCGGTTGTGACTGAGATTGCTCCATTCATAAAGTTTTATTCTGCAGAAAAGTATCACCAGGAATATTTTAAAAACAATGCAAACCAGCCCTATTGTTCAATGGTGATACAACCAAAGGTGGATAAGTTCAGAAAGGTTTTTAAGGATAAACTGAAAGCACATTGAGATGGTGAGGAAAGAAAAAACCCTGCCTTGGTGAGACAGGGTTTGAATCAAAATATGCGATGATAGCGTTATACTTTTGGTATCATTTCAAAATTTTCCACCTTTATTTCACCCGGCTGAATTTTAACACCATCGATAATGTAAGGTTCAAAATCAGGATGCGTAACGGTGATATTATAAACCTCAGGATTTAAACGTTCGCGGTATTTACCATTTTGATCTGTTTTGATTTCAAATGTTCCATCAGCACTCATGAATTTGATGTCCACATTCATTATTTCCTGATTGGTTGCTTTGTTTACAGCCGCACCTTTGAATTGTGTGTGACGGTGACCAAGATCAAGTGTTTTGCGTGCTTCTTTATACTCTGCTGCAAAAGTTGGAAATGACGCAGAGAGGGAACGAACACCCTTATCAATGGTACGTTTTAATAGTTGCTTAGCATCTTTTATTAATTGATCAACCTGGGCAAGTGCTACTGAAATGGATTGGCTCATGGCAGATTGCTTAATAACCTGGGTTTCGAAAGCAGTGATAGATGTATTAAAACGAGTTATCATAGCAGCAGTAACATTCCAATCAACAAGACTTAATATAATAGTATTTGCATCATCGCTGATTTTTTTGCAACGTGAAATACAATCGGTATCACTTGAAGTACTTATACCTGTTATATTGTTATGCATAGTGGTGTATAAATCATTATCACCTGCCATGCTAGCATAGCCCATGGCACGGTCAGCGATAATGGTTGCGTTTTGTTCTACTATGGAGCGTGCGGTATGCTTATCCTGGGTAATGCCTTTGGTGGTGGACTCAACGATGAGCATTTTACTATCAATATCAGTTACTATTTGATCATAGATAGTTTTAGCATCAACAAGACCTTGTATGGTACTTATTGCTGCCGTGTTGCGAGTGAGGCAAGATTGAGTTGAAATAATCATGCGCCTGTTGTTGTTGCGTTTAATGTTTTTTCTAGTATTCATATTTTTTGTTTTTAATTAAATTATTTTTTGAACGGTGTAAATTTTATGTTGTGGAATTTTAAAAGGAGATTAATTTTTGAGAAATCTTACAGTCCTCATGCGTGGGATATTCGATGTTTTCTGTTTTGGCCTCACCCCCGGCCCCTCTCCCAAGGAGAGGGGAGATTACTCCGTGGGACATATAGTAATTGGGATTTTATGAGTTACTGATGGGAATCATTTCGATGTTTTCGACTTTGATTTCGCCTGGGAGGATTTTTATTCCTTCTATGATGAAAGGACGGAAATCCGGGTGTGTTACAATCATATCATAAATGTCGGGGGAGAGGACTTCGCGGTATTTACCGTTTTGATCAGTTTTTATTGTGAAACTGCCTGACTGATTGCGAAATTCTATCTGTACGTTGCTGAGATGCTGCTGTGTTTCTTTGCTGATGGTAATGCCTTTGAATTGGGTGTGACGATGGCCAAGGTTCATTATTTTACGTGATTTTTTATACTCGGCAATGAATGTAGGGTTGGTGCCAATAAATGACCTAACTCCTTTATCAATGGTGGAGACAAGCAATGATTTTGCTTTATTTATTAATTGGTCTGCTTCTACTTTAGCTATGGAGATAGCATGCATGAGGTTTGTTTGTTTGTTGATGAGCTCAGAAAAGGTAGTTATGCAAGTGTTAAGTGAATTTATCTCTTCGATAGAGATTTTCCAGTCAGTAAGATGCTCAAGGTTATCATTGGCTGCCTGCTTTATAACATTGCAACGACTAATTGCAACTGACTGGCTGGCTTTTTCAATTTTACTGATGCACTGAGACATAGACTGCGATAATGTATTGTTGCCGGCAGATCCTGCATAACCCATGATGCGATCGGCAAGTTTGAGCGCATCAACCTGCATAAGGATTCTGGCTTTGTGCTTATCGCGTGTTATACCAATAGTGGTGTTGTTAATAATGATTAATTTTCTGTTAATTGCTTCGAGGATGCTATAATAAGTGTTGGTAGCAGCATTTAAGCCGGGCATGGATGCTATTATAGTATTGTTGGCTGTAAGACAGGCTTTGGTGCTGTTGAGCATGTTGCAGTTGTTTGAACGAGAGATGTTTTTGTCCATGACTTTTTTGAGTTTTGAATTATGAGTTATGAATTTAAAGATTTAATAATGGCTTTTACTGAGGGAAGGAGATAAAGGTTACAGGGATTTGAAAAAAAATATTATCATAGACTAATTTTAGGATGGCGGGACAAAAGGTTTTAATGCAGAGGGCGCGGAGAAAGTTAAAACAAAGTGTAAGTTGCGGTGGTTGGTATGGAAGGAAATATACCTACCACACAGGAAATGTGCTAAACGAAACTAAATAAAATAAACTAATAGGCCAGGACAAGGAATTAACCACCCCGCCCTTCGGGCACCCCTCCTTGAAATAAGGAGTGGAACTTGTTGACAGTAAGCAGTTGAAATTTAACAGTTTTAGTAAGCATTGTCTTACAGAAGATGGACGATATTTATACCAAATATCGTTTTTATGATTACTAAGGAAGTGCAGGTGAATGGAGAGGTGAGCAGGTTGCTTGCCTTGCGGGGTGATGCGGCTAAAAAAGCGTTGAACACCACTACCAGTGAAATTGCTATAGCGTATTTATCAGCGCTGTTTAAAGGGAATGGCTGGGCAGTTGCTTTTGCTGAACCGCAAAAACGCAATACGTTGCTGCTTGCGGATACTAAAAACCCTGCTGTGATTTTGTTAATGGTGAAGCTTATATTGAATAAGGAGGAATTAGCTTATGAAGAGGCTAGAGAGGAATTAATTGAATTTGAAAATAATCTTTCACCGCTTTACGGATGTTCGCAGTTCGCGATTATTGCGGTAAATGGCGTTACTGCCAAAGCTGAAAAATTAGAGCAGTATAATTTGCTGATGCAGGACTGGAGCTATGTGGATGAGCTGATTGAGCATTACAACCCTGACAAGATTCAGCAGCCCCGCATACAACTTTTTGCACATAACAAGCAAACTTATAAAAAGGTGTGCAGGTTAATGGATAGTACCCAAACAGTGGCAGTGGTACAGGCAACGGGAACCGGCAAAAGTTTTCTGATAGCGAAGTTGATGCAGGATTTTACGGGTGAAAGAAGATTAGTTATGGCACCTTCGCTTTATATCATTGAGCAGGTGAAAGAACACATACGCTGGGATGCCGGCAGAATAGAATTTATGACCTACGCGCGCAGCATGAATTTATCGCGCAGCGAAATAGCAGCGCTACAGCCCCGCATAATTGTGCTGGATGAGTATCACCGTTGCGGAGCCGAGGAATGGGGCCGGGGAGTGGAAAACATATTGAATGCTTATCCCGAGGCATTCAAATTCGGGACTTCGGCAACACCTATACGGTATATGGACAATGCCCGTGACATGAGCCAGGAAATTTTTGCGGGAAATGTGGCGGAGAATTTAAGCCTTGCACAAGCAATTGTCCGCAAGATTCTACCAATGCCTAAATATGTGTGCGCACTTTATACCCTGGCTGAAGAGGCAGGCAATCTTAAAGACCGGATTAAGAATTCCCGGAAGAGTGAAGAGTTAAAAACACAGCTGCTTCTTGAGCTGGATTCATTCAGCCTTGACTGGGAACAAAGCCGGGGAATACCCCATGTGTTAAAAAAACACCTGACCAAAGGCATGAAAAAGTTTATTGTGTTTTGCAGGAATGAAGAGCACCTGGTGGAAATGGAGCCTGTGGTAAAAAAATGGTTTAAAGAGGCTACCGGTGATTTTCCATTGAAAACATACCGGGTTCATGCAAGTGAATCGAAAAGTGATGAACACTTGCAGGAATTTAAATTTGATACGTCAACCAGCTATACCCAGCTTTTGTTTTCGATTAATATGCTTAATGAAGGGGTGCATGTGAAAGATGTGCATGGTGTGATATTGCTTCGCCCCACCGAATCGCCTAATATATTTTACCAGCAGATAGGACGATGCCTTAAAGTGGGGCTTAATCATGAGCCGGTGATTTTTGATTTCGTAAATAATTTTAAATCCATACGCACACAGGATTTTATATATGACCTTGAAGATGCGCGCAGGAATTATTTAATGCAAAGAGCTGATGAAAACCTTAGCGACCGATGCCCATCCTTTACTGTTAAAGATGAAGTAAGGGAAATTACTGAGGTTTTTGGCGAGATAAAATTTAAGCTGGATACCTGGGAAGAATCATTTGAGAAATTAAATGCATTTAAAGCGCAAAACGGACATTGCATAGTACCACACACCTATAAAGGAGATAATTTTCTTTATTCATGGGTTAGCAGGCAACGGCAAAAATGCTATTATGGAAAATTAGCTGATGACCGTTACCAACGGTTGAATGAACTTGGCGTAGAATGGAATTTTGAACAATTTGAACTTGCTAAAATTGACCGGTGGGAAGAGAAATATGAACTTTTAAGCGCCTTCCGCCTAAAATACGGGCATTGCATTGTTAACCGTACTCACCAGGAATTTGATGCCCTCAATGTATTTGTACATCGCAACCGCCACTGCTATAAATTAGGAATACTGATGCAATCGCGTATTGATAAGCTGAATGCGATTGGGTTTGAGTGGGATCGCAAATTATTTTTTGAGGGACGGTGGCAACAGCGTTTTGATGAACTTGCTGTATTTATTAATAAACACGGGCATTGCAAGGTATCTCCAAAGAAAAACCAGACACTGGTGAGCTGGATGAATTTGCAGCGAAAACTTTTTAAGGAGAATAAATTAGATAGGGATCGTAAGCTTAAGCTCGACAGCATTGGATTTGAATGGGACCCTAATCCGGAGCCGGAGGTATTATTTGAAAGACGGTTTGAGGAAGTAAGAAAATTCTGGCTGGAGCAGGGGCATTGTAAATTACCCTCAAAAGGACCGCTGGGATTGTGTATGGGTTATTTTAAAGGACGGTATAAAAGAGGGATGCTTACTACTGAACAACAGCATAAGCTGGACGGGATTGGATTAGACTATAAAACAGGAGAAGACTCCCTGGACAAGCGTGAACGACATCTTAAACAGCTTGCTGCTTTTAAAAAAGAGTACGGGCATGTAAATGTGGCTGCCAGGCATAAACAATATGCTGCGCTTAAGGTGTGGCTAACGGCACAACGCATGTCTTACAGAAAGGGAAAACTCCCCAGCGGCTTTGTGGAACAATTAGAAAAGCTGGGTGTTGTTTGGGATCAATTTGATGCTTTTTGGAAAGAGAAATATGAGCAATTAAAAAAACACGTTGCCCTAACTGGCAGCTTCGAATCCTATACCAGTCTTTCCAGTTGGATGGTGAAGCAGCGACAGGATTTTAGGAAGGGGGTATTATCTGCTGAAAAAACCGCATGGTTGAATGCCATAAGCTTTGAGTGGGACCCGCTTGAAAAAATCTGGGAAGAACAATTTTCGGCATTGGTGCAATTTAAGAACCTACATGGGCATTGCCGGGTTCCCCAGAAAAAAGAGTATAAAATTCTTGCAAACTGGTGCGGGCATGTACGCACTGCATACAGGAGAGGCAAATTAACACCTGAGCGCATACAGCGATTTGAGGCATTGGGTTTTGTCTGGAACCTGATAGAGCAGGATTGGCATGACCAATACGCGATGGTTAAGGAGTTTGTTGAAAAGCATGGCTGGAATAAACTTACCAGGAAACATAAAAAATTGCGGAACTGGGTAAATACACAACGATTTAATAAGAGAAAAGGCATTGAAACGGAAGATAAAATAATGCTGCTTAACAGGATCGGAATCAGCTGGGCTCCCACTGATGAGGCATGGGATATATCTTATCAAAAGATGGCAGACTACGCAGACAAATTTGGCACTACCTACATAACGGGTACTAAGAATGATTATATACCATTGCGAAGCTGGAGCACTGATCAACGAAAGCGATATAAAGACCATGAACTTACGGCTGAACAAATAGAAAAGCTGAATAAAATCGGATTTATATGGGATGGCAAACTGAGAGAAACCTGGGACCGCTTTTATGAAATGGCTTGCGCTTTTTATTCGAATCATGGTCATTTAACCGTTCCGGGTAAGGAAAACAAAAAACTTTCTGAATGGCTTAATAAACAGCGGGGACGAAAAAATACAGGAACCATACCGGAAGATCAGATTAGAAGGCTGGATAAAATCGGTTATAACTGGTTGAGCAATGATGAGGTGTTGGAAGATGTATGGATGCAAAAACTGAAGGATTTAAAGCGTTTTAAAGAAAAGTTCGGGCATACTAATATTTCTCAGAAGGGGCAGCATTCAGCACTGGGTGTATGGATGCAAAATCAAAAACAGAACCGGAAAAAGGGAATTCTCACAGATAAGCGGATTGCTTTATTGGATGAAACAGGATTTAATTGGGTGCCGAATAATGAACTACTGGAACAGACCTGGATGAAAAAGTATAATAGCCTGAAGCGCTTTAAACAAAGGTGGGGACATTGTAACGTTCCCAGCAAGTGGAAACCAGATCTACCCCTTGCCGCATGGGTTGCACTTCAAAGACAGAACCGGAAACACAATATATTGGCTGAAAACCGGATTCTTTTATTGGATAAAATAGGGTTTGAGTGGAAACGGAAGGGATGATTTGGTGGACGGACGTGGAGGGCAGCCAATGTGTGTGAGGACACAGATGATTGTGGGGCATCTCGTGCCATAGCAGCCTCGCACACAAACGTGGACGCATTGCCAGCACGAGGCTGTTGCTTGCAGGTGGAAGGAACACCTGCAAGGGTGGAAAATATTTTATCTTTCGGACAATTTTGAATACTAACACCCCTCGTGATTTATGAATGGTTTTGATTTTGGTTTTAATGAAGTAGGTAAGCTTGTGGAAGATAAAAGCCTAAAAATTTTTAAGTAATTCAATTCTTACATTTGCTCCTCCTCAACAGCTCTAAGAATTGTAAATCGTATGCTTCTTTTCCAATCTTCCGTTGTTACAAAATATTTACAGGCACAAAACAAAACGGATATCGCCACCCGATGGAACGTTTATAAATCACATTTCCTTAATCCTGACATACAGGAAAATATACGCCAAAGCAAAGAAGAACAGTACCAGGGCGAATTTCTCATTGACTTGTTTGTAAACGTGCTGGGTTATACCAAGAACCCTACACCTGATTATAATCTTACCACTGAATACAAAAACATTAAAGACAGTAAAAAGGCTGACGGTGCAATCATCATCAATCAAATTGTGCAGGCAGTTATTGAGCTGAAAGGAACCAACACCGTTGATCTCGGCAAAATAGAAGAGCAAGCCTTTGGCTATAAAAACAACCAGCCTGAGTGTACTTACATCATCACCTCCAATTTTGAAAAGCTCCGTTTTTATATTGACAATGCAATTGAGCACATAGAGTTTAACCTGTTTGCCCTTACCGAAAAGAAATTTGAAATACTCTTTCTCTGCCTGGCTTATGAAAATATTGCCAAGGGAATTCCGAAAAAAATAAAGGAAGAGTCCATTGGTAAAGAAAATGACATCACTAAAAAGCTTTATCGCGACTATTCTTTATTTAAGCGAGAGTTGCACCAGAATTTAGTCGCACTCAATCCTGCTTACCAGCCATTGGAGCTTTTCGAAAAATCACAAAAACTCTTAGACCGTTTCCTGTTTTTATTCTTTGCCGAAGACCGGCTGTTGTTGCCTCCCAACTCCGTTCGGTTAATACTGGCTGACTGGAAAGACTTACAGGACCGCGATGTACAGATTCCCCTTTATGACCGGTTTAAAAAATACTTCGAATACCTGAACACCGGCTTTAAGGGAAAACGGTATGATGTGTTTGCTTACAATGGAGGATTATTTAAGCATGATGATGTACTGGATGCCATAAAGATCAATGATGAAGTGCTATACAAACACAGCTTCGCACTCTCTGAATATAACTTCGTAAGCGAAGTGGATGTAAACATTCTCGGTCATATTTTTGAAAACTCACTGAATGAGCTGGACGAAATAAAAGCACAGCTGGAAGGAAAAGAAATTGACAAAACAAAAACAAAGAGAAAGAAGGATGGTGTGTTTTACACGCCCAAGTATATTACCAAATACATAGTGGACAATACAGTGGGTAAGCTGTGTGAAGAAAAAAAAGAGGAGCTGGAGATTACGGAAGATGATTATACGGATAAAAAACGACAGAAGAAAACAACAGCTGCCTTAGCTGATAAGCTTACTGCTTACCGGAAATGGCTCCTGCATCTAACTATTTGCGACCCTGCCTGTGGCAGTGGCGCATTTTTAAACCAGGCACTGGATTTTTTAATTAAAGAGCACCGTTATATTGATGAACTGCATGCTAAACTATTTGGTGATGCGCTGATATTAAGCGATATTGAAAACAGCATCCTCGAAAACAATTTATTTGGTGTTGACATCAACGAAGAAAGTGTAGAGATAGCGAAACTCTCCCTATGGCTGCGAACTGCGCAACCCAACCGCAAGCTAAATGATTTAAGCAACAATATTAAATGCGGCAACTCCTTAATTGACGACCCCGCTGTTGCAGGGGATAAAGCTTTTAACTGGCAAAAAGAATTTCCGCAGGTATTTGCTAAAGGTGGTTTTGATGTGGTGATTGGAAATCCGCCTTATGTTGATATAAAAGCATTATCTAAAAATATTGTTGAAAATATATTTAAGGCTTTCAAAACCGCTAACAATAGAATAAATCTGTTTTCAGTTTTCATTGAGAAGGCTATTGACATCTTGAAAGATAACGGTAAATTCTCGTTCATAATTCCTTCTTCATTACTGACTCAAGAATCGTATCAGCCAATTAGAAGTGAATTGCTTAATAAATCACACATAGACAATATTGTTAGACTACCGAATGAATCATTTGGAGGAAGTGCTGGAGAAGTTAAAGTTGATACAATCATATTTACTTTCACACTTTCAACCAATAAAATTTCTCCAGTAGATATTATCGTGTACAAAGGCTTTGATAGAATTAATGAAATTACAATATTCAATTGTGATGAACATCTACAAATTGATCAACTCATTTGGACAAAAGATGAAAATTGTATTTTTAGAATAAATGCTAATAGTAACGTAACTGCTTTATTAGTAAAAATTGAAAACGAAACTGTAGTATTATCTGATTGTGCTGACTTTTGCTTAGGTCTTACACCATATGATAAATACAAAGGACATACACCTGAACAAATTAATAACCGAGTTTTCCATTCTACATTTAAGAAGGATGAAAGTTTCAAAAAGCTATTAGCTGGGAATGATGTTGTAAGATATAATGTTGATTGGCATGGAGAAGAATGGATTAGTTACGGCAATTGGTTAGGTGCCCCCAGGAAACAAAGATTCTTTACTGAAAAAAGAATTTTAGTAAAGCAAATTATTGATTGGACGGCAAAATTAATTTGGGCAGCAATGACCGATGAAGAACTTTATAACACGCAAAACGCTTTTAACCTAATTGCCAATGAAAACTATGAAACTGAATACTTACTCGCCATTATAAATAGTAAATTAATTTCTTTTTATCATAGGAAAAAATATCTTGAAGAATACAAAGATCGTTTTCAAAAAGTTTTAATTAAAGATTGTAAAGAATTTCCAATTAAACCCATTGCCCAAAAGCAACAACAACCTTTTATAGCAAAAGTTAATGCAATAATTTCATTAAACAAAGAATTCCAAACCCTCCAAACCCAATTCACCAATTTACTTCAAAGCAAAGTAGCAATAGAAAAACTAAGCACCAAACTACAGGATTGGTATAAATTAGACTTCAAAGAATTTTTGAATGAGCTGAAAAAAGCAAAAGTTAAATTATCACTGGCTGAAGAAGCAGACTGGATGAATTATTTTAATGCAGAAAAACAAAAAGCGCTGCAACTGCAAAGTGAAATTGATAAAACGGATAGGGAAATTGACTGGATGGTTTATGAGTTGTATGAGTTGACTGAGGAGGAGATAAGGATTGTGGAGGGGGTTGGCGAAGATGAGATGAGTAGTGTGAAGAAGGAGCGGTTTGTGAAGAAGATGAGAGAGGAGGGGGTGTGAGGGGGGGGAGAAGGAGAAATAAAGTAAAATAAAAAGGCTTTTATACGTGAGTAAAATTGTTTATCTGTTTGGTGCTGGAGCAAGTTGCGAGTGTTTGCCTATGGTAAGGAATATGACTGACAGGATAATTCAGTTTATTAGTTTTTTAGAACTAGTAGATAATCAACTAAGCCCTAATGAAATATTTGATACTGCGCTCGATAGAACTAAAGCGGAATATCAAGAATCAATGATAAAGGATTTAAAACAGCTTGTTGAGAGTTGTAAAAATCACGCGAGTATTGATACATATGCGAAAAAATTATTTGTCAAGTCTAGGCATGGAGAATTAAAAAAATTAAAGATCGGTTTGTCAGCCTTTTTATTATTTGAACAAGCACTTCAAAATACGGATTCACGCTATGATGCTTTTTATGCATCACTATTAAAAACATCTACTACGGAATTACCTGAGACTATAAGAATATTATCATGGAATTATGACTTTCAGTTTGAAATTGCTTATATGGAGTATTCTGAAGACTATCGACATTGGGCAAGTGCACATACATTAAATATTGCTTCTAAACATATAAGGACTAACAATAGAGCAAATGCATTTGGTATTTATAAGTTAAATGGAACTGTTGGCTTAACTGACGGCCTAACAAGGCATTTTACATTTATAGATAATTTTAAGTTACCAGTAACAATAGAGACAGTAAATCAAATAGTTTATTTCTATACTTCAGGCTTGTTTAATTCTAAATTATATCCTACAATTTCTTTTGCCTGGGAGGAGGATTTTTATGACGTGACTACGCGTAAGAGCATTATTTCACAGGCAATTGAAGCAACTGAAGATGCAGAAGTACTTGTGATTATTGGATATTCTTTTCCTTTTTTTAATCGTGAGATTGATAGGAAACTGATAAAAAGTATGAGGGATTTAAGAAAGGTTTATGTTCAGGATATAAATACAGGCGGAGTGATACAAAGATTTAAAGCTATCAGACCAGATTTTAACTTTCCAGAGATTGAACCTTATAAAGAAGTTGAGCAATTTTTATTACCAGATGAGTTATAACTGAATAATAAAAACACAATGGCAAAAACTCTAAATGAATTACTTAGTGCCAAAGTTGAGGAGAAAAACATTCTTGCATCCTTAGAAAAGAAGATTTGTAAAGCGCCTTTTCAAGAAAATATTATTTATGGCGGTTTTAGTTATTCAAAAGAAAAAGAACAACCTGAGACTATATATGATGGCAATAAAAAGGTAGATATTATTTTAAGTGGTTCGAGTAAAAAATTTCCTTTACAAGCCTCTTTCCAATTGGCTCATGAAATGATACATACATTAACACCTTGTATTTTTCAGGAAGTTAATTATTTGGAAGAAGGATTAGCAATAAATTTTCAGTTCGATTATATTTCAAAATTTAAAGGAAAGCAAGAGGGCGATAAATACTATGAGGATTCATTGGAATCTTTAAAGCAATATACTAAATATAGGGATGCTTGGGATTTAGTTAAGGATTTAGAGAGAAAATCTAATAAAGATATATATCAAATTTCCCGTGAAATATTATGTACGAAGAAGATTAGATTGTGTGATATATCAATGGAAATATTAGAAAAAGTGAGTGGGATTACCGATAAAACCCTTTTAGAAAGGCTTACATCAAAGTTTAATAGTTAGAATTACTGATTAATTTTTAATAGTCAAAATCTGATCGATATCTGTAGTGTATCTATCAGATAATAAGCCTGGCGCATTTTCCATTTTTTATTGAAGGTTGTCTGAATTAGGATTTTTAAGATTAAAAGATAAATAGGATTGATGTGGTGCGTTGAATGGACACTTGTGGTAAGATGAGCTGTTGGTGTGCTATATAACAAGGTGCTTACAGAATGACGGGCGGGAAGGTTGTCTGAACTATGATTTATAGGATTATAGGATTAACAGGATTCTGTGGTGCGTTGAATCGCCTTTTGTGGGTAATTCGAACTTTGAAGTGCTATATGACAAGGCTCCTCCTGAGTGACGCGATTGCTTGCGGTATGATGCATTTCGTTTTTAGCAATCTGCAGTTTGTAGCGGGCTATTGCAGGATCGGTTCTGACCGATTGCAATTCGTTTTTGCCAATGGACGGATTGCTGATGGCGAGTGGTGATTTGTTGCTGACCTATATCGGTTCGTTTCCGGATAAGCTCGGATTGCTTCTGAGCAATGTTGGTTTCCTTCCCGCAAATGTCGTTTTGCTTCCAGGCGATTGCGGAGGGCTTCGGGAGACTATCCCAAGGCTTCGGGAAGGATATGACTTTGCATTTCGGAACTATCCCGGGGCTTCGGCAAGGATATGACTTTGCATTTCCTGACTATCCCAAGGCTTCGGGAAGGATATGACTTTGCATTTCGGCACTATCCCAAGGCTTCGGGAAAGATATGACTTTGCATTTCGGCACTATCCCAGGGCTTCAGGGAGGATATGACTTTGCATTACCCGATTATCGAAACGCTTCTCTGGACTATGACTTTGAATTACCCGAGTTTCCCAAGGCTTCACCTTAATAAAAAAAGGATATTATGGCAAAAAGAAGGGTATATATGACAGTGCTTGCCAGAAAGCATTGCAAATGAAACACAGAAGGTTGTTGATAGCCCCGATCCCGATGAGTCGGCACGGAAAGCCCGGAAGCGCAGATTATAGAAGTTATGAGGTTTGAGTTATGAGTTATGAATGGTTGAAACACTCAGTTTGTTATATGTGCGCTGAGGACTTGGAGTGAAAAGCGGGACAAGAGGAAAATAGAGAGCAAAGGTGTTAGCTCCAAATCCTACTCTCAATTAGCTATATTTGTAAGCACTTAAAACGCAATAATTAGCAAGTATATTTTCGAAATAAACGTTAATCCAAAATCTTAAATATAAACAGTAAAAAAATGGCTTTCGATATAGAAATGATCCGCAAAGTTTATGCGGAAATGCCCGCAAAAATTAAAGCTGCAAGAGAATTTCTTGGTCACCCAATGACGTTGACAGAAAAAATTCTGTATGCACATTTTCAGGATCCTTTACCTGAGCAACCCTATCAACGCGGTAAACACTATGTAGATTTTTTACCTGACCGTGTAGGGATGCAGGATGCGACTGCGCAGATGGCTTTGTTGCAATTTATGCAGGCTGGCAGAGACAAAGTGGCGGTGCCGAGTACTGTTCATTGTGATCATTTGATACAAGCCAAAGATGGTGCTAAGGCGGATCTCGCTACAGCTAATGACAAGAACAAAGAAGTATATGATTTTCTTTCTTCTGTTTCCAATAAATATGGAATTGGTTTCTGGAAACCGGGCGCAGGAATTATTCACCAGGTGATATTGGAGAACTACGCTTTTCCCGGTGGATTGATGATTGGCACCGATTCGCATACGGTGAATGCAGGCGGATTAGGAATGGTAGCAATTGGTGTTGGTGGTGCTGATGCATGTGATGTGATGGCCGGACTGGAATGGGAATTAAAATTTCCACGCTTGATTGGTGTGAAGCTTACCGGCAAGTTGAGTGGCTGGACTTCAGCAAAAGATGTTATACTGAAAGTAGCAGGAATACTGACTGTGAAAGGAGGTACGGATGCGATTGTAGAATATTTCGGTGAAGGCGCTGAAAGCATTTCATGTACAGGCAAAGGAACCATCTGCAACATGGGTGCTGAGATTGGAGCAACCACTTCTATTTTTAGTTATGATAGAAAAATGGCTGAATACCTTGTAGGAACTAATCGTCCTGATGTGGCTCAGTTGGCTGATGCGGTTGCTGAACATTTGCGTGGTGATGAAGAGGTGTATGATAACCCTGCCAATTATTTTGACCAGGTGATTGAAATTAATTTATCAGAATTAGAACCGCATGTTAACGGTCCTTTTACTCCTGATCTCGCATTTCCCATCAGTAAGTTTGCTGATGCAGTGAGAGAAAATCAATGGCCTCAAACACTGGAAGTTGGTTTGATAGGAAGCTGCACTAACTCATCTTATGAAGATATTACACGTGCTGCCTCACTTGCAAAGCAGGCAGTGGATAAAGGCTTAAAAGCAAAAAGTGAATTCACCATTACACCCGGATCAGAGATGGTGCGTTATACTGTGGAGCGTGATGGCTATTTAAAAATATTTGAAGATATGGGAGGTGTTGTATTGGCAAATGCGTGTGGTCCTTGCATTGGTCAGTGGGCGCGGCACAGCGATGATCCTAAAAGAAAAAATTCGATCATCACTTCGTTTAACCGTAACTTCGCCAAGCGCAATGACGGTAATCCTAACACGCATGCATTTGTGGCATCACCGGAAATTGTAACAGCTTTTGCATTGGCAGGTGATTTAACTTTTAATCCTGTTACTGATTATCTCACTAATGAAAAAGGTGAAAAAATAAAATTGCAGGAACCTCAGGGAATTGAATTGCCATTAAAAGGTTTTGCGGTGGAAGATGCGGGTTACCAGGCACCAGCTTCTGATGGCAGCAAGGTGCAGGTACTTGTTTCGCCTACATCAGACCGTTTGCAATTGCTTGATCCTTTTCCTGCATGGGAAGGTGTTGACCTGAAGGGATTAATGTTATTGATTAAAGCAAAAGGGAAATGTACGACTGATCATATTTCGATGGCTGGTCCCTGGTTAAAATTCAGAGGACATCTGGATAATATCAGCAACAATATGTTGATTGGTGCCATCAACTTTTTCAATAATGAATCTGACTCAGTAAAAAATCAGCTGACTGGTGAATATGCTTCAGTGCCTGCTGTGCAACGTGCATATAAATCAAAAGGTATTGGATCAATAGTAGTGGGTGATGAGAATTATGGTGAAGGTTCAAGTCGCGAACATGCTGCGATGGAACCGCGTTTCCTGGGTGTGCGCGCCATACTTGTGAAATCATTTGCACGCATACATGAAACTAATCTGAAGAAGCAGGGAATGTTAGCGCTCACATTTGCAAACAAAGCTGATTATGATTTGATACTGGAAGATGACAAGATGGACATTATTGGTCTTACCTCCTTTGCTCCCGGTGTGCAGCTTACAGTTGTATTAAATCATAAAGATGGCACACGCGATGAGATAAAAGTAAACCATACTTATAACGAAGGACAGATAGAATGGTTTAAAGCTGGTGGTGCTTTGAATATTATCAGGAGCCAGGTGAGTGCGTAATCGGTGTCCGTCATTGCAAGGCACGAAGCAATCTCACATTATGGAATGAAAAACTTCTTACTTACTATTAATGATAAAACAATAAACAGATTGCTTCGTGCCTCGCAATGACGGTTTCTATTGAAAACAATTTCCTTCGTGTAACCTCCAAACCGCAAGGAGCCGAATTAACAAGTATTTTTCACAAGCAACATAATCTTGAATATTTATGGCAGGCAGGAATTGCATGGATGAAACATGCTCCGGTACTGTTTCCGATTGTGGGTGAGCTAAAAAACAAAAGATATTTTTATAATGGCAATGAATATAAAATGGAACGCCATGGCTTTGCACGAAACATGGTTTTTATGATTCATGAGCAAAGTGATGAGTATATAACTTACCGCTTGGTAGCTGATGAAAACACGCAACAGGCATACCCGTTTCTTTTCACATTTGATATTAAATACAGCATTGATAAGGAAACACTTGCTGTTGATTACATCATCCACAACCCGGATAAAAAAGATTTACTGTTTTCAGTGGGCGCACATCCTGCATTTAAAATCCCTTTGACTGATCACGAAGCTTATGATGATTATTATCTTGAATTTGAAAAAGAAGAAACTAGTGACCGTTGGTTATTACAAAACGGATTGATTGATAAACCTGGTGTTTCATTTTTAAACAAAACAAAAACACTGCCGTTGCAAAAAAAATTATTTTATGATGATGCCTTAGTGTTTAAAAATCTTGCTTCCTCTGATACCTCTATAAGAAATAAAAACAACGCACACGGCTTGCATTTTAAGTTTGAGGGTTTCCCTTACTTCGGTATATGGGCTGCAAAGGATGCTGAATTTGTTTGCCTTGAACCGTGGCATGGCATCGCAGATTCTGTAAACAGTGATGAGCAACTGGAAAACAAAGAGGGAATGATCCGCTTAGCCACTGATAAAACTTTTAATTGCGGGTATAGCATCCGTTGTTTTTAGTAGGTTCATTGTAAAATTTCAGACTACATTATTCTGCGATTGAAAGAAAAGAAGTTACTTTACCCTACCTATAAAACCACTGATGAAAATTGCGATTTATTTGTATGTGTTATTAATTTGTTTTCTTCCTATAGAGATACATGCTCAGTTAGCAATAATTGATACAATCAATTTTCGGCCTGCGTATCTGGAGGACTCCATACAATTAGTAGGAAAACGCAACGATCATTTTATTGATGCACAGGGCAACTTCTGGATTGGGTTTTCTGATCTCGGTGCCCGAAAATTAACAGATACATTATGGACAGAATACACTACTGCAAATTCAGGTATTGCCTCCAATCATGTTTTAGATGTTTCGCAATCTGCAAATAATGATATGTGGTTTGGAACCAATAATGGTGTTTCTGTTTTTGATGGAACTAACTGGACTAATTATAACCGTGCAAACAGTGGAATAGTTTCTGACACAGTTACTGTAATTGAAAATCATAACAATACACATTGGATCGGAACCCGCAATGGCTTATCGAAGTTTGACGGAACTACATTTACTAATTACAATACTTCAAATAGCGGACTGCTTGCAGATTCTATCATCAGTTTGGCAATTGATCAGGCAGGAAATGTTTGGGTGGGAACACAAAGTGGTATTGGATATTTTGATGGAATTCAATGGACGCTTTATAATACATGGAATATAATTTATGATATTGAAATTGATGGAGATGGTGTTGTCTGGATTGCACCCGGAACACCCGGACCCTATTTTCTAAAGAATGGAACTTTTGTTAATTATTTTCAACATCTAAATTCTTACAGTTGTGAAAGTGTTATTCTTTATTATGGGGTATGGTATTTAACCCGGAATAACTCAAACACAGTTTGTTTTACATCGGGTAATTTAACTAATTCCACTTTGGGATTAAATGTTGCAACAGCTGTAGATTCAGAATTAATTTATGCTCCTTATTCCAGTCCAATAGCCCCTTACCTTAACAAGCCTTTATTGAGTCGCGATCTATTTTATATAGTAGATGAACCTTATTCTAATAATCCTTTTTCCTCTTATGATTCTTACCCTGTTTATAGTTTTGCCGCTCCTGGTTTTAATCATGAATCTTTTAAAAAGCCTTATCAGCAATATTCTTATGGAATTTTCTCTAATCCAATGTACAACAATGATGCTGCTGATTTAAATGTGAACCAGATAAATACAAGAATTCTTAACAGAGGAGATATGCATTGGGATCCTATTACTCAGGTAAATTATTATGAAGTTCCGGTGTGTGAAAATAAAAGTACAGTATTCGCGTCTGCACTTTGGCTTGGGGGATTGGATCAATCCGGACTATTACATACGGCAGCTCAAACATACCGTCAGCAAGGAGCGATGGATTTTTATACTGGTCCGTTAGACACAACAAATGCACAAAGTGATAGTGTGACAAAAACAAATTATGATAAGCTCTGGAAAGTTGATCAATGGATCATCAATCAATTTCGTTTAAATTTTTTAGAGGGAAATGTTGCCAATGGAAGTTACAAAATTCCAGATGTAATTTTAAAATGGCCTGCACATGGCAGTGGAAATTTTTCACGCAATCTTGCACCATTTATTGATTACAATAATGACGGAGTATATAATGCAATGGATGGAGATTATCCAAAGATTGACGGTGACCAGATGATCTGGTGGGTTTTTAATGACCAGGGAATTCATACTGAAACCAACGGAACCCCGTTCGGTTTTGAGATACATGGAAAAGCTTATGGATACGGGTGCCCTGATTTAACAGGTATTGATACGGTTTTTAATTATACTACTTTTTATCAATGGAAAATTATCAATCGAAGTTCAGAAACTTATCATGATGTATATGCTGGATTATGGTGTGATTTTGATTTAGGTAATGCAACTGATGATTATGTTGGTTGCGATGTAGGCAATGCTACATTTTTTGCATACAATAGCGATGCTGATGATGATATAAGTGCCGGAGGTTACGGAACAAACCCTCCAGTTCAAAATATTACAGTGTTAAAAGGACCGCTGGCAAATCCAAATGATGGAATTGATAATAATCATAATGGATTAATGGATGAACAAGATGAAACAATAAATCTTTCTTCATTTTTATATTACGGACAGGGACAATGGGATGATCCAAACGTTACGGATGATTATTATCAATATTTAACAAGTACATGGCTGGATGGCCTTCCGGTTACCTTTGGTGGAAGTGGTCGTGGGGGAACAGATCCATGTAATTATATGTTTCCAGGCACTACTGATCCTGCGTTTCCTGGTCAAGATTGGACAATGCCATTGGCGGGGCTTAATGGTAATGATATGCGAGGTGTAGGTAGTTCTGGACCATTTACCATTGCACCCGGAGAAACACAAACAATAGATTTTGCATATATCACAACGCGTGATGCCAATACACAAATTTCTCTAACAACTAATCAACTCTACACTTCCTACATCCGCAACTGGTTTAAGAACGGTGCTGTCCATCCATGTCCACATGATTCATTCACTTTTGTTCCACCAATCACAGATACCATTATCACTTTTATTTATCCAAACCCTTCTATTGATTATGTGTTGATTGGAATTCCGCAGGATAGTACACCGCAGCAAATTTTAGTTTATGATATGCAAGGAAGACTTTGTATTTCCAAAACCCGGGAAGGAAATAATTTAGACATCAGAAATTTATCAGGAGGGATTTATATTTTAAAACTTGTAACTGATGAAATGAATTACATAGCAAGATTTGTAAAAGTAGAAAGGTAATTGCAGCGTAAGTTTTGTTGAGTAACAAGGCAAAATAAATTCATTAATCTTGCAGCAATGTACAAGCTGCTTATTCGCCCTTTATTATTTCTTGCTGATCCGGAAGTGGTGCATCATTTTGTTTTCAGATGGCTGAAATTCTTTTTTAAAATTCCGGCAATAAAAAATATAGCTGCATCTGTATATAACAATCCTGAGCCCCGCCTATCAGTAAACTTAATGGGTTTGCATTTTAAAAACCGGGTGGGTTTAGCTGCAGGTTTTGATAAGGATGCTAAACTGTATCATGAGCTATCATTATTTGGTTTTGGATTTATTGAGATAGGAACGGTTACACCAAAGCCTCAGTCCGGAAATGAAAAGCCACGTATGTTTCGTTTGCCTGATGACAAGGGTTTGATTAACCGCATGGGATTTAATAATGATGGTGCTGATGCTGCAGCAAAGCGATTGAGTAACAGAAATAAAAAAATAATTATTGGTGGAAACATTGGTAAAAATAAATCCACAGCAAACGAAAATGCAATTGTTGATTATGAATATTGTTTTAATGCTTTGTATGATGTGGTTGATTATTTTGTGGTGAATGTAAGCTCTCCCAATACTCCGGGCTTGCGTGCCTTGCAGGAAAGAGAACCACTCACTGCTTTGCTTCAACATCTGCAAAACATAAATGCAGAAAAACAATTTCCTAAACCCATCCTTTTAAAAATAGCACCTGACTTAACCAATGAACAGCTGGATGAAATTGTGGATATTGTAAAGCATACCAATCTCACAGGCATCATTGCAACCAATACTACTATTGCGAGAGAAGGTTTGCAATCAGATAAAATATTGCAAAAAGAAACGGGAGGATTAAGCGGGTTACCATTGAAAACACGATCAACAGAAGTGATCCGTTATCTGCGAAAGCGAACAGGGAAAGATTTGGTTATTATAGGTTCAGGCGGAATTTTTACGGCTGATGATGCACAGGAAAAATTAAATGCAGGAGCTAACCTGGTGCAGGTTTACACCGGATTTATTTATGAAGGACCTGGCATTGTGAAAAATATTTGTAAAGGAATGTTAAAGAAGTAAGGAGCAGTTAGTGGGGAGTAGGTAAACAAAAATAAACGCAATTTTTTCTTATTTTTGTCAATGAAAGCAACACCAACAATACATACTAAACCCGTTGGACAATTACAGCGGGTTTTTTTATAGAAAAGGTTGGTTGTTGCATCTACGAATACGAATCCATACATTTTTATGAACGGTAAACAGTAAACCGTAAACTGAAAACAGAGTGAGAATAAAAATTATAGAATGTCCGCGTGATGCGATGCAGGGATTGCACCAGTTTATTCCTACTGATGTAAAAATTGCATACATCAACCATCTGCTGGAAGTGGGTTATGATACAATTGATTTCGGAAGTTTTGTTTCTCCTAAAGCCATTCCTCAGTTGCGCGATACAGCTGATGTGCTTAAAGGATTACGTTTAGATAAAACAATGTCAAAGTTGCTCGCCATTATTGCAAATGTTCGCGGAGGAGAGGATGCGGTTCAGTTTGATGAAATCACTTACCTGGGGTTTCCGTTTAGTATTTCTGAAACTTTTCAACTGCGAAACACCAACTCAACGATTGAAAAATCGTTAGCCACAGTGGAAACATTGCAAAACCTTTGTGTGAAAAATAAAAAGCAACTGGTTGTATATATTTCAATGGCTTTTGGCAATCCATACAATGATCCATGGAATGCTGACATTGCCATCAACTGGATAAAAAAAATTGCTGCATTGGATATAAAAACCATTGCACTGGCGGATACTGTTGGAATAGCTTCTGCTCATGACGTTTCTTATTTATTCAGCCATGTAATACCTGAATTCAGCGGGATAGAGATAGGCGCACATTTACATTGCACACCTGCTAACTGGCGCGAAAAAGTGGATGCTGCTTTTAAATCGGGTTGCATGCGTTTTGATACAGCTATCAAAGGTTATGGTGGTTGCCCGATGGCAAATGATGAACTGGTGGGAAACCTTGCTACCGAAAATTTATTGAAATACCTGGAAGAACAAAAGGCAGAAACTGCTATTAACCTTCCTGAATTTGAGAAAGCTTTTGATGAAGCAAACATGGTATTTAATACCACGTATGCAACTTGAAGCCTGAAACAACGTTTAATCCACTTCACATTCATAAATTAGCTCCGGAAAAAAAAGTAATCCCTGCATGAAACGCATCCATTTTTTTAAGTCACGATATTTTATCCTTTTTAGTTTATCATTATTTACTCTTGCTACTCCTGCTTTTGCACAAAAAGTGGGTTACCTTGAAATACTTGGTTCTGTTACCCAGGAGGGAAAAGGCCTGGAAGGTGCAGATATTAAAGTGATGAAGGGAGATGAAAATGCAGACAATGTGATGACTGCATCAGGAGGAAAATTTATCATCAACCTCGACTTGGGAAATGCTTACACCATTATTTTTTCAAAAAACGGTACGGTGACTAAAAAAGTGTTGGTTGACACACGTGTACCTGATGAGTATAAAACACAGATGTTTTCTTATAAGTTTAAATTAGAGTTATTCCGTTTGCCTGAAGGTGCTGAAATGCCGAAGGAAGCGGACAAGCCAGTTGCAAAACTTGCTTTCAGCGATATATATGAAGATTTTGATTATGATCAATCGTACTCGCAAACCCGCAAGACGGAGATGGATCAGGTGAAAAAAGATATGGAAGCCCAAGTGCTAAAAAGAGATGCGGAGAAGAAGACAGCGGCAGAAAAAGCAAAGCGCGATTCACTTGCAAATGTAAGACAACAACAACAGCTGGCACAGGCTTCTGAAAAAACAAAACAGGATTCAATTGCCAAAGAAGTGGCTAAAGCACAAGCTGCTTCTGCACTTGAAAAAAGATTGGCCGATGCACGTTTGGATTCCATCGCTAATGCTGAAAAAAAGGCAAAGCAGGAAGAAGCATTACGGTTAGCACGTGAGAAAGCCAGGCAAGATTCGATTGCTCAGATACAGTCAAAAATTCGCCAGGATTCCCTTGCCGCAGCTAAACAAAAACAATTGTTAGAAGAAACTGCAAGAAACAAAACACGTCAGGATTCAATTAACACTGCGGAAGCGAAAGCCAGGCAGGAAACATTGGCTAAAGCTGCTCGCGATAAAGCTGCTCAGGATTCTATTGCTGCAGCAAATGAAAAAGCAAGACAGGAACAATTAGCCAGAGCAGCACAGGAAAAAGCGGAAACAGAAAAGGCAAGACAGGATTCTATTGCATCGGGTAAAGAAAAAGCAAAACAAGATGCACTTGCAAAAGCTATTGCTAATAAAGCACGACAAGATTCCATTGCTGCCGCAGAATCAAAAGCAAAACAGGAGGCATTGGCGAAAGCCGCACGTGATAAACAGATGCAGGATTCATTAGCAACAGTAAAAGAAAAAGAACGCCAACTGTCATTAGCACTTGCTGCCAGACAAAAAGCTACTCAGGATTCAATTGCAAAAGCTGAGCAGAAATTAAAAGATGATTCATTAGCAGCTGTTGCTGCAAAAGCAAAACAGGAAGAAATAGCACGTCAGGAAAAAGAAAAAGCTGAACGTGATGCCATTGCCAAAGCTGATCAAAAAGCAAAAGAAGATTCGATAGTTGCTGCAAAAGAAAAAGCAAGACAGGAAGAATTAGCAAGGCAGGCAAAAGATAAAGCAGATCGTGATGCTATGATTGCTGCTGCAGCAAAGGCTAAACAAGATTCAATAAACACTGCAGGTGAAAAAATTAAACAAGATATAGCAAGACAAAAAGCTACGCAGGATTCCATTGTTGCTGCAAGAGAAAAAGCTAAAACAGATGAGCTTGCACGATTCAAACAGGAACAGGCACGCAAAGATTCAATTGCCCAGGCAAAAAAAGAACAGGATCAGTTGTTAGCGCACAAGAACGAAGAAGAAAAGAAGAGAATTGAATCAGAAGCATATAAAAAACGGCTGGCTGATATAGAAGCTCAAAAACAAAAGATGGGGACACCACAGGCAGATAATCAACCGAAGGATATCAGCTATTACCGTTTTGATTTTGACAAGGAAAATATTCCTGAAGGAATTAAAGCAGATACTATCAAAGAAAAAAACCGCAATATCATCAGGAGCGTTGTAAAATTTAAAGAAATACAGGCAACCTATTTGAAAGTGTCATATGACTGGGGTGGTGTATTTTACTTTAAGAATAATGCAAGCATCACTGAAACTACTTACACATTAGATCTGAATAATTTTAAGACTCAATTAAAGAATTAAAGAGTTTTAATTTTTCGATTTTCAATTTTTGATTTAATGATATAAGCAATTATTCCTGCAAGTATTACTGCAAGACCGGAGAGCATAAAATTTTTACCTGTTGAGATAAATACCAATAGCCATGTTATAATTATTACAATAACAGGCAATGGATATAAGGGCATTTTATAAGGCAGATTGGTACTACCATTTTTTTTACGAAGTAATATAACTCCAATGGCCTGTCCGATAAACTGAATAAGAATACGCATGGCAAGAATGGCTGTGATAACTTCAGATAATTTAAAAAGCATACTAAAGACAAATGCAGTGGCTCCCAAAGCAAGCAATGATACATGTGGAAAATGTTTGGTAGGATGTAATCTTGCAAACACTTTAAAAAAAGCTCCATCTGCAGCAGCAGCGTAAGGAACCCGCGAATAACCCAGTACCACAGCAAACAAAGAAGCAAAGGCAACCCATAACACTAATCCGGTGGCAATTTTAGCAGCGGTTATACCATACAAGCGTTCAACAAATGTGCTTACTATAAATTTTGAATGACGGGCTTCCTGCCATGGAATTACACTCACCACACTTATATTCATTGCAAGATAAAGCAGCGCAATTCCAAACACAGAAATAAAAATGCTTCGCGGAATATTTTTACCGGGATTTTTTATTTCTCCTCCAATATGACAAACGTTGTAATATCCAAGATAACTGTAAATTGTTTTTACTGATGCCTGTCCGAGTGCAACAAAAAACAAGCTGCTCAATGCAAAATCACCATTCATGTCGTGCAAGGGCTGTGTGAAGTTTCCGTGTGTGATGCCTCCAATAATAATCCAGCATAAAGTAAGAATTACTCCTGCCCAAAGCAATACACCAATCTTTCCGATGGTGTCTATTTTACGATACAGTAAAAATGTAATGATGATAACCAAACTGCCCGAAACTAATTTTTGCGTGACTGAAGTTAATGGTACCAGGTAACTAAAGTACTGAGCAAATCCTATAGCACCGGAAGCAACTACAAGTGGTGCCTGTATCAACGTTTGCC
Source organism: Bacteroidota bacterium (assembly GCA_031366005.1). Lineage (GTDB taxonomy): Bacteria > Bacteroidota > Bacteroidia > AKYH767-A > OLB10 > JANLUX01. Next base: position 71,490 of record JANLZB010000006.1, on the reverse strand, counting down.
ATACATATAAAAAGGAAAATAATTTACCCCACTTTGGGCCATAAGCCTCTTTCAAGAAGTTATAACTACCACCTGCTTTTGGATAAGCAGCTCCAAGTTCGCTCCATATCATTGCATCTATAAAGGAAATAAATGCTCCGGCAAGCCATGCATACAGAAAAAACGGACCTCCCATTATATCAATTACCAAAGGCAGCACTACAAACGGACCGATACCAACCATATCAATCATATTGATAACAGTGCTTTGAAACAAACCAAGTTTGCGTTCTAATTTTCCATGCATGGGATAAATATAATTTGAAGATTTGATAAAGTACAGTTTGGAAAAAATTAAAATCGAGACTTCAAAAAGCAGTATTCTAATTCATGTATCATTCTAAACATTTATCTTATCTTTAACCTATTATTAGTTCTTTCAAATTTTAATTTGTTGTGATATAATTATTAAACCTAAATCATATCCTCATGAAACTTACACAAAAACTGGATCAGTGGGCTTATGCTCATCACCCCCGATGGATTGACTTGTTAAGAATTACGCTGGGAATTATTATTTTCCTGAAAGGATTTTTCTTTATCCGCGATACTGACATACTGATTGAAATGATAAAGCAAACACGATTTGAATGGGTTTCATTTGCACTTGCACATTATGTTGCGTTTGCGCATTTGGTGGGAGGAGTAATGATTACTATCGGTTTGCTAACCCGTCTTGCAGTAGTTGTGCAATTACCAATATTACTTGGTGCTGTTCTTTTTATTAATTCAAGAACTGGGTTTTTCACGCTCAACTCCGAATTGCCTTTTTCTATCCTGGTATTGCTTATGCTTATTTTCTTTTTTGTGTATGGATCAGGACCGGCATCAGCTGATGAAGCATTGGTGCAGGAACGAAGAGAAGAGAAGGGTTAATCAAATTAGCTAAAGATGCTTCCTGTAAAAGGTAAAAAAATTAAAATTAAGGAGGCATAATTATGATACTATTGACAGTATTTTACCGAAGCTTGAAGTGTCAAAACCCACAACAAGCGCGATAAAGTTGGATAAATAAAGTTTTATTAAATCAGTAGTAAGCTAAAGCGGCTTAAGGATTCACAAGCGGCTTTTAATTGAGGTTAACGGCTTAATAAAAGCTACATAAATTTTTCTTTAAATTTCCTGGGTTAATTCAAAAAGGTTTATCTATATTTACATTTTAGAATCGGTTTCCGGATTCATTTTTTCAAAGACACATACTCATTCAAAAATAATATTCCTTCTTATGAAATTATTAAACAAATTATTAACCGTTAAACCAGCAAGGGCAACCCTTAAAGTTTTTGTAAAAAGAATTCATGTATTTGTCTTGTTTTTGGGGTTTATACTCTTTGTACAACGGAGTATAGCACAATCACCAAAATATCTTCTGAAAATAACAAACGAAACACAACCCACACCTCAAACCTATGAATTTGATGTTTTCCTATTAAGAACAGGCAATACCGCGTTTGAACTTGCAAATTTGGGTTTTGGCTTAGGGATTGATATCAACGTTAAGAATGGGGGAACATTATCTGCTGTTATACTTTCTGGTTCTTCTGAATTATCATTAATTCAAACGCCAAATATTGTACAGATGTCAAATATTGACTACCTATCAACCGCTACGGGTTGTGGTAGTTGTGATGGCACCGGTATTACTTATAATTATATGAATGTGGCTCCTCGACCCAATCCGGGATCGGGAAATGGATTTCTTATAAGCAATATTAATAATAGCTGTTCACATCCGGGAACAAAAATCGGACGCTTTCAAATAACTAATACTGTAGGTTTTACTCTAAACTCAAAAATGAATATTGTTTGGAGTGCTGATCCTAACAATGGAAAATCTAATACTATAGTGTCAGCTTATGTTAATGGTATAGCGACAGATATAACAAATACTACAAGTAATTTTAACTGGAATTCTCCCGGGACATGTGCCAGTAATCCTCTGTTAACTAATGGTGTTTGTTCCAATCCACCTATTGCTAAAGCCAACGGCCCTTATTCATCGTGTGGGAATGTAATACTTAACGGATCTATAAGTGGAAGTGCAACCAATGCGACCTGGTCTTCACCCACCGGAGGTACGTTTACTCCAAATACAAGCACATTAAATGCTACTTATACTCCATCAAGCACTGATCTTGCGAATGGTAGTGTCATATTAACTTTCACTTCTAATAACCCAAACGGTTCACCTTGTCAGGAACAAACTGATCAGGCTACAGTAACTTTTGTTATATGTAATGATGGAAATGTATGCACAACTGTTGATTGTAACACACAAGGTGTTTGTACTTATACTTCCGTAAATGTCAATGACAACAATCCTTGTACTACTGATGCATGTGATCCGGCTACTGGAATCAGTCATACTCCGGTAAATACCAATGACAACAATGCCTGTACAACAGATGCCTGTAATCCTTTAACGGGTGCAATAACTCATACACCCGTAAATACAAATGATAATGATCCTTGTACAACAGATGCCTGTGATCCTTCTACAGGTGCAATAAAACACAATCCTGTAAATACTAATGATAATAATATTTGCACCACGGATGCCTGTAATTCTACAACAGGTGCAATTACTCACACTCCTGTTAATACTAATGACGGCAATCCGTGTACAATAGACGGATGTGATCCTGTAACAGGAGTATATCATAATCCGGCCACTGAAATTTGTGGTAATGGAATTGATGATGATTGTGATGGTTTAGTGGATGAAGGTTGTACTAGTTGTACGCCTCCTGCCATGCCTGGTATTATTAAAGTTACAGGTGGATCTGCTAAAGTTTGCCCTGGAGATACCCGCACTTATACTGTTCCTCTCGTAAGTGGTGTTACCTGGAACTGGACTCTTCCGACTGGTGCTGTTATCAACAGCGGTCAGGGAACACGTATTGTGAATATTACTTTTAATGCAGGATTCACGGCTTCTGATACTCTTAGAGTTGTTGCTGTTAGTGCAGGATGCTCAAGTGCTCAAAGGACATTACTGATAGTAAGAAATACTCCTGTTACTCCTTCGGCAATTACTGGTCAAAACTTTGGAGTTTGCAATATGACCGCAGTTCCTTACTCAGTTACTACTGTTACCGGTATGACTTATAATTGGTCATTTACCGTGGGAACTGCTACCATAGCCAGTGGACAAGGAACACATGCGGTAACTGCCAATTACAGTTCATCGTATGTAACAGGTTCCATAAGAGTATCTGCAAGCAATGGTTGCGGAACAAGTGCATTTAAAACAAAAGTTATAAAGGCTACACCTCCCACAGCCACAACAATAACAGGTGATCCTACTGTTTGTGCAAATCAACAAGGTTTACCTTATTCCATTTCGGCTTTAACAGGAGCTACTACTTATACATGGACCGGACCTACAGGTTCTCATATAGTTGCTAATTCTGTTACTTCAGCAAATAATATTCTTACTACCACTGCTACATCAATTAATGTAAATTATGCTTCAACAGCGGGTTCATTAAAAGTGGCAGGAAATAATACATGTGGTGCCGGATCAGGTAAATCGCTTGCTATTTCTTTTGTATGCCGCAACGGCAATATTGAGAATGACAATGTTTTTGATGCTGCTGTATTTCCAAATCCTACAACAGGAAATTTCACAATTCAATTATTTAATAAATCGAGCAAACCTGTAATTGTTGAAATAACAGATGTGATTGGCAAAGTGGTTGCAACAATAAATACGAATGATGAATTGATTGAATATAACAACTCATCTTTATCAAAGGGAATTTATTTACTCCGTATAAAACAAGAGGATGCTGTGATTGTGAAACAACTGACGGTTGTAAAATAATTTCGGAAAATCCAATAATCAATATTTAATATTTTTTCGCGCAGTATTTTTATGCTGCGCGATTTTTTTTTGCAGATACTCTATCATCATTGGTTATGTATTGACTCAGGTTATAACATAATTTTCAAAAAAGTTATGCCAGCAGAATTATATCTACATCCAAACCTTTTTACTTGGTAAAACATTGATAAAAAAAACCATATTTAAACTCATGTTGTTAGTATTCAAATAAATAATCTTAAAAATTATTGAGGATAAGAATGGCATGTAAATTTATTTTAATAATAGTACATATTTAAAATTTTACTAAAATGAAAACTACACGCTTATTAAAACGCAAATTGAGCCAGGCACTTTGTTCTTTGGCATTGCTTGCCGTTACCATAATATTTCTAAATGGTTGTAAAAAAGAAGAACTTTCAACTCCTGTTTCAAATCAGGAAACTGTTAGTAATTCGATTCCCAAAAATATCGGTGGATACGATCAGATTTTACTCTTCCGGACAATTATTATTGATCATCGCACCGGCAGATCATTAATGCCTAATTATATGGTAACTATAACTGATGACGGAATGGTGAAATATGTAGGCAGGGCAAATGTGCGTACATTGGGAACAATGGAATTTAAAGTGCATCCATCAGCACTTTATCAAATAAGTGCATTCAGTTCCACAATGAACTTTTTTGAAATTAAAACTAATACTCAGTCTGAATTTGAAGTTGATCATCCGATGACAGTAACTACTTACCTTCCTAGTTTACCAGAAACACGTCCGGTAACTTTATTTGATAATGGACAAAAGCCTGAAGTCTTGATTTCATATAGAAATAAAATTGAAGCGCTTCTTAATATCTCTTCATTAATTCATTAGAAACTCCTTCCATTTCGTAAAGAAGCCGGAGATAAATTTACCTCCGGCTTTTTTAATTGTGAAATTTGGATTTTTAAATAGCTACAATAACTCTTGAATAACAAGATATTTGCAGGCAAATTACATTGATTACCTTTGTAATATGACTAGGAGATTATTGCTTGTATATATTATAGTTACAAGCTTTTTTAATTTAATGGCGAATGTGCCTGACAGCACCCGTATCACTTACAAAATTCCTGCAAGGGTAAAAGTGAATTCGCCTTTTAGCGTGCCTGATAACAAGCCTGTCATTACAGGTAAATCAGCTTTGATTGATAGCCTGCAAAATTCATTGATGCAGTTTTCATTGAGATCAGATTCATTACTGAATACAACCCAACAACAGGAAGCGCTTATTACTTCATTGAAACAACAATTGCGGCAGTTAGCAGAAGAAAATAAAAATATTGGAAACGAACTTGAAAATGCAAACGGTGATAAATTGCAATCCTCGCACACTAATTCAATACTTTATATTTTTAATGTTTTACTAGCCATTATTTTATTAATCGCATTAGTATGGATGCTTGGTAAAAAGAAAATAAAAGAGTCTGAAAAACCTTTGGTAAATGGTTATTCAGGTAATGGAAGCAATACAGCATATAACTCGTTGCCGTCAGTAGACCATCGGCTTGAACGCATTGAAAAATTAGGCAATCTCCGCGACAAAGGTTTGCTCACTGAAGAGGAATTCAGCCTACAGAAACAACAAATTTTAGCTGAGCGTACATAACATTTTTATAAACAGATGCGCAGTTTTAGCAAGCAGTTCAGGTATGTAATACCAATTTTATTAATTATTTATCTTATCACTTTTCTTTCGCTGCTGGCAGGCATCTTAGCAAGCACAGTAAAAGGTGTTTCACTCGACACACTTACCAAGGATCCAACAGCAGTCTTAAATGGAGCTTTTTACATTGGCGCTTTCAGCAATATTGGAGTAATGTTATGGAGCGGTTCTATTGCATTATGTTTTTTTGCGGCTTACCGTCTTTCGCTCATTCCGTCTATGCGTTTTCAGTATTTTTTTATGATAGGTTCAGGATTGGTTTCGCTTATGTTAGGTATTGATGATCTTTTTCTGGTACATGAATATGTGTTCCCCCATTATTTTGCTATTCCAAAAAATGCAGTATTTCTCACTTATGCAAATCTTATATTTATTTATCTTTTGTATTTCAGAAAACAAATTTTTAATACCGACTATATTATTTTATGTCTGGCATTTTGTTTTATGGGACTTTCAGCCATCAGCAAAATTTTTCAATTACCCATACCCAAAGATTCGTTTTTAGAAGATTCATTAAAACTGTTCGGTATAGTTAGCTGGTTTACCTATTACTTCAGAACAACCAATGAAATGATCAGCAGAACTACAAGCTGAACAGATTTTTTTTAAAAGATTTTCCTTGATAATTAATTCTGTAATCCAGACTTAATAAGCTTTGAGACATGATTTTCGACAAGATATTTTGTGTACTTGTAGGCACCTTGTGAAGTTAAGTGACACTCATCAGCATAATCACTGCTTAATATAATTCCATACTTATCAGTATAATCATAATATTGTGCACCATGTTTCTTAATTATTGGTTCCACATCTTTTAGAAATAAATTATGGTTAGCGACATGTGTATGAAAAATCATGGGCTGACTTACTAAGAGATAAGGAACATTTATTGACTCCAGATAGGTTAAAGTACGATCCAAAGCGCACAGATTGCCATCAATTTTTTTATAAGGAATAAAGTTCGAAGTAAATGATACGGAATCATTATGTAGTTCTCTGAATCCTTTGTATAAATCAGTGGAACTTTCATATAAAGGAGAAGTATTTCGCAGCATCATCCTTACACATAATGAATTTATTGAACGAATATCTTTTGAAGCAACAGCCATTCGTACAGCTGATTTATTTTCCCGAATATTTTGAATCAGATCAGCGGTGGACTCCAAATTAGATTGCGAAAACATTTTATCAAAAATATCAATGATCACCAGCTTGCAATGTCCACGTTTTACATTTAACTTCACAAGCAGTTCCGCATTGTATGGCGTTAAATCGTCAGTACCGAGGTTATAAGCAATATATCCATATTCTTCAAAAACACGAGGATTAATTCCTCTGTTTGCACGCGAGGAACCGAAAATAAGTATATCATATTTCTTAGAAGGATCAAATTCTTTAAACCTCTCGTAAGTATAACCTCCCTTCCACACCAATCCCTGGCAAGCCCTGTAAACAATAGGTTTTCCGCTCACATATATTTTGCACATCAGAAATACGGAAGCGAGATAAACCGTGATTGCCACAGTGCCAAATTTTAAAACATTCAGAAAAAAAAGTTTTATCTCCCTTTTTTGCATTTAAACTTGTACTAATTCATTACAACTGAAAACCATTAAGGATGCAAACAAATATATCATGAGTTTAAAACGAAAAATTATTAAAATGGTTTCGCTATTAACATTCAATTATTAATAAATTTCTTGCCATTTGCCATCTAAGAAAAATGAAAAAAAATTGATTGATTTATTTTGTTATTTTCATCCAAAATCCCTCCAATGGAAAACCTCTCCATCAAAGCCTGGGCAGAAGCAGAGCGTCCACGCGAAAAACTAATGAATGTTGGAAGACATACATTAACAGACTCTGAGCTGATTGCCATCTTACTGCGCACCGGAGCTAAACAAATAACAGCAGTTGAGTTAGCGCGTAAACTATTGGCGCAATGCAATAATGATTTAACAGAAATGTCGCGCTTGTCGGTTAAAGAACTTGCAAAAGAAAAAGGAATGGGTGAGGTGAAAGCCATCACATTAGTTGCAGCATTGGAACTGGGTAGACGCAGACGTGAAGCGGAAGCCATGCGTAAAGAAAAAATAATAACCAGCCAGGATGCGGTTAATATTATGCAACCGCATCTTGCAGATTTGATTCACGAAGAATTCTGGTTATTGTTACTCAACCGAGCACATATCGTCATCAATAAAAAAAAGGTGAGTTCCGGTGGAGTAAGCGGTACGGTGGTTGATCCGAAAATGGTTTTCAAGCTGGCAATAGAAAACAATGCAAGCTCCATCATCCTTTGTCATAATCATCCAAGTGGTAATAACAAACCCAGTGACGCTGATATCAGCCTGACACGTAAACTCAAAGAAGCAGGAAATTTATTAGAGATAACCATTATTGATCATGTCATCATCGCAGGCGCTTCTTTTTATAGCTTTGCCGATGAAGGTATGATATGATTAAACTTCTTTCTGTAATTGGTGCGCGTCCTCAGTTTATCAAGGCAGCAGCCTTACACAGGGTAATAAAAAAACATTTTAGTGATTCGATTAATGAAAGCCTGGTTCACACAGGCCAACATTATGATGATAACATGTCAAAAGTTTTTTTTGATGAATTGGAGTTACCCAAGCCACACTATAATTTAGGAATAAACAAATCATCTGCTGCTTCACAATTAAGTGAAATGATTTCAGGTATCAACAAAATATTAATAAGTGATCAGCCTGATGCAGTATTGGTTTATGGTGATACTACTTCAACTTTAGCAGGAGCATTATCTGCACAAAAAAATAATATTCCGCTATTGCATGTTGAAGCAGGTATGCGTTCATTCAATAAAACACAACCTGAAGAAATCAACCGTATCCTCACTGATCATATTTCATCGTTACTTTTTTGTTCATCACCATCAGCTGTTAATCATTTAATTAATGAAAACATTAAGCATGTTTCCACCAATAAAAATTCTATTCAGCAACCGGGAATTTTTTTATGTGGAGATGTAATGGCTGACAATGTTTTCTATTATGCCGAGAAAGCCAAACATGAATCTGCAACTCTCCAAAAATTAAATCTTCAATCAAAAAAGTTTTTACTTGCTACCATTCACCGTGCTGATACAGCTGATAATAATAATACACTTCAATCCGTTTTTAATGCACTTGATAATATAACTACACAAGAAAATATTTCTTTAATCATTCCATTACATCCGCGCACAAAAAATAATATGAATAACGGATTGAAACAATTAATAAATAACAATGCACTAATTAAAATCATCGATCCTGTTTCCTATATTGATATGATGGCTTTGCAGCAAAATGCGTTGATGGTGTTTACTGATTCAGGAGGAATGCAAAAAGAAACCTTCCTGTTAAAAACACCCTGTGTTGTATTACGTAATGAAACTGAATGGACAGAATTAATTTTAAACGGGAATAATATATTATCAGGAACCAGAAGTGATGAAATTCAAAGTGCATATAAAAAACTAAGTGCTAAAAATGATTTTACTTTTCCTTCTTTATATGGAGATGGCAATGCTGCTGCAAAAATTTGTGAGATTATTGTTAAACAGTTTTCTTAATTTTAAAATCTGATGCTCTTAGTTTACACAAATAAATCTGCTCCTCGTTTACGTTTTATTTTCGATTTGATTTTAAAAGAATTGATTGGCGTTCAATATAAATTGACACATTCAAAGGAAGAATTTATTGCTTACAACGGACCACGCCTCAGCTATTGCGATTCTGCATTAGGTGATGAACTTTTTATTTATGCATCACGATTGTTGTTTGAAAAAGGAATTGAAGACCAGCAGATCAATGTTTTTGAATGGCATGGAGTTCCTGTTTTTTTTGGTACACATCCTAAATACCAATTACCATTTGATTTATTTGCTGCAAGTTTTTATTTAGTGAGCCGTTATGAAGAATACCTTCCTCATATCAAAGATGAACATTCACGTTTCACTCCTCAACAGAGCCTGGCCTATCAAAAAAACTTTTTAAACAAACCATTGATAAACATCTGGGCACAAAAACTAAAAGCATTGTTGCAACATCGTTTTCCCTCTTTGAGTTTTACTTCCAAATCCTATCACTACATTTCTACTTTTGATATTGACAGCGCTTATGCTTACAAAGAAAAAGGCATGATGCGGCAGGTAGCTGCATTTTCTCTTGATTTGTTCACGATGAATTTCAAAAAAATCGGAGAGCGTTTGCGGGTGTTATTTGGTTTTGAAGATGATCCTTATGACACTTATGATTTACATTTAGAAATCAAAAAGAAATTTAATCTTCGCCAGATTTATTTTTTCCTTGTCGGGAATTATGGTGAGTTTGATAAAAATATTCCTGTTGATGGAAGCAAACGTTTTCAGTCGTTGATAAAATCAATTGCAGATTATGCAGAGGTGGGTGTACATCCCTCCTATGCTTCTAATTTAAATTCAGATCAGCTGCGCAAAGAGATCAGGCGTTTGAGTAAAGTTTTAAAACGTGAAGTAACAAAAAGCCGTCAGCATTTTTTAAAAGTTACTTTTCCCGGAACCTATCGCAATTTAATTGATAACGATATTGAAGAAGATTATTCATTGGGATATGCTTCTGAGATTGGCTTTCGTGCAAGCATTTGTTCACCATTTAAATTTTATGATTTAGACCTGGATATTGAAACACGATTAAGATTAATTCCTTTTATGCTGATGGATGGAACAATGAAAGACTACATGAAACTTTCCATTGATGAATCAATAATTCGTGCAAAACAATTGGTGGATGAGGTGCGTGAAGTAAACGGAACTTTTGTTACGCTATGGCACAATCACAGCTTGAATGATCGCGATGAATGGAAAGGATGGAGGAGGGTGTATGAGGAAATTGTCAGTTATGCTGCACCATCAAACTCTATCCCTGAAAGGGTTCAGAACCCTGTGAGGAGTGAAATAAAAATATGAGAAAACGCATTAAGCAATTTTTTTTATATCACTCACCGGAGTTTTTGCTTTCACTTGCAAAATTTTTAAAGAAACAAAATCGCTGGAAATATCTTGCACAACAAAAAAAATCACACAGGATTATTACTGTTGAAAAATTGATTGATGATTTAAAGAAAATCGGATTGAAGCAGGATGATGCAGTATTGGTTCATTGCAGTCTGAGTAAAATCGGTTATGTAAAAAATGGTGCAGAAGATATTATTGATGCAATTGAAAAAGTGATTGGGATAAACGGAACTTTGCTGATGCCCTCCTTTCCTGCCAAAGGAAGAAACAAAAATTATCTTGAATCAAATCCGATATTTGATTTACGTAACACTCCTTCACAAATGGGTGCAGTTACAGAATATTTCAGAAAACTTCCGGATGTAAAACGCAGCTTTCACCCAACTGATCCTGTATGCGCAAGAGGTAAATTAGCAACATGGATTACTGAATTGCACTTCGGGCAATTAACTCCTTACAATGCTTCATCACCATTCAGAAAACTAACTGAGTGTAACGGAAAAATATTAATGCTAGGAACCACATTAAATGGAGCTTGTACGAATTTGCATACGCTGGAAGATGCTGTTGATTTCAAATATCCGGTGTATGATGAAAAAATTTTTGAAGTGGAAATGATTGATGAAAGCGGAAACCATCACCGTATGAAAACCAAAGTTCATAATCCGGTTTATTCTGCAAAAAGAAATAATGATGAATTAAAACCCTTGTTTGAAAAAGAAGGAGTTTTAGTGAATGGAAAAATTGGCGAAGCCGATTCAATGCTGATAGATGCAAACAAATTACTGGAAGTGATGATTAAATATTATTATTCTGATGGCGTTACAATGTACACACCACATGGAGAGAAATAAGTTTACGTTTTACGATTTACAGTTTACAGTTGCTAATGAGCAAAAGATAAACTCTAAGCTGAAGTTCACAACTTTATGTCAGCGACTATGATCTGTAAACCGTAAACTGTAAACTGTAAACTGTAAACTGTAAACTATAGAATGAACCTGGACATATTCATCACACTCGACTATGAAATTTACTTCGGTGCCAATCACGGTACTGTTGAAAAGTGTATTATCTATCCAACAGAGGAGTTGACGAGGATTGCAGATAAACATCATATCAAGCTTGTTCAGTTTGTTGACATTGGCTTTATTTTAAAGTTAGATGAATATCGAAAAAAATTTCCTGTTCTTGATAAAGATTACAAAGCCATTATTAATCAACTCGACAAATTAAACAATAGCGATCATGATATTCAACTACATATTCATCCGCATTGGGAGGATAGTTTTTATGATGGAAACAAATGGATAATAAATGTTGATAGGTATAAGCTCACCGATTTTTCTGAAAAAGAAATCAATGAAATTGTTTCACGATATAAAAATACGCTCGAACAAATTACAGGTAAAAAGATTTTTGCTTATCGTGCAGGCGGATGGTGCTTACAACCGTTTGATAAGTTAAAGGATGTCCTTTATCAAAATGGAATCCGTGTGGATAGCAGCGTGTTTGTGAATGGATGTTACGAATCAGAACAATATAAATATGATTTCAGGTATGCACCGTTAAAGTCATCATGGAAATTTACTGACAATCCTGTTAAAGAAAACGAGAATGGAATTTTTACTGAAGTCGCAATAAGTTCTATTTACAACTCGCCACTTTTTTACTGGCGTTTATTTTTATTAGGACGATTAAACCCGCATTTTCATAAACCACTTGGAGATGGAGAACCCATTCCTGCTCCAGGTCAACGATTTAAATTACTTACTCATCATACCCATAACACTGTATCAATTGATGGCTATAATGCAAGTTTGTTAAACAGAGCATTACGCCAGCGAATAAGAATGAATAAAGGAAATGAAATGGTAATCATCGGTCATCCGAAATCATTGACACGATATGGTATAAAAACCCTCGATGCATTTATTGCAAAGCAAAAAAGCAAACATAATTTCACCACTTTTGCGCAACAGCAGCACAGGTTTTTATGATCAGGTTTGTAAAAGGAAATGAGATAGACAGAAAAAAATGGGATGCCTGCATTAATTCCTCTCCTCAACAATTCATTTTCGTTCAGTCTTTTTATTTAGATGCTGCCTGTGCCCAATGGAGTGCGTTAATCCTGAATGAATATGAAGCAGTTTTTCCTTTAGCATCTGCATCAAAACTTGGAATTAAATATCTGTATCAACCTTTTTTTACAAGGCACTTTGGAGTATTTGCAAAGAATAATTTTAATCAGAATCTGGAACAGGATTTTTTTTCTTCTATACCCAAAGAATTTCAATACTGGGATTTTTGTTTACATAACTATCATACGATTACTCCCGAAAAAGTGGAGAGCAAGCAACGTGTTTATCAGCAACTTAATTTAAATAAGTCATACAATCAAATACGAAATAATTATTCTGAAAACCTTATTAGAAATTTAAAACGTGCTGAGAAAAATAATTTAATCATTGATAAAGATTTCAAGTCTTCTGCATTGATTAAAAATTTTAAACAATCACAAGGTGAAAAATTATCATTTACAGAGAAAGAATATAACTCGCTAAAAAAAATAATGAACGCATGCGATGCAAATGCAATTACCTATTGCTGGTCAGTATCTGATGTAAATAAGGAGGTATTGGCTGGTGCTTATTTTATGGAAAGTAATAATCGAATTATTTATCTTAAAGGTTTCAGTACACCAAACGGGAAGAAAAAAGGAGCAATGCATTTTTTGTTTGATTCATTTATACAATCGCAAAGTAATCAAAATAAAATACTTGATTTCGGAGGATCATCAGTGGCTTCTGTAGCGAGATTTTATAAAAACTTCGGGGCTGATGATTGTTTATATTTACACATTCACAGCAATCGCCTGCCAAAATTTATCAGGTGGTTAAAAGAATAAATATGTCGCAAACAGTTTTGTTAACGGGAGCTTCAGGAGGATTAGGTCAGTCAATCGCCAAAGGACTTGCAGAAAATGGTTTTTCACTTGCATTGCATTTTCATCAGAAAAAAGAAAAATCATTTGACAAATTAATTTCAGAATTAAAAGAAATAAACGCAACTTTTTTTATCTACCAGGCTGATTTCAGGAATGAAAGTGAAATTGTTTCCTTAATTAATTCGGCACAAAAAGATCTGGGAAATATTGATGTGGTAATTAACAATGCCGGTGTTTCACATAGTGCTATTTCATGGAAACAAAAATCAGCAGAATGGCAGCAAGTGATGGATGTAAATCTCACTGCTCCATTTCTCATTATGCGTGAAACATTGCCTGCGATGCGAAAAAATAATTTCGGAAGAATAATTAATATTTCATCAGTAGTTGCGCACAAACCTCATGCTGGAACTTCTGCTTACGCTGCTGCAAAAGCCGGATTAGAAGGATTAACTCGGGTTATTGCTATTGAAACAGCAAAAAATAATATCACTGCTAACGCAATTGCGCTTGGTTTTTTTGATAAAGGGATGATTAATGAACTGGATGAAGCACTTCAAAAAGAAATTATTAAAACTATTCCTGCAGAAAAATTAGGAAGTGCAGATGAGCTGCTGCAATGCATCTTATATTTGTGCAGTAAAAAAACGTCCTATATCACAGGACAAACAATTCATCTCAACGGAGGCATGTATTTCTAACAAAAATAAATTATGGTACAGATATTAAGCGCACAACATTCTATCATCAATCAATTTGTTGCAGAAATCCGTGACCAGGAAATACAGAAAGACAGGATGCGCTTTCGCAGAAACCTGGAACGCATTGGTGAGATGGCTGCCATAGAGATAAGCAGAACGATGGAGTTTAAAACACGCGAAGTAGTAACTCCTTTAGGAATTGCAAATGTTGATGTGTTGAAAGAACAACCGGTTGTAGGAACGATTTTACGTGCGGGTATTCCGCTACATCAGGGTGTTTTAAATTATTTTGATCATGCGGATAATGCTTTTGTCTCTGCTTATCGCAGACATCATAAGGACGGAACTTTTGATATTCATTTGGAATATCTAAGCAGTCCGCCTTTGGAATCCAGAGTTTTAATTCTCACTGATCCGATGCTTGCAACAGGTTCATCAATGGTGATGACGTACAAGGCAATGCTGCAGAAAGGTCGTCCGTCACACACGCATATTGTTGCTGCCATTGCAAGCATTCAGGGAATTGAATATGTAAAAAGTCACTTGCCTGCAGGAGTAACAATCTGGGTTGCTGCTGTTGATGAGGAGTTAACCGCTCAATCATACATAGTGCCCGGATTGGGTGATGCCGGAGATCTGGCTTACGGTACAAAAGAATAATCTGTGTACAAATACTTAGACAACTAAGTGATGAAGACTCAAATATTTTTTTTGTATTTAACATTTTCACATATGAGTTACAAAACTGCATCACCTCATAACTTCATCACTTAATCCCATAATAGATGAACGAGTTTTGGAAAATAGTATTGGTAATTTTATTAAGCAGCGTAAAATTTGTTGCAGGGCCTCCATTTGCATATTATGATAAACATTATGATTTTACATTTTTTGAAACTGTGAGTTATTGTGTTATTGGAGGAATGTTGGGTGTTGTGGTTTTTTCTTTTTTCAGCAAACCCATTTTCCGCGCATGGCATTGGCTGGTTCATCGTGTTAAGCGAACATTTAAAAAGCAAGAAGTTTTTTCAGAACCGGTTGCAGATATTGAAGGAGATATTGAAATAAAATATGAATACATTGAAAATGGTGATAAAAGAAAATTGTTTACACCACATAACCGTAGAATTGTAAAGATTTGGCAGAAGTATGGCTTGATTGGAATTGCTTTTGTCACTCCTGTTATTTTATCAATACCCATCGGAACAGTAATGGCGTCAAGCCTTGTACAAAATCGTAAAAAAGTAATGCTCTATATGTTCTTCTCTATTTTATTCTGGTCGGTATTTATGACTTCGATGTTTGAGATATTTCATGCAGGCAGTGTGAGAGAGCTTCAATACCAGATTCAGGATGATAAATAAATACAAGCATATTTTCTTTGATCTCGACCATACTTTGTGGGATACAAATCGTAATTCTGCTGAGAGTCTTTCAGAAATTTATGTTGAATTAAATCTTGCAGCGCTGGGAATTACTTCACTTGAAACATTTTTAAAAAGCTATCGCTCACACAATGAAAGAGTGTGGGGATTATGGTCAGAAAATAAAATTGGTCCTGATGCTTTGCGCATAAACAGATTTGTGCATACGCTGAATGATTATGGTATTGATGATATTGAATTAGCAGAAAAAATGTCGCGGTTATTTCTTGAACGGACACCTTATAAAAAAAATATTTTACCGGGAGCTGTTGATGTGTTAAAATATCTGAAAGTAAAATATACTTTATCCATAATCACCAATGGTTTTAAAGAATCACAAATCATTAAGCTGCGCGAGTCAGGAATGCATACATTTTTTGAACAAATTATTATCTCTGAAGAAGTGGGTTTTAACAAACCTGATCCTGCAATTTTTTTCCATGCAATGAGTGCTGAAAAATTATCGTGCAAACAATGTCTGATGGTTGGTGATAGTTTTGAAGCAGATATTGCGGGTGCTCATGCAGCAGGCATTGACCAGGTGCATCTTAATCCTCAAAAAATCCCTGTGGCTTTTAAACCTACACATACTATCACCAACCTGAATGAGTTGATAGAGATTTTATAGGTGGGGATTAAATAATAAATTATTTTAATTAAAAGCATGTTTAAATTTTATTTAATAGATTTATTTCGCTCGTTTAACCCGACCCTAAAGGGGAACATTCACTCGTGATTGTTCCTCTTTAGGGGTTAGGGATTTTTGCGTACAAATGCGACAGCATTTTATAAAATTTAAAGAGGCTCTAAAGCTTTCGCTTAAAATGAAAAATAACAACGAAATAAAATCTTTAATTCTATTACGTGGTTTGCCTGGCAGTGGTAAAACCACATTGGCTGAAGTGCTTTCAGAAAACGGTAAATACCCGGTGTTATCAATAGACAGTTTTTTTACTGATGCCTTAGGAAATTATTCATTTGAATTTATTAAAAATCATCTTGCCTATAAAAGTTGCGAAGCCCAAACGCAAAAACAAATGCACATGGGATTTGAAAAAATTTTTGTAGACAACACATTTACAATCGAATGGGAAATGGAACCCTATTTTAAATTAGCTGCTGAATTCAATTACAGAATTTTTGTATTAACTGTGGAGAATCGTCATGGGAATAAAAACGTGCATCATATAAGTGATGAACAAATAAAAAAGATGGCAGAGAAATATAAGGTGCAGTTATGAAACTGAATTATTTAACAGAGTAATTTACCATAAACTTTAAATGAAATTATTCAATAATTAATTTTCTACAAACCAATTCGGAACCACTTCTTATTTGTAATAAATATAATCCGGCTGATAATTGTCCAATGGGTATAGTAATTAAATCATTTTTCAAAAGATCACCGTGCAACATTTCGCGACCGCTTATATCGAAAATTGAATAAGAAATTTGCGCATCAATAAATTTTTCATTGAAAGAGATATTCAGGAAATCTGATGCAGGTTGAGGGAAAATTGAAATAGCATCACTACCTGAACCATTTTCATTTACAGCAACAGGAACACAATTACTTGTGCCTGGTATTCCATGAAATGTAAAGTTGTCAAGGTATTCACCTCCGCCCCAGCGTGCTCCGCAAATTCTTACATTGAACTCAGGCGAGTTTACGATGTCACTATCTTCCAGTGTAAAATTTTCGGCCATAACGGGCGTAGGATTTGCTGTTCCGCTTATCCCCAGATCAGACATATAACAAGAAGCTAAAACCCAATCCCCCGGAGCTGAACTAAGGCAGGTTAATCCTGTTGCAAAACGATACCAATGTCCGTTAGTAAGGTTAATGGGTGATGTAACATCCACTGCACCGTAAGTTATAATGGTGACAGTGCGATCTCTGTTTAAATAACAGGCAATGTTATGGTTGATGACATTGCCTTCATAAAATATTGCTACTGCACGTTCATAATGTGGTGCCGGCATCACTAATGAACTATTGTATTTAAAACTAACGGTTGTCATCATCATTGTATCAATAACGTTATTGTAATTTTTACAATAGCTTATTAAATCATTCCCCCAGGATAATGAATCTGGTGTATCTAAGCTTCCTCCCGTTATTCCATGCATAGTATCCATAGTGATCCATGATGTATTAGAAAAATGATTGACAAGATCATTATTAGTTGGAGTGACGTAATTGTTAAAAAAAACAGTGTCGGTTATAGATTGACCTTTTGATAAATTAAGGTTCAACATGAGAATTATTAATGGGATGATTTTTTTCATGTCCGAAAGTTAAAGTTTTATTTGATAAAGATTGAGTGAAGTATGGGAGCGCTTTTGCTTAATTTTAAAATTGTGGTTTACTTTTGTGTAAGCAAACAGATATTTTGAATTCTTTTAAAAGACATATTGCAGTTGTATTATTATTGGCATGCACTTTTTTTGTTGTGCCTAAAGAATTGCTTCATGAATTAACTTGTCACGATGACACTGTTGATACTCATTGCATTCCAACAGATGGATTAGCCATCAGTACTATTCATCATCATTGTGATATTTTCCAGGTATTTGTTCAGCCATATAATGCTTCTGATGCATCAATGAATTTTTCTAATGCTGTCAGAATTATTGAGCATTATAGTTTTAATGATCTTTCATTTTCAGTTGAAGTTGTTCAACGCTTTGTAATAAGAGGACCTCCCGCTGCATATTTTTATTGCTGATAATTTCAGTATTGTAGCTTAGATAGAAATTCTAATGTAAGGGTTTCTGTTTATCATTCCTTTAATCCATTCTTAAAAATGAAACATCCTTATGCGATTGTATATATTTATTTTATTAATGCTGTTTACAGCGCGTGTTGTACATGCACAAACTGATTCCACAGCTATTGATTCTGTTCTCCTAAAACAAATTGAACAGGAAATGAATGCGAATCAAAATAACATTACTCCAACACAGCAGCGTACTGCACCATCTGCCAATCCCAATATCAGTGTTATTGGTGATTTCCGTTTGAATTATATCAGTAATCAAAACAGGCATTTTGATGCCAACCTTCATGAGACAGAGTTTTCATTTCAATCAGTAATTGATCCGTATGCCAAAGCAGATTTCTTTTATTCTGTTTCACGCAATAATGAAACGGGTGCATTCAGCGGTGAAATAGAAGAAGGTTATCTCACTACCTTATCATTGCCTGCACATCTGCAATTGAAAGCCGGAAAATTTAAAGGCGCACTTGGCCGTATCAATCCTGTTCATGCTCATGCGCTTTCCTTTGTGGATATGCCAAATGCGTTTGTAAATTATTTTGGTGAAGAAGGAATTAATGATGAAGGATTGTCATTAAGCTGGCTGATACCTAATCAAAAATTTTATCAGGAGTTAACTTTTGAAGTAACGGATGGGCCGCGTGATAATCCAAGCTTTGTGAGAAGTAATAAAGATCAGTATCTAACACTTGCTCACCTGAAAAATTTCTGGGATCTCAATAAAAACACCACACTCGAATTTGGCTTATCAGGAATGTCAGGCGCAAATGACTCTGCTGCAACTACCAATATTGCTGCTGCGGACTTAACACTTAAATGGAAACCACTCAGAATGAATACTTATAAATCATTCACCTGGCAAAGTGAATTTTTTTTCAGCAATGCTAATAGTAAAACACTCACTGTAAATTCAATCGGATTGTATTCATTGGTGAATGTTCAAATTGCTAAAAGAACTTTCGCATGTGCGAGATACGATTATTCTAATCTTCCATTTTTTGATAAATACATTCAACAGGCATACTCATTAACACTCGGATGGTACGCAACAGAATTTCAGAAAATTGAGATTGAAGGAAAAACTACAGATGACAATACACTATTTAACAAGCGGTACTATGAAGCAATGTTAAGATGGATATTTGTTATTGGCAGCCATGGTGCACATATGTATTAATTAAGAATTAAGAATTAAGAATTAAGAATTAAGAATTAAGAATTAAGAATTAAGAATTAAGAATTAAAACAACTAAAATGAAAAATAAAATTAAAATAATAATAGTGTTGCTGTTTATGTCAACACAACAAATGTTTGCAGGTACAATCAAAGTGGTAACTACATTGATGGACTTAAAAAGTATTACCGAATTGATTGGCGGAAATAAAGTGGAAGCTTCTTCTATTGCAACAGGTTATCAGAATCCACATTTTGTAGATCCTAAACCAAGTTATATAATCAAACTTTCTTCTGCTGATATGTTTGTAACAACAGGGTTGGATTTAGAAGCAGGTTGGTCACCATCATTACTTAACAGTTCACGAAACACAAAAATCCAAAAAGGAAATAGGGGTTATGTGGATGCATCAGAAGGTGTAACACTTCAGCAGGTTCCGTCAAGTATCAATCGTGCCGAAGGTGATATTCATATTTTTGGTAACCCGCATTACTGGCTTGATCCTGTAAACGGAAAAACAATTGCAAAAAATATATATGATGGATTGGTAAGAGTAAGCCCTGAAAATAAAGATTATTTCGCTGCAAATCTCAAATCATTTGATGAAAAAATTGATGTAAAGCTGAAAGAGTGGAATGCTAAAATGTCGCCTTTTAAAGGAGCAAAAATTATTGCTTATCATAATGAATGGTGTTATTTTGAAAACCGTTTCGGGTTAAAAATTGTTGATTTTATGGAACCCAAACCAGGCATCCCTCCTACTCCATCGCAACTCGTAAAAATTATCGGTGAAATAAAATCAAATAATATAAAAGCAATTATCACTTCACCTTATTTCAGCACATCCTCTTCAGATGTGGTAACTAAACAAACAGGCGCAAAAACATTAGTGCTTGCAACATCAACAGGTGCATTTGATGCAGTTAAAAATTATTTTGATGTGTTTGATTATGATATTAACCAATTAATAAGTGTACTCAAATGAGTTTACAGTTTACAGTTTTTACAGTTTACTGTTGGCATTCGCACGACTAAAACTGTAAAATGTAAACCGTAAACCGTAAATCGCTTCTTCTATGTTTGAAATGTTTAAACTCGAATTTATCACGCAAGCATTCCTGCTAAGTGTAATCACCGGATTGATGCTCTCTTATCTTGGAGTACATGTGGTAGGCAGAGGAATTGTTTTTGTTGATCTTGCATTGGGACAAATCTCCTCTCTCGGTGTCGCATTCTCTGATTTCATTGGCAAAGGACAAACATCTATTCCGATTGCCTTTACGCTCATCGGAGCATTTCTGTTATCATTTATTAATATACGTGATAAACGATTAAAGCAGGAAGCCATCATTGGAATTTTATATGCAATTGCATCAGCAGTTACAGTAATGCTGATATCAAAAACTCCGCATGGCGACTCAGACATTCAGGAAGTTTTGTTTGGTAATATTTTATCTGTTACATCAGATAAGATAATTACAGTGGGAATTGTTTTTGGTCTCATTGCATTGTTGCATTTTATCTTTCGTAAAAAGTTTTTTGATTTAACGCAGCGTTATGAAAATGGAGAAGGACATAGCATTGGAATCTTCAACATCTGGAATTTTCTTTTCTACATTACTATCGGGCTCTCTATTGTTTTTGCAGTAAGAATGAATGGTGTAATCCCTGTATTTTCTTATCTAATT
This sequence comes from Bacteroidota bacterium, assembly GCA_031366005.1. Taxonomy (GTDB): domain Bacteria; phylum Bacteroidota; class Bacteroidia; order AKYH767-A; family OLB10; genus JANLUX01. Next base: position 50,186 of record JANLZB010000006.1, on the reverse strand, counting down.
ATACCAGCTGTGAGTGCTATTTTACTCTCGCGAAAACATTCACCGGTAGTTGCATTAGCATTAATCGTGAGCGTTGCAGGTGCTTTTTTCGGGTTAAATGTTTCTTATCATTATGATTTCCCTGCCGGTTCATCTATTGTTGCAATGCTCGGTGCAGTTTTCTTTTTTGCAGCCGGAATAAGATTAATTAAAGATTTCGCAATGAAAAAAAACGGTTAATATTTTTTTTCAACATACCTTATTAATTCATCTTTCTAAAAAGCTTTAGCATTTGTTATTGAAAACGAAGAAAAGATTTTGAAAAAATACAGGCATGACAAATTTTTCATTTACTTTTCCTGCTGATTAATTATGTGCAACTCCCAGGAGGTTGCATTATTAACAGATTCAAATGAATAACAATAAGACATTGACTTTTATTAAAAATATTACAGAAACTTTTTTTCACTCACGCACTACACCGCGATGGATTATCTTCTTTATTGATGTATCACTTTGCGTTTTATCATTGGTGTTTGCGTATGTATTAAGATTTAATTTTTCAGTGCCTAAGGTGGAGATCGCAACTTTCATCTATGTGTTTCCTTTTGTAATTGTGGTAAGAATATTATCATTTTTTTATTTCGAAACTTATTCGGGTATTATTCGCTATACCAGTACACGTGATGCATTCAGAATTTTAAAGATGCTAGCTGTCGGATCAGTTTTTATGGCTGTTGCCAATATTTTTTCCTATTTATTTACTGAGAAGTATGTGGTTCCATTTTCTATCATCATTATTGATTTTTTAATTGCTAATTTTTTAATGATTGTTGGCAGGCTTGCAGTAAAAGTTGCTTATGCAGAAATTTCAAATCCATCACGCGAAAAAGATTTTGTAATTATTTACGGTGCCGGTGAAGCAGGCATTATTACCAAACGCACTCTCGATCGTGATGCAGGAACTAAATACCGTGTGTTGGCTTTTATTGATGATGATCCCAAACTTATAGGAAAGCAAATTGAAGGAATTGAGATTTTTAATACCCGTGATCAGTTGGATCATTTGCTCAGGATGAATGAAGTGAGGCAGATGATCATTGCCATTCAGAATATAAACCATGCAAACCGTGCTGAAGTGATTGAGAAATCGCTTCAACATAATATTAACGTGTTGAATGTTCCGCCTGTAAAAAGCTGGATCAACGGTGCGCTGAGCTTCAAGCAAATTAAAAAAATAAAAATTGAAGACCTACTTGAACGCGATCCGATAAAACTTGATCTTAATCATATTCAACACATGCTTGATGGTCAAACAATTTTAATAACAGGTGCTGCCGGTTCTATCGGCAGTGAAATAGTGAGACAATTACTGAATTTTAATCCAGGCAAACTGGTGCTGGTGGATATTGCAGAAAGCCCTCTTTATGAATTAGAACTCGAACTGGATCAATTATCTGTAAATACAAAATTTGCAATTGTAATTGCTGATATAAGAGACTACGAAAGAATGAGGAATATTTTTAATCAGTTTCATCCTGATATTATTTATCATGCTGCAGCTTATAAACATGTGCCTATGATGGAGATGAATCCGCGTGAAGCAATCAGGACAAATGTTTTTGGTTCCAAGCTAATGGCAGATTTGGCTTCAGAATTCAAAGTGAAAAAATTTGTGATGGTGAGTACTGATAAAGCAGTAAATCCTTCCAGTATCATGGGCGCCAGTAAACGCATTGCAGAGATTTATGCACAGGCTTTAAATAAAATATCAGATACAAAATTTCTTACCACACGGTTTGGAAATGTGCTGGGTTCAAACGGATCAGTGATTCATATTTTTAAAAAACAAATTGAAGAAGGAAAAGTGATTACTGTTACACATCCTGACATCACCCGTTATTTTATGACCATTCCTGAAGCTTGCCAGCTTGTGATTGAAGCAGGTGCGATTGGTAATGGAGGTGAAATTTTTATGTTTGATATGGGAGTGCCTGTCAGGATCGTTGATCTCGCAAAAAAAATGATTCAGCTTTCAGGATTGGAGCTAGATAAAGACATTACGATTAAATATTCAGGGTTACGTCCGGGTGAAAAGCTCTTCGAAGAATTGTTAAACAATAAAGAAAATACTTTGCCTACACATCATGAAAAGATTTTGATTGCCACCGTTCGTGAATATAATTTTCAGCAAATATCAGCTGAGATAGATGAGCTGTCAGGGATGATCAACACAACAAATTATTTTGAACTGGTTAAGAAAATGAAACAAATTGTTCCGGAATTTATCAGTAATAATTCTGAATTTGTAAGTCTTGATTCCTGATTTTTTTTAAACTGTGCTTACTATTCTTTCACCAATTTACCTTTACCAATAACGTTGTTTTCATTTTTCACTTCATAAAAATAAATTCCTTTAACAAGATCAGAAGTATTCAATGTTACGGTGTTTATGAATTTTTGCTGCAGCAATTTCCGTGAAGTAATATCATACAGAACCAATTCTGATTTTTCGTTCTTACTTGTTTTAATTGTAAGCACCTCAGCAAATGGATTTGGAAATGCAATTAATTTATTGCTGTTATTTAATTCATGAATGTCAACTGTTGAATAACAAGTGAGAGAATCTGCAGAGACACATACATCCTCCACATAATAATAACTCACATACGTTCCTGCCGGGCAGCCGCTTCCATTTGTAAAAAAATTTCCAATCATTATATAAGTGTAATCAGAGTCGGCAACAAAACTTCCTGTAATCTGATACCAGTTTGCTGTGTCGCTTATAATTGAATCAGTGTAAACAAAAGCATTATTATTTAACGGAGGTGGATTGGAGGAATTATATGGAACAGTTGAAAAACCAATTCCCATTTTATTGGTAGCACAATACGAACTGGCAAAAGATATTTTAAAAGAAGCAAAATATTTTTGACCCGTAACCAACGGTTGTAAAAGTGTAGCACCTAAATATTCAGGTGCCGGAGCAGGCCCTCCGGATGCGTTAATGAATCCGCAGTACGCATTTCCCGTTGCTGCATATTGATATCCGAAATCATTTTTAGGTACACTCACCATTGTATCAGGCGAACAGGCATTGAAGTAATCAGGATTACCTCCGAAACTTGACCAGCCCATGCATTGATTAATATCACCATGATTAACCGGGCAGTTGATAAAATTTTCAAAGCTTGGATTGGGTACCAGGCTCTGAGCGTTCAATTTCAGCAGTGAAAGCATTAGTAAGGAAGTAGAAATAATTGTTTTCATTTCATATTTCATTTAAATTGTTCTCTTTTATAAATAACTATGACAACAAATCCTTAAAAAAAGTTGCATTATGATATAATAATTTCTGGAAGATAAATGATAAACCTAGGATCAATATCATATTTCTAAATGCCGATGGGAAAATTTCTTCTAACGATTGTTGCGTCCGCACAAAACAAACTAATTTTGTTTTCATGTATTATAATAACGAATACATGATTGAAGGCGGTGTGAAAAGAGCAAGCCGTGAGAGAGGAGAAAAAATTGATTTCAATGGGCTGTCAGAATTATAAAAGAAAATAACCCATCTAAATATTTTTCTTTTAATTTGAAAATTAACTTTGCACTGCGTTCCGAAATGAACATTTTTTTAAGGAAAAAACACTTTGAATCAAAAATCCCGTGTATAAAAAATTATTTACCGAGACTGATTTAAGCTCCTCAATGAAAAAAAATTATTTACAAAAATGCATCCTGTTTTAAATAACAAGCGCTATTAACAATTGAATAAAAAAAATTATAAAACATACAAATGGAAAATAAAACTGAAGTCAGTGGTAAATGCCCTGTAATACATCATCAGCCTGGCAGCGGAACAAAAAACCGCGATTGGTGGCCCAATCAGTTAAAATTAAATATCCTGCGTCAGCACTCCTCCCTTTCAAACCCGCTGGGTGATGATTTTAATTATGCTAAAGAGTTCAAAAGCCTTGATCAGCAGGCGTTGAAAAAAGACCTCGAAAACCTAATGACTGACTCACAGGACTGGTGGCCTGCAGATTTCGGACATTACGGACCTTTTTTCATCCGCATGGCATGGCACAGTGCAGGAACTTACCGTACCTGGGATGGGCGCGGTGGTGCAGGTGCAGGTCAACAACGCTTTGCTCCGCTTAACAGCTGGCCTGATAATGTAAGCCTTGATAAAGCACGCAGGCTTCTTTGGCCCATTAAGCAGAAGTATGGAAAAAAAATATCGTGGGCTGACCTGATGATACTAACAGGTAATGTAGCGCTCGAAACAATGGGTTTCAAGACTTTTGGTTTTGGAGGAGGACGTGCTGATACCTGGGAACCACAGGAAGATGTATACTGGGGTGCGGAAACAACCTGGCTGGGTAACGAACACCGGTATCCTCGGGGAGTGGAAGGAGTAAAAGGTCATGGTGTGGTATCTTCCGATGAAAATGCTGACGGAGCTACGCATAGCCGCAACCTGGAAAAACCGCTTGCCGCTGCACACATGGGTTTAATCTATGTAAACCCAGAAGGCCCTGATGGTAATCCCGACCCACTTAAAGCCGCTCATGACATTCGCGAAACTTTTGCACGTATGGCGATGGATGATGAGGAAACCGTAGCACTTATTGCAGGTGGACATTCCTTTGGTAAAACCCATGGTGCTGCACCATCCAGTAATGTAGGTAAAGAGCCGGAAGCAGCAGGTATAGAAATGCAGGGACTTGGATGGAACAACAACTTTGGCACCGGTAAAGGCCCGGATACGATTACCAGCGGTATTGAAGTAACATGGACCACATCACCAACCAAATGGAGCAACAATTTTTTTGAAAATCTTTTTGGCTTCGAATGGGAACTAAGTAAAAGTCCCGGAGGTGCTCATCAATGGGTAGCAAAAGGAGCCGACAAAATTATTCCTGATGCTTATGATAATGCTAAAAAGCATGTACCCACTATGCTTACCACTGATTTATCACTGCGTTTTGATCCCTCTTATGAAAAAATTTCAAGAAAGTTTTTAGCCAACCCTGATCAGTTTGCCGATGTTTTTGCACGTGCATGGTTCAAACTTACGCATCGCGACATGGGTCCAATAACGCGCTATTTAGGTCCTGAAATACCTAAGGAAGAATTAATCTGGCAAGATCCCGTTCCCGCAGTTAATCACCCGCTCATTGATGCAAAAGATATTGCTGATTTAAAATCCAGAGTGCTTGCATCGGGATTAACCTTATCCCAATTAGTATCAACTGCGTGGGCGTCTGCTTCCACCTTTCGCGGTTCGGATAAACGTGGTGGTGGCAACGGTGCGCGTATCCGGTTAGCACCTCAGAAAGACTGGAAGGTAAATAATCCTTCGCAACTGTCAAAGGTGTTGGAGTCGCTGCAGAAAATTCAAAAAGAATTTAACACCACACTATCCAACGGTAAAAAAGTATCACTGGCTGATCTTATAGTTTTGGCAGGCTGTGCCGCGGTGGAGAAGGCTGCGAAGAATGGCGGATATAACCTATCAGTTCCTTTCACTCCCGGCAGGATGGATACTTCACAAGAGCAGACTGATGTTGATTCCTTTGCCGTATTAGAACCTGCAGCAGATGGTTTCCGTAACTATCTTAAAGGAAAATCTAGCATTTCCACTGAAGAGTTATTAATTGATAAAGCACAATTACTTACGTTAACAGCTCCTGAAATGACTGTGCTGGTGGGCGGTATGCGCGTCCTCAACACCAACTATGATAATTCTAAACATGGAGTTTTCACCAGGCAACCGGAGAAGCTAACCAATGATTTCTTTGTAAACCTGCTCGACATGAGCACCACATGGAAGTCTATTTCCGAAGCGAACGAAGAATTTGAAGGACGTGACAGGGCAACCGGTGATGTAAAATGGACCGGCACCCGTGCTGACCTCATCTTTGGATCAAACTCCGAACTCAGAGCAATTGCCGAAGTTTATGCCAGTGCAGATGCTCAGGATAAATTTGTTAATGATTTTGTTAAAGCATGGAACAAAGTAATGAATCTCGACCGGTTCGATCTGGCAGATTGATAAACCTGCTATCAGGAGGCATTACATTATCACTATTCAACCGGGTTTCGTCAACGGCCCGGTTGTTTTATTATTAGGCATTTATAAATTGCTGACACATTTAATACACACGTACATTTAAATAAGAGAAACGCAGATTTGCAGATAGGAACAAATTATTTGAAACTGACTAATCCTCGGCATGATTAATCATTTGCAGCATAATTATTAAGTCTGGCTTTTTAAAAACACAAACAAGCTAACTTTGTTTTCATGTGCTACAATTACGAATACATGATTGAACGCGGTGTGAAAAGAGCAAACCGTGAAAGAGGAGAAAAAATTGATTTCAATGAGCTTTCAGCATCAGAAAAGAAAATTTTAGATGACAATGCAAGAAGGCTTACAAAAAAATTCCCTGCTGAAGTTGTTGAGAATGTTCCTTCATCAGAAGTAGCATCAAGCAGTGAAACCATTTCCTCTTTTCCCGGTCAGGAAACAATAATAATTCCCATCACAACCAAACAACGCGAGGCATATATTTTTGGTTTTGTTCCTGACTGGTCAAAATCATTAAAAGACGCAAAAGCAAATTACAATTGCCGCAGCGAAACAATTCTTGAAAAGCCTACTTGGAAAAAAGCTTTCATCCGCGCACAGCGCTGCCTCGTTCCTGCCGCTGCATTTTACGAAACTGACAGAGCAACAAAAAAACGATACAGGTTCACCGTAAAAGATGAACCTGAAATTTTTTATGCAGGAATATTTAATCACTGGACGGATAAAGAAACCGGTGAAATCTTTAAGACGTTTGCAATTATTACACGTGAAGCAAATGAACTAGTGAGAATCGTGTGGGAACGTATGCCGGTAATTTTAAATGCTGAAGCACAACAGATTTGGATGAATATAGAAAGTGCAGTGCCTGAATGTATTTCATTATTTACAGCTTATCCTGCACATTTAATGGAATGTACTGAAGCCCTTGCATTGCAACGAAGAAAAAAATCCGAAGATAATTTGAGTCTCGATTTATAAAAGTATCACTGCTTTAGTGCTGAAGCATTTACTCCTTTAATTCTTGATTAGCTTAACTGTCTGAATAGTTCCATTCGATTTTACTGTACAGAAATATATACCGCTGTTTAATTCAGATAAATCAATATTTATTTTATTTTTCCCTGATTGAAGATTTTGGGATGGAATATTTTTAAGTTCTCTTCCCATTAAATCAATAATTGAAACAGAAACATTTTTATTTTCAGGTAAAATAAATTCTAAAGTTAATGAAGCAGAGAATGGATTTGGATATGAAAATATATCTGCAACTTTTTCAGAAGCAATTGAAATAATTCCTGTTGTTCCGCTTCCGCTAATCTTAATAATCCAATAATCATTCACACCCTTTCTGATTTGTGTTTTATCACCACTGATGCCCGAAGATGACCATCCTCCTAAAATGAAACCACCATCCGCTGTTTGCCGAAGTGCATATAGAAAATCGAAATCACTTCCTCCAAAGTCTGCATCCCATTGTTTCACGCCATTTACATCTGTCTTCACTAACCAATAATCAGTGCCTCCCTGGGTAGGTTGTGTTTTATCACCGCTAACGGATGAACTTGAATATCCTCCTAAAATATATCCGCTATCTGTTGTTTGTTCAATGGGATTGAGGTAGTCATTAGTATTTCCTCCAAAATCTTTATCCCACTGCTTCACTCCATCTGAATCCGTTTTTATAATCCAATAATCATTATCTCCCTGGCTGGGTTGAGATTTATCACCGGTGATACCTGACCATGACCATCCTCCGAGGATATATCCTTCATCATTGGTTTGCTGAAGCTGTGTTAACCAATCATCATTAAGTCCACCAAAGTCAGCATCCCATTGCTTGATGCCATTAGCATCCGTTTTTACAATCCAATAATCATAAGATCCCTTATTAGGTTGTGTTTTATTTCCGCTTATTCCGGAGAGTGAGTATCCACCTAATATAAAACCATTATCAGTTGTTTGTTTTATTGAGTTTAACTCGTCAAACTGCGCTCCTCCAAAACGAGCATCCCATTGTTTTATTCCATTAGCATCAGTTTTTACAACCCAATAATCTTTCCCACCCAACATACTATTTGTTTGTTCACCGCTAATAGTTGATATTGAATATCCACCAAGAATATATCCGCCATCTGAGGTTTGTTGCAGAGAATGTAATTCATCGATACTATCTCCTCCAAAGCATGCATCCCATTGCTTTATGCCATTGCCATCTGTTTTTATAATCCAATAATCGCTTAATCCCCGGCTGCTTTGCGTTTTATCACCACCAATACCGGAAAAAGAAACACCACCCAGGATATACCCGCCATCAGCAGTTTGCTGAAGAGCAGTTAACTGATCTACACTGGCTCCACCAAATCCGGCATCCCATTGTTTTACACCATCGGAATCTGTTTTTATTATCCAGTAATCAGAACTCCCTTGGCTTGCCTGGGTTTTATCACCACTGATTCCTGATTCAGAATAGCCACCCATTATATATCCTCCGTCAGTAGTTTGCTGCACGCTATACAGTTGCTCATTATCAACAGCACCAAAATCGGCATCCCATTGTTGAACTGGCGACTGAGAAAAAGCGTTATTGAAATGGAAGAGGAGGATGCTCATGCAAAGAATGTTGATTTTCATTTTCGTATTGATTTTAAATTATTATTTATAAAATGAAACTCTTAATTCTTAACCAGCTTAATAGTCTGAACATTTTCATTCATTTTTAAATTACAGAAATAAACTCCACTGTTCAATTCAGATAAGTCAATAGTAGTTTTGTTGATCCCTTTTATAAAACTTTTGTTTGAAGTCCATACTTCTCTTCCTGTTACATCAACAATTGAAATGAAAACATTGTCTGCATTTTCCAAAGTAAATGAAACTGATGCTAATGTTAAAACCGGGTTGGGAGTAATATTTATTAAAATATTTGACTTGTTATCATGATGAATTATTCCAGCTGTAGCAGAAGTTCCGCAAGCAGATAAACCAGCACCACCGGTTGCTGTTCCCGTGGTAATACCGGGTAATATTGTTAACGCACTTTGCAAACCACTTGGAGGTAAATCAACAAGCCCTGCCAGGTCTTTTATTCCATCACCATTAAAATCAGCAAACCAAGGAGAACGAAAACCATAATAAGCACACAAGCGATGATCATAGCTGAAAACTCCATTGCCATCATTCAGATAAATGCTCATGTCATTTGATGCATTCTGGCTTACGATCAAATCAATATCTCCATCATTGTCCACATCACCTGCAGCAATTCCTGAAACGTTTGCAAGGTCAAGCGAATAAGCAGCATTAATTAATTGTACGTTTTGAAAAGTTCCATTACCATTACCTAAACGAACAGTTAAATTATAATCTCCGGGATTTGATCCGTAATTGCAGGAGGCAATATCCGTGTGTCCGTCATTATTCAAATCTGCAGCAAGAATATCAAATGGAGATTGTGACATTACAAATGAAGTAGGTGCAAGAAAATTTCCTGTTCCATCATTTAGTATAATATCAACGATAGTTCCTGATTGTCCTGTTGCCAAATCAAGAAAACCATCTTCATTAAAATCACAAATGGCTATTGGTCCAGGTCCGGGATTTACCACTTTAATTGTTGGAGCAGAAAAATTACCACCACCTAAATTATAACTGATAAATATTCGTTGACCGGAAAATGAAACATTAGGACAACCTAACCACTCTGTAAGAATAACATCAATATCACCGTCATTGTCTATATCAGCAGCATCAATATCATTCCAACCGCAAGAGTTCATACTCCATCGTTGTGTTGCAGCAAATGTTCCGTTTCCATTATTAATAGCAGTAAAAAAATCATAAGGCGTTGTATTAATTCCGGATGCATAAATAATATCAGGAAATCCATCATTGTTTATATCGCGCAGTTTTGCGCCTACTCCACCCTGGGGAGCGTTAATACTAACTGCAGGAGAAAAAATTCCGTTTCCATTATTTATTGAATAACTGACAGGGGTATTAATTGCGGTTCTGCTATCCGCACCGGTAACGATATCAAGGTCGCCATCATTGTCTATATCACCCGCTTCAAGCTTTGTTGTTACAATCGGAAAACCTGAACTGAATAAAACAGGTGTTGGAAATTGTCCTGATCCGTTATTTGGATGCAGTGTTAATTCATTGGAATAATTATCTACCGTTAAAACATCATTATCTCCATCAAGATCAACATCACCTGCAAGAATTACAAATGTATATTGACCACCTGAGCCTGTTGTTAACGTTCCAAAAGTTCCATTACCGTTGTTCATCACAATTCTGTAACCATCACCTGTTCTGCCTGAAGAAGCAGCAGCAACAATATCTTTATAACCATCTCCATTTAAATCCACAACCTGGAAACTACAGGCACCTCCAAACCAAAAATCAAGAACAATCATTTCAATTGAATCCAATGATCCGTTACCAAGGTTTTTTCGCATTGAAATTTGTTGCGTGCCAAAACTTGAATAAAGCACATCCAAGTCATTGTCGTTATCCACATCAGCCAGTTGAACATTCGCATACAAATTATTGAACTGTGTTGTCTGCATTATATATGTAGTATTGGTAAATCCACTTCCGGTGTTGTGCAGTAAAGTAATTTGCTCCTCTTCATTTGCAACAACAATATCCGGCAAGCTATCGCCATCAATCAATCCGGCTTGCAATTTATATGGTATCGCACCTCCCGGTATAGTTACTGCTGTATTAAATCCACCGGTCGTGTTATTAGTGAGAATACTTACAGTGGTTCCTGTACCGAAGCCACCGTTATTGGCAACTGCGAGGTCCATGAATCCATCTAAGTTAAAATCAGCAGCTGCAACACCAATAGGTCCCATGCCTACGGTATAATTTGTTTTTGCTCCGAATGTCCCATTGCCAATCCCCGGGAAAACGGAGACTGTATTACCGTTATAATTTGATCCCCGGTTAGTGACTGCAACATCAGGAATTGAATCATTATTAAAATCAGCAACAACAATATCCCATGATTCAAAGCCGGTGGTGTATTGAACCGGAGTTCCAAATCTTCCATTGCCCTGATTAAGTAAAACAGAGAATCCATTAATTACTGCGGAGAAACCTGAATTCCCGTTTGCAACTACTGCATCAAGGTCTCCATCTCTGTCAAGGTCAGCTAATCGCGCTGCAGTAGGGCCTGGTAATTGCACATTGGTGTTTGTTGTAAATCCTAATGAGGTGTTTGCAAATTCAGTTGATAATTGTGCTTGTGATTGCAGGTAACAAATGGTAAGCAAAATAATTGTGTTAATAATCAGTAATAATGTTTTCATTGCTATTATAATTTATGTAACATGTATGTAAAGTTGAATTAATCATTCTTATTGTGACATGAGCCTTATTAATCATTGATAAGATGATAATCATAATGCTTGTCAAACTTAATATAGCATATTATGATATTAGAATAGATTAAGTTGAACGGGAATAATAAGTATTTAAAAAGGCGAAGAAGGTATTTGGAATTTTATTAATAATCCCAATCCTTACCGTCTGTAATAAAATCCCTTTTCAATTTTGTTGTTCATTAATTAATAACTAAGAAACCATTTCAGTTGATTTATTTCTCATAAAATGAATGGTAAATTTTGTTCCGTTATCTACTTTGCTTTCCACTTCTATCTTTCCACTCATGGCTTCTATCTGATAGCGGGTGATGTATAAACCTATCCCTTGTGCATCGGAATTGCCATGAAATGTTTTATAAAGCCCGAAAAGATCATTACCATATTTATCTAAATTAATTCCACATCCATTGTCCTTCACTGTAAATAATATTTCATTATTTATTGTTGAACATGCCAACTCAATGACAGGGTTTCTTTGCGGATGTTTATACTTAATTGCATTTGTGATCAGGTTAACAAGAATGTTTTCAAGATAAGCGGAATTTCCAGTTATTTCCAGATCGGCACTCACCGTATTGATGATTTTTGCGTTACTGGAACTAATTTGAAAACTCAAAGACGAAATAGCTTTTAAAATATAATCATTCAGATTAATTTGCTCTAGCTTTATATCGCTCATGTTTTGTACATGAACTATCTCAGTTAAGTTGTTTACTGTATCAACAAAATTTCTGGAAATGGATTTTAGCATATCAATTGTGTCTGCTTGTTTCTCCACTGATTTCGCTTCTGAAAAAATGGATAACATTCCTTCAAAATTATGAGCATAACTTCTCAGATTATGAGAAATGATATTGGAAAAATTCATAAGTCGTCTGTTTTGTTCACCAATAACTTCAATTGATTTTACCAATTCCTTCTCCATAAGTTTTATTGAAGTTATATCAGCAACATGAACAAAAAATCCCTGCACTTTTCCATTTTTAATATCAGGAAAATAATTGGCTAAAGAATAACGGATTCCATTTTGTTTGTTAGGTATTTCGCGTTCAAAAGTTTGGGGATTGCCTTTAAGAACTTCAGTGATGTACGGCAGATTTTTTTCATAAAGCGGACCCAGCAATTCAAATATCGTCATCTTATCAACCATCTCTTCGCGACCCACACCAAACCAATGTATGTAAGCAGCATTTGCAAAGCGGCAAACAAGGTCTTTATCCCAGTAAGCTAACATTGCGTTTACATGATCAGCGACTAAAAGTCCGAATTGATTTAGCTTATTGTTATCTGTTTTCATAATAATCAGATGACTCAGTCTCGTTTAATATTTAGAGTCTGTTTAAATTTTTAAAAAATAGTTTTTAATATATCATCCCATCGGGATTCTTAACAGTTTGCTTGATCTTTTTATAATCATAACACGCTTTCAGCGTTAAAAAATTCCGAAGGGATGGTATTTTTAAAAGTTAAATGAGTAAAGTTCACAGAGAGAATCCCGAAGGGATGATATATATTCTTTTTGAATTATGAAATTTAAACAGGCTCTTACACTTTATTTAAAATCCATAATCCCTGATTTTTATTTCTTATATCCAATTAATTTCTTTCTTGTGATAAATTTTATCAAAACTAACTAAAATAAAATACGTAAACTTAATCACTCTGCATCACTTATGTATGTTTAAAACCCTTTATAAAATTCATCTTATTGCAATGGTATTGTAAAGTCAATCAGGGAATATTTAATTATTACCTTAAAAGTTTTTATCTTTTTTCAGTTTATTTTTTTCGGATAGTGTTACAATATCCTTTCAGGTGCCTCCCATAATAAGAAATTATATGAATGAATAAATTAGAGGGTAAACACGGTTTACAAATTGAATAAACGTGAAATGATATTTTGAAGTGTGAGCGTGTCAAATTCAGCAGGATAAATTAAAAGGAATAAAAGCAACAGCACTCTTGGAAAAACATGCCGCAAATCCCAAATCGAATTTAATAATGACATGCCTAATGACACAATCAGCAAATCACATGCGAGAATATACAGTGAGATATATTTAAACACTCCTATGATTAAAAAGAAACCACCCACAAGTTCTAAATAAGAAGTAATATATGCACCGGCAATTATCAGGAATGAAGGCATTTTTAATTTTTGATAATCAGGCCGGATAGTGTCAATAACATTTTTCATTTTTATTCTGAAAACTTTTTCATAACCCTGTCCAAAAAATAAAATGCCAAGCAACACCCTTACAAAAAAGGGAGCGAAATTTTCGGGAGAGATTATATGCATAATAAATTTGATTTGAATTGCAAATGTAAACCTAAGTGAAATTTATGATATGATAATTATCATACAGCAATATAAGCTTAATCATGATTCTATTGCAGAAGGCATTAATCATTTTCTAAAACTTCATTTGGCAGATTGTATTGCAATGTACACACGTCACCGTAGTATATTGAAAAGTATTTACAGTAAAAGCATTACCAAAAATTTGTCATTAAATACAACTATTCTTTTAATGGTAGTGCATGAAAACAATTTATAAATTATGAATCACACCTTAACTTAATACTTCCAGTGTTCCCGCTCCTTCTCTTATAACCACCGGTTCTCCACTTGTGCAATCAATAACAGTACTTGGAATATTACTTCCATAACCAGCATCAACAATAATATCAACTAAGTTTCCATACTGTGCGTTAATTTCATTTGGGTCAGTGGGATATTCAGTTATTGCATCATCAGCATGTAATGAAGTTGCAAGTAGCGGATGTCCGAGTGAATCAACAATTCCTTTAATAATTGGATGATCAGGAATACGAATTCCAATGGTTTTTTTACGGCTTCTGAAAATTGGAGGCACTTCGTTGCTTGCTTCAAGAATAAATGTGTAGGCACCGGGCAAAGCACGTTTCAGCAAACGATAAATACTGCGATCAATATTTTTTGTAAAAGTGGAAATGTCTTTAAGATCGCTGCACAAAAATGAAAAATGAGATTTCTCCAATTTAACTCCTTTTATCCATCCGATTTTATCAATGGCTTTGTGATGATAAATATCTGCCACCAATGCATAAATAGTATCCGTAGGCAGAATTGCAACACCTCCATTCTGTAAAACAGTAACCACTTGTTTTATTAATCGTTCATCAGGATTTTGAGCGCGTATGCTAATCAACATCTTTCAAAATTAATTTAGTTTTGTGATGTGAGAAATAATTGAGCTTACAAGTTGATAAAATTTCAAATGATTTATTTTTATTATCTCAACTTCTCAAACCTTTTAATTACATAATAACTTAATAATATGAACGAAGAAGAATTAGGAATAGGATCGCGTGTTAAGCATCCTGAATTTGGCGCAGGAGTAGTGATTAATGTTAAACCCAAAACTTACACTATTGTTTTTACAGAACGAGGACGGATTGAGGTTTCAAAAAATTACAATGCACTCGAAGTTATTGAGGCCGTAGAAGCAGATACTGATCTTGTAAGTTTTTCAGAGGTAGAACGCGTGTTTACCAATATCATGAAACGTTATGCTGACTTTCAGGAAGTGGTTCCGCTGGGTGTGAGATGGCAGGGAGGAAAAATGGTTTTGTATCCGGGCAACACGGGCTTACAGCCAAAAGAAATTCCTATTGATGTTTTCTTCAATAAAATAATCATGTTGCGCGACAGGTTAAGAGTGATGGAACAACGTATCAATTCAAATGACAAATTAGCTGAAGAAGAAAAGTTAAACCTTCAACAATATCTCACACGTATTTATGGAACGCTCACCACTTTTAATGTTTTGTTTAAAAATACTGAAGACCATTTTGTGGGTGAAAAAGGCAGTTCAAATTAACATGATTTAATTATAATGGCATCACTTCCATCGAAGGATGAATGTGATATTTATGCCGTGAATGCAAATCATAACACTCAAAATTTTTTCTAAGCTGGTTTCCTTTTATAAAACTTTTTCCGCTGCGTATTTTAAATTGAGCCATGGGAGGCAATTCTTCGAGTGAAAACCAACCTTCTTTTTTCTGATCATATTGTTTCAGGGCTTTTTGAAGATTTGCATCTGAACAACTGCTTGCTGCCGGATCAAGTAAATATTTTCTTACAGCCATGGCAACATCATCAGGAAAAATTTTTCTTTCTAAAAACGGGGAAAGCAAATACCTGAACTCGCGCTTCCATTCTTCACCATGAGGATAAACCTTATTTTCATGTTTTAAGAAACAGGTGAGATGAGCAACCTCATGCGTAAAAGTGATGAGAAAAGCATAAGGATTTAAATCATGATTGATGGTGATTTTATGTCCTCTCCCCTTTTGTGGTGGATGGTAATCACCATAACGGCTTGCACGGCTATGCTTGATGCGAACACTGATACGATGCTGAATGATCCAACCAACGCAATCATCAACAGCATCAGGAGGCAGATATTTGGAAATAGAATTTCTTAATTGCTCTGAATCCATTGCTGCATACTAATTAACGAATGGGTAACGAATGAAACGAATATAAAAATCCAATTGTTGTAGTATCAATCATCGAATGAAATACAAATAAAAAGAATGGCAGACGAAGCATTCGTAACATTCGTTTAGCATTCGTTAATTGGTATGCATTAAAAATCATTTCAACAACTGATAAACAATTAAACTGCTCATGTAAGCAAGCACACCCATATAAATAAACTGAGTGATAGGCCATTTCCATCCTCCTGTTTCACGTTTAACAACAGCAAGCGTACTCATGCACTGCATGGCGAATGCATAAAACAACATCAGCGACCAGCCAACAGCAGTATTATATCTCGGCTTACCTGTATCGGGATTTATTTCTGATTGCATTTTGTCTTTCACTGTATGCATCTCGGTTTCATCATTACTTGCACTATAGATTGTGCTCATGGTTCCCACAAAAACTTCACGGGCAGCAAATGACGTAATCAGTGCAATTCCAATTTTCCAGTCGAACCCAAGTGGACGAATTGCAGGTTCAATATAATGACCAAGATGACCTGCATAAGATGCTTCCAGTTGTTGTGCCTTTAAATTATAAATGACAGATTTATTTTCAGGATTGGTTTGTTCAATTTGTTGCGCTTGCTGTTCAAGTTCATTGTAGCGGGAACCCGGGCCACGTGATGAAAGAAACCAAAGTATGATGGAGATTGCAATGATTACCTTGCCGGCATCAAATAAAAATATTTTAACTTTTTCAATAATCGCATAAAAAATGTTGGACCAGCGCGGCATTCTGTAAACCGGTATTTCCATTATAAAATATGCGCGCTCTCTTGCTTTCACAAACCATTTCATCAGGTAAGCTGTTCCGATAGCACCTAAAAAACCGATGAGATACATTGCCATCAAAACAATTCCCTGAAGATTAATAAAACCCCAGATCATTTTTGAAGGGATAATTAAAGCAATCAGTAATGTGTAAACCGGTAAGCGTGCAGAACAACTCATCAATGGAGTTACCATTATTGTGATGATGCGTTCTCTCCAGCTATGTATTGTCCGCGTTGACATGATGGCAGGAACTGCACAGGCAACTCCGCTGATTAATGGAATAACCGATCGACCGTTCAGTCCGAATTTGCGCATTAGTTTATCCATTAAAAAACTTACACGCGCCATGTATCCAGTATCTTCAAGGATAGCAATGAAAGTAAAGAGCAGCGCAATTTGGGGAATGAAAATGATAATTCCCCCAATGCCGGCAAGAATTCCGTTTGTGAGCAGATCGTTTAATGCGCCATCAGGAATATGGGTTCGCACCCATGAGCTGGTGAATGCAAAAAAATTGTCAATAAACTCCATAGGGTATTGCGCCCACGAAAAAATTGCCTGGAACATTACAAACAATATGAGTAAAAAGAAAACGTAACCCCACACGCGGTGCATCAGCCAGGAATCAATCCGTTTGTTCCAGGATGGATGTGTACTTTCTTTACCTTCCTGAACACACAGGTTCATAATTTCCTTTATTACCTTATAGCGTTCAAGCGTTTCGAATGATTTTAATTTTTGTGCATCAAACACATTTGCTTTAACAATCTCAGCAACTTTTTTCTTTAGTTCATCAGCAATTAAAAAAGTTTGCAACGTATCTGCATGATGTGCAATCTGGAAAGCTGCATAATCGCTTTTGCTATTGAGTGTTTCTTTAATATCATTTACAATAACAGGAGCTAATTCGCGGGTTTCAAAAATATCACGCACCGGAACAGGAAGATCATTCACGAGTGCCTGCTTGAGTTCCTCAATACCTTCGTTACTACGCGCATTAATGGGAACTATGCGAACACCCATTCTCAACTCCAACTCTTTTATATTAATAGTGACTCCATGAGCACGCACCAGATCCATCATGTTGAGCGCAATTAAAGTTGGTATCTTCAAATCAATAACCTGCGAAGCAAGAAAGAGGCTGCGCTTCAGATTGGTGCCATCAACAATAATAATTACACAGTCAGGATGGTTTTCCTCTTTCTGATCACACAGCACTTCAAAGGGAATGCGTTCATCAGGAGATTTGGGATAAAGACTATATGTGCCGGGCAAATCCACAATTTCAAAACCCGTTGCTTTGCCTGTGGCTGAATGGAAAATTTTACAGTAACCGGTTTTCTTTTCTACCGTTACTCCCGGAAAATTGGCAACCTTCTGATTGAGTCCGGTAAGAATATTAAACAAAGTTGATTTACCACTGTTAGGATTTCCCACCAGCGCAACTTTAATTTTTTGGGTGATAGGAGTATTGGTTTTCCTGGATAATGCTAACTCAACATTTTGCTCCCGGTTTTTTGGGATTGATTCTGCACTCATCAAACAGGTGTAACAAGTATTGTATCTGCCTCTTCCATTCTAAGGCTCAATGTGGCACCACCCACCACTATTGCCATAGGACAACCAAATGGTGCAAACCGTGAAACTGTAATTATTTCACCTGGAAGACAACCCATCTCAAGCAACTTTTGTTTCATCACATCATCAGTATAAGATTCAATGATGCAACTTTTTCCTTTAGAAATGCCCGAAAGTTTTGTTACTGTATTTACCATTGTGAAAAATGGGGGATTTGAGAGTGTAAAGATAGGTAATTGGGTTAATCAGGATAACTAAGTTTTTAAAACACTAATTACCAATGACAAAAACAGATTTCTGATTTTTTAAACTTTAGGATGATGAATGGTGGTAGTACTGAAATGAGGACAGTCGCATTTCTTTTTAAAAATACCGCATCCTTGCAAAAGCAAAACCATTGATACTAAAATAAATGGAAAATGTTTTTTGATAAATGATTTCATGACCTACAACGAACGCAAAAATAACTAAGTCATTGCGGAATAAACGTATTAGGTTTAAAAACCTTAACTGCTTTAAAACCACTCTCTACTTCTTTACTATTTTTAACCCGTTATGTTTAAGGTTCTTTGGTTCGAAGTAGGACGTTACTGGATTTTTATGAAAGGGTTGCTCATCAAACCCGAAAAACTTGTTGTGTATTACCGTCAAGTAATGCTCGAGCTGGTTTCCATTGGCATCGGTGCGATGGGAATTGTAGCCATCACTTCCATTTTTATGGGCGCTATTATCACCATTCAAAGTGCTTATAACTTAGTTAATCCACTGGTTCCATTGTATGCAGTAGGAATTGTTGCAAGAGATTCTATCATTCTTGAATTCTCTCCTACCATTATCTTATTGGTGCTTGCAGGCAAGGTGGGTTCAAGCATTGCATCAGAAATTGGAACTATGCGGGTTACTGAGCAGATAGATGCACTTGAAATTATGGGAATTAATTCATCAGGTTATTTGACATTGCCAAAAATAGTAGCAGCAATTATTGTTCTTCCTTTTGTGGTTCTGCTCAGCATGTTCATGGGCATCGTTGGTGGCTGGGCTGCAGGTGCCTTATCAGGTGTGGTGCCTTCTGCAGATTTTATTAAAGGAGTACAGGATCAGTTTGTTCCCTTCAATATCACTTTTGCTATGATTAAAACAGTGGTGTTTGCATTTATCGTTACCAGTGTTTCTTCTTATCATGGATATTATACCGAAGGTGGTGCTCTGGAAGTGGGTCAAAGCAGTACTAAGGCAGTTGTTTACAGCAGCGTGGTCATCCTTATTTTCGATTATATCCTCACTCAACTTATTCTTGTATGATTGAAGTAAAAAATATTTCAAAAGGGTTTAAGGGAAAACTGGTGTTAGATAATATATCCTGCGTTTTTGAAAAAGGCAAAACGAACCTGATCATTGGCGCAAGCGGTTCAGGTAAAACGGTACTTATGAAATGTGTTGTTGGCTTGTTCGAAGTGGATAAAGGCGCAGTTTATTTTGACGGTCGTAATTTTAGTGAGATGGATTTTAAAGAACGCAAACCTATCCGGCAGGAGATAGGAATGGTATTTCAGGGAGGTGCATTGTTCGATTCTCTTTCAGTAGAAAAAAATGTGATGTTTCCTTTAAACATGTTTACTACCCAAACTTATAAAGAGAAACTGGATCGTGTTAATTTTTGTTTGCAACGTGTTAATCTTGTTAATGTAAACAAGCTTTATCCAAGCGAGATAAGTGGTGGTATGAAAAAGCGTGTAGCCATTGCCCGTGCTATTGCCATGAATCCTCAATATCTTTTTTGCGATGAGCCCAATTCCGGACTTGATCCACAAACTTCTATTGTGATTGATAATCTCATTAAAGAATTAACTGAAGAGTATAACATGACCACCATCATCAATACACATGACATGAATTCAGTGATTGAAATGGGAGATCACATTGTGTTTATCTATAAAGGAAAAAAATTTTGGGAAGGCAGCTACGAGGAATTGAGAGACACTGATAATAAAGAGGTGAATGATTTTGTTTTTGCCACCAAGATTATGAAAGCAGTAAAAGCTAATGGATAATTTTTTACTTTGTTCCCTTAAGTAATTATTAAAAATAATTCAGTGAAATAATCTTTACAGATAAATTCACTAAATCTATCAGGTAGTTCTACATTTGCGTCGCCAAATTATTTTCTGTGCAAAAGCCCTTATCTCTGCAACGCATAACTGCTGCAGGTCTTGTAATAACACTCGGTATTATCTATGGTGACATTGGCACTTCACCGCTTTATGTAATGAAAGCCATTATTGGCAGCTCGCCAATAAACGAAACTTTGGTTTTAGGTGGTATCTCCTGCATCTTCTGGACCTTAACATTGCAAACCACTCTTAAATATGTGGTACTCACCTTACGTGCTGACAATAAAGGTGAAGGCGGAATTTTTTCACTTTACGCTTTGGTGCGAAGAACAAAACGCAAGTGGTTGGTTTTTCCGGCTATCATCGGTGGCAGCACCTTGCTTGCTGACGGAATTATTACACCGCCTATTTCTGTTGCTTCAGCAATCGAAGGATTAAGAGTTATTAATCCGGGCATTTCCACTCTACCAATTGTAATCGCAATTCTTGCAGCCATCTTTATAATTCAACGTTTCGGCACTTCCTTCGTAGGCAAATTTTTCGGGCCTGTTATGGTAATCTGGTTTTCGATGTTAGGCGTTCTTGGTTTAAAAGGTTTGTTACATAATCCTCATGTGTTGCTTGCAGTTAATCCATTATACGCTTTTAATATGCTCATTAATTATCCAGGTGGATTCTGGCTTTTAGGAGCAGTGTTTTTATGCACCACAGGGGCAGAAGCACTTTACAGTGATCTCGGTCACTGCGGAAAAGACAACATACGTATAACATGGATATTTGTAAAAACCTGTTTGATATTAAATTATTTTGGACAGGGTTCATGGTTGCTGCAAAATAATAACCAGGTTTTAAATAATGTAAATCCTTTTTTTTCGCTCATGCCTGAGTGGTTTCTTCCCATTGGTATTTTCATTGCTACGGCTGCTGCCATCATAGCGAGCCAGGCATTAATCAGCGGATCATTCACCTTGATTAATGAAGCCATTCGTTTAAACTTCTGGCCCAAGGTGAGAGTGATCTATCCAACCGATGTACGTGGACAATTATACATTCCATCAGTTAACTGGTGGCTTTTTGCAGGATGCGTTGGAATTACTTTGTTTTTTCGTGAATCAACAGGTATGGAAGCTGCTTATGGCTTAGCCATTATTCTTACTATGTTAATGACTACTACATTACTTTCCTATTATCTTTATTTGAAACGTTACCCGGTCGCTTTCATCATTTTAGTTTTTATGGTTTACTTAACCATTGAGTTTTCATTTCTTGTAGCCAACCTGAGCAAGTTTATGCATGGAGGATGGGTTACATTATCATTAGGTTTTTTACTCACCAGCTTTATGTGGATTCTTTATAAATCGCGCAAAATCAGAAACAGGTTAGTAGAATTTGTTCAGATAAAAGACTACTTACCATTACTGAAAGAATTAAGTGCAGATAAATCAATTCCCAAATACTCCACTCATCTTGTCTTTTTAACCAGTGCCAATAATTTTGCAGAGATAGAAGAGAAAGTGATGTATTCAGTTTTACATCGTTTGCCTAAGCGGGCTGATTTGTATTGGTTCGTGCATGTAGATGTGCTGGATGAACCTTACACGCAGGAATATAAAGTAACAGAGTTAATGCACGGCACAGTGATAAGAATAGATTTTAGAATTGGTTTCCGTATTGATCCGCGTGTTAATTTAATGTTCAGGCAAGTGGTTACTGACATGGTAGAAAATAATGAGGTGGATATTACCAGTCGCTATCAATCGCTCCATAAGCGTAACATGCCTGGTGATTTTCGTTTTGTGGTGATGGAAAAATTTTTAAGTCTTGATAATGATCTTCCTTTTGTTGATAAGATAATTATGGACATTTATTTTTTCATAAAGAAACTTTCATTACCTGAAGAACGTGCATTTGGATTAGACACCAGTTCAGTTACCGTTGAAAAAGTACCACTCGTAGTAAAACCAATAGCCGGCTTAAAGCTGAAACGGATAAAATAAATTTTCTGTTTTCTACTTGGTAATTTAAGACTAGCAATTCAAATAACTCCTTAGTGATTGATACGATTTTATCCGTTGCTCGTAATATTTTCTCTTGCAATTGAACATCAACTCCTCATTAACTATAAAAAACTACTTTTTTTAAGATAATGATCATAAATTAGGGGGGTGTGATTTGAAAAATACTGTTTTTTGCGCTTGTTATACCCAAAATAATGACCCCTGTTCAAAATAAATCATCTTTTTCTTGACAAACCACCCAAAATCCATATACATTTGCAAGCGTTAGAAAAAATTACTTAAATTTTATAAAACACAACTATGTCTCAATTACGTTTTAAAGCACTTGATAGCAGTTCCAACCGTCCACCTGTAGTTGCAGGAATAAATGGATATGCAGGAAAAATTTCTGACTACTTCGGAGTTTATGTTTTCGACAAAGAGAAAATGCATAAATTCTTATCTAAAGAAGTTTATAAACAAGTGATTGAAGCAACTGAAACCGGTCAGAAGATTGATCGCAAAGTTGCAGAACTGGTAGCTGAAGCCATGAAAAGTTGGGCAATAGGAATGGGCGCTACTCATTACACACATTGGTTTCAGCCGCTAACGGGTTCTACTGCGGAAAAGCATGATTCGTTTTTTGAACTGGGTGATGACCGCAGAGCATTAGAAGCATTTTCAAGTTCTGCTTTGGTGCAACAGGAACCCGATGCATCCAGTTTTCCGAGTGGTGGCATTCGCAACACTTTCGAAGCACGTGGATACACTGCATGGGATCCAAGTTCTCCTGCATTCATCATGGAAAATCCATCCGGAAAAACGCTTTGCATTCCAACCATTTTTGTTTCTTATACCGGTGAGACATTGGATTTTAAAGCTCCGTTATTAAAAGCATTACACGCTTTAAACCAGGCCGCAGTTCCGGTATGTCAGTATTTTGATAAAAGTGTTACGCATGTATTTTCAACACTTGGTATCGAACAGGAATATTTTTTAGTGGATATTGATTTATACAATGCCCGTCCTGATCTTGAAATGACTGGCAGAACTTTATTTGGTGCAACACCGGCAAAAGGTCAGCAATTGGAAGATCATTACTTTGGTTCTATCCCATTGCGTGTACATTCTTTCATGGTTGATTTCGAGAGTGAAGCATTTAAATTAGGCATTCCATTAAAAACGCGTCACAATGAAGTTGCGCCATCGCAATTTGAGTGTGCTCCTGTTTTTGAGGACATCAATCTTGCAGTTGATCACAATCAATTGCTGATGGATGTGATGGATAAAGTTGCACGCAGACATCATTTCAAAGTTTTGCTTCATGAGAAACCGTATGCAGGTATTAATGGTTCGGGCAAGCACAATAACTGGAGCATGAGTACTAACACAGGTAAAAATTTATTATCACCGGGTAACTCACCTAAAACTAACTTATGGTTTCTTACTTTTTTTATAAATACAATTAAAGCGGTTTATGAACATGCTGATTTATTACGTGCAAGTATTGCTACTGCAAGTAATGATCACCGGCTTGGCGCCAATGAAGCACCACCTGCAATAATGTCAATCTTCCTCGGAGGTCAATTATCAAAAGTGCTGGATGATCTTGAGAAAAGTATGAAAGACAAAAAAATGACACCTGAAGAAAAGACAGCATTGAAATTAAACATTGGAAAAATTCCTGAAATACTTTTAGATAATACAGATCGCAACCGTACTTCACCTTTCGCATTTACAGGAAATAAATTTGAGTTTCGTGCTGTGGGTTCTTCTGCAAACTGCGCTCATGCCATGACAGTTTTAAATACCATCGTTGCTGACCAGCTTCGTAAATTTTATGAGGAAGTGGAAACGCTTTCAAAGAAAAACATGAAAAAGGATGAGGCCATTCTTAAAGTGTTACGTAATTATATTGTGGATTCAAAAGCCATCCGCTTCGAAGGAAATGGTTACAGTGAAGAATGGAAGATTGCTGCAAAAAAGCTTGGTTTAAACAACATAACCACTACACCACCAGCTCTTGATGCATTTGTAACAAAGAAATCAATTGATTTATTTGAGCGCAATAATATTTTCACGCATCGCGAACTGGAAGCGCGACATGAAATCATGTTGGAAACTTATATCAAGAAAATTCAGATTGAATCACGTGTGATGGCAAACCTTGCGGTAAATCATATTTTACCTTCAGCTATCAAATACCAGAATTTATTAGTGCAAAATGTTGAAGGAATAAAAGACATTGGCTTAGGCAAAGAAGTGAGTGCAACGCAGATTGATATGATCCGTGAAATATCAACGCATATTACAGTGATAAAAAAGAATGTTGATGAAATGGTTGAAGCACGTAAGAAAGCAAACTCAATCGAAAATGTCAGAGCACGAGCGGTAGCTTATTCTGATAAAGTAAAATCTTATTTTGATATAATCCGTTATCATGTTGACAAATTAGAATTGATTGTTGACAATGAAAACTGGCCCCTTCCAAAATACCGTGAGATGGTTGCAATCAGATAATAAAAACAGCAGGGTTAAAAATCCGTCTATGAGTATTTTATATTACAGGAATTAATCCTCATACCCACTCTTTATAATAGTAGCAATCATTTTAAATTGCTCATTTGCATTAAAGCAATGCTTTGCATGTGCAGGAATAATTATTCCTTCTCCTAATTTAAGCTGATATTTTTTATCTCTGATAGTCAGCTCAGCAGTACCATCAATGATTTGAATAAAAGTATCAAACGGAGAAGTCTTCTCTGCTAATTCCTCTCCTGCATCAAAAGAGGAAACAGTGATATTTCCTGTAGTTTTTTTTATGATTGTTTTAGTAAGCACAGCGTTTGGTACATATTCAATGATTTCAACAACAATATGAATTTTTGATTTTTCCAATTCAGCACTATCCATATTTTATATTATTTGTTGTAACTGAATTGTTACTGCACAAAGGTGAGATGCTTTCAGTAAGAATTGTTACATAACTTTAATAATATGTTACATGATTCACTGATTTATCAATTTTATGTCACTGAACAAAAAACAAATCCTCAACATCAATAACATAATCACTTTTTATTTACTGCACTCCGAGTTGTTTCATAAAACGAAAGTGCGAGCGAATTGCTGATGTCATAGAGGGATAATTATTATGCATGATCGAAAATTTAAGACATGCCTCTTTCACAAATTTATGAATGGCAGGATAATGCACATGGCTTATTTTCGGAAAAAGGTGATGCTCCACCTGAAAGTTTAATCCGCCTATTAACCATGAAATAATTTTGTTGTCAGTGGCAAAATCAGCTGTGGATTTCACCTGGTGAAGAGCCCATTCTTCTTTTATCTGATGATCATCATTATGTGCATCAATAAAATGAGTTGCCTCCACTACGTGTGCCAGTTGAAATACAATTGCAAGTGTTAAACCCATCGTTACATGCATGAGTGAAAAACCAATGATGGCAGGAATTAAACCTACGAGCATAATTGGTAAAATGAGTAAAAAAAAGATGTATAAAACTTTGCTGGTCCAGAAAATAACGTGATCACTGGCTCGCATTTTTTGCAAACGGTTTGATTGTATTTTCTTTTTGAAATAATTTACAAATTCAGATATAAAAATCATCATCAACGTGGTTAACGAATAAAGAGGAATGCAGTACAAATGCTGATAGCGGTGATGCCTGCATTGTTTTTGCGATGTACACATACGTAGAAAAGGTGCCTTATTAAGATCAATGTCAACACCATCTATATTAGTGTAGGTATGATGAATAACATTGTGTTTTTGTTTCCATAAACCTGCATTCACTCCCATCATGTTTGCAGTTAGCCCCATCAAATTATTAATCCATTTTTTTTCTGAATAACTGCCATGATTTGCATCGTGCATCACATTGAATCCGATGGTAGCTTGTATAAAACCAAATAAGCAGCATAGAAATGCAGCAACTACCCAATGAAATTGCATTGTGAGCAGCAAAACGTAAACAGCGGAACCTGCAGAAATGAGAATTACAGATTTAAAATAAAGTTTTTTATTACCTGTTTTTTTCAGGTTGCCTTGTTTAAAATATTGTTCAACCTGGGCGTTAATAGTATTGAAGAAATATTTATTCTGATTATTGAAGGTGACTTTTGACATGCTGCTTTATGTGATAATTAAAAAGTAAATTTAAAAATTCACCATGCAGAAAACCTTACATAATTTCTGAAATAAGTTACATGATTTACTGATTCCTGTTTGTAAATAAAATAATCGTTCTAATTATTATTTTCATTTGGCAAATAAATATTAAAGGTTGCACTTTTATTTAAATCGCCATTTGCTGTAATAAATCCTTTGTGATTTTCCACAATCCGTTTTACTATAGCAAGCCCGATACCTGTGCCTGCATAGTCATCCTTGCCATGCAGTTTTTGAAAAAGTTTAAAAATACGTTCATTGAAATGAGGTTCGAACCCAATGCCATTATCTTTTATCTGTATATGGCAGTATGTTTTATCGGGAGAAAGTTGAGCATGTTCTAATTTATCTCCTTCTAAAATTTCACTTTTAATGGTTATGCGAAGTGGCTTGGCAGGATCCGAAAATTTTAGTGAGTTAGAGATCAGGTTATGTAAAAGCTGGCGAAACTGAAAAGGAATGATGACGGCATTGCAAAGTTCACCTGTTTCGATAGTTGCGCTTTTTTCCTCTATATCTTCCTTTAATTCAGTCAAAACATCTGTTACAATCCGGTTAAGTGGTATCTCTTCAAATTTTCTTTCTCCGGTATTAATTCTCGAAAAAGTTAATATGTCATTGATGAGTGCCTGCATCCTGTTAGCAGCCGCATTCATTCGGGCAAGATAATCCTTGCCTGGTTCAGATAAATTCTCGTTTTCCTTATCAATTATTCTTTTTGCAAACGTTTGTATTTTACGAAGCGGTTCCTGCAGATCATGACTTGCTACGTAAGCAAATGCTTCAAGTTCTTTGTTTACTATTGCAAGAGCAGCCGCCAGTTTTTCTTTCTCCTCATATTGAAAGAGAAGTTCATTGTTTGCAATTAACAATTCTGTAGCGCGTTTTTCTTTTTCTTGATTTTGAAAGTCAAGTTCTTTATTGGCTATGAATAATTCTGCTGCACGTTTTTCTTTTTCTTCGTTTTGAAAGACAAGCTCCTTATTTGCAATGATTAATTCTGCTGCACGTTTTTCTTTTTCTTCGTTTTGAAAAACCAACTCTTTATTAGCAATAATTAATTCCGCTGCACGCTTTTCTTTTTCTTCGTTTTGAAAAACAAGTTCTTTATTAGCAATGATTAATTCAGCTGCACGTTTCTCTTTTTCTTCATTTTGAAAAGCCAGTTCTTTATTGACAATAATTAATTCTGCTGCACGCTTTTCTTTTTCTTCGTTTTGAAATGAAAGCTCTTTGTTAACTAACCTTAAATTATCCGGTTTTTTCGTCTTACCAACATTATTTTTCGAAATCGTCACTTCGTTTTTGTTAGATTTTTCTTTATCTGCAGCCATCGAAATAGAATGGGGTAAAATTTTAAACACTGCACAAAGATGTTTTTCATTTATCACTTAACTGTTACATAACTTTTAAAAAAAGTTACATGATTTACTGATTTTTATAGAAAATCAGAGTTTTCACAGATTCTCAAGTGCAATAAGTCTTTGGTTTTTAATTTTTTTAAAAAAAGAGGGAGTTAAACCGGTTACTTTTTTAAATTGATTAGATAAATGCGCAACACTGCTATATCGAAGTTTCCATGCTATTTCGGTTAGGTTTAGCTCGTTGTATATTAGCAACTCTTTCACCCGTTCTATTTTATGTGAAATAATAAATTGTTCTATTGTTACACCCTTTACTTCTGAGAAAAGATTAGACAGATAAGTGTAGTCATAATTCAATTTTTTACTCAGGAAATCTGAAAAATTTGTCTTTGGTAATTCATCAGAATAATGAATCATTTCTACCACCACATTTTTTATTTTTTCAATCAGCATAGCTTTTTTATCATCCATCAGTTCAAGTCCTGATTTGAGCAAAGCTAATTTCAATGCATCATGTATTTCATCAGAAAGAATTTCTTTAATCTCTACTTCGCCCAATTCCACAATCGTGTGATGAAGGCCGAGAGATTCAAGTTCTGACATCACGATCATTTTGCAGCGAAGACTTACCATATTCCTGATAAATAATCTCATTACCTGTTTATTGGTGTGAAATTACTAAACAACTCTCTCTGTATAAAAAATCAAGAATGGATTATTAATATTTTAGAACGTTAAGCTCATTCCCACTGAAGGTAAAGTCGGCAATTGATTTACTCTTTTATATCGCACCCGATCGAAGTAAAAAATATTTTGGCGGTTGTAAACATTAATTACACTTGCTGTGGCTTCAAGATTGGAATTTTTTCCTACATAAAATATTTTCTTCAGACTTACATCCAGGCGATGATAATCCGGTAAACGACCAGCATTTAAATCACCATAAATAATTCCGAGGTAACCATTCTCATTTACATAATCTGTTTGCAAGCCATCTCCAAAATTCAGGTATTCATAATATCCTGCTGTTTTACTGAAAGGAAAACCAGATCCATAGTTCCATCGTGCATTAAATTCCCAATCCAGTTTTTTTCCTAAAGTATAAGAAGCAACAATATTTACGTTATGCCTCCGGTCGAAGTGCGGAGTGTATTCTCTTATTCCATCATTGCGTGTTACATATCCCAATGCATACACCAGCCATAAATAAATGCGCTTGTGATCATATTTCAACACTGCATCTGCACCATATGCTTTCCCGTTCTCTACAATAAATTCTTTTACAAGATAATCGGGCTTGTTATCATAAGTACCATTATCGGGATAGATTTTATCACGATTGATATTGGTAAGCTGTGAGAAATTTTTATAATAGGTTTCCACATTCAGATCAAGATGTGGAACCAGATTGATTTCTGCACCGGCAATCACATCACGTGATTTCTGCAACCTGGTCTTCACTTTTTTACCATTGAACTCGTCAGGCAGTGTTTCAGGTCCTGATAAAAATCCATAAAAGAGATTCACTACATCGCGGTCAGAGCTTGCACTCAATAAATTTTGCGCATACATGCCACCTGCAAATTTCAAGCGCAGGTAATTAGTAAGATTTATTTTTATTCCCAATCGTGGTTCAGGAGAAATTTCTGAAAGTGAAGCAAAAAAATGGAGGCGCATACTCGGGTCAATCACAAATCGCGGACGGACAATACGGTATTTGAGAAAGCAACCGAACTCAGTTGTGTTTTCCAATTGACCAACAGGCACACCAATGATATTATGTGTTTCAAATTGTGTTTTAAAACCTAATATTTCAAAACCATATTTAAGCTCATCCTTTTTTATGAAATTGGTAAAATTCATTCCCATATTAAAACCACTCACATAACTGAAACGCGGTTGCTCATCACCTTCCTGTTGTGTGATTTTATAATCGGAATAGGCAAGCGTTCCGTCAATAAGATTGGCCGATCCGCCAGGAACTAAAATAAAATTGAATCCTCCTCCTGATGATTTCCATTTGAGTGAACTGATAAAACGATAATCAGCATTATCCTGGTTGTGAAAACCAAAAAAGCTAACCTTGCTGCCGTTACCGCTGTTCAATGAAATTTTACTGTAGATATCTGTAAAGCTGTAAGGCAATCCTTTTTTATCTACATAACTATAAATTTTAGGAGATGTCTTATCCAGATAGGAATTACGTGCAGTAAGCAAAATGGACGCTGATCCGCCTCCTTCCTCTCTTTGCTTTTTTAACGGACCTTCTACTAAAATTTTCGAGTTGAAAGTGGTAGCAGACACCTTACCTGCAAAACGTTTTTTATTTCCATCACGCGTGGTTATATCCATCACAGAAGAAATACGATCTCCGTATTCAGCACTGAAACCACCGGTATAAACATCGGCATTACGTATTACGTCCGGATCAAAAATTGAAAACAATCCGATTGAATGAAAAGGATTATAAATGATCATTCCATCCAGCAAAACCTTATTCATTACTGGTGTACCTCCTCTTATGTATAACTGTCCTCCCTGATCACCACTGAAAATAACACCGGGTAACACCTGCAGGTATTGTGCGAGATCAGCTTCTCCACCCACAGAAGGAACCATTTTTATTTCGCGTGGAGTAATTTTATTTACTGAAATATTTACTTCCGTTTTTTGTTGCTCACGTTCTGCTGAAATCTCAACAGCTTTTAAATTAATGGCCGCTTTTTTAATATACAACTGCTTGCTAAGAATTTGATCTGCTTTTAAAGTAACCTGAGCAAAAACAGTATCATAACCAATACCTGTTGCCATCAATTGGTATTCGCCCGGTTCAATCCGTGATATGCTGTAGTATCCGTTGACATCTGTTTGCGCTCCGTGTGCGGTTCCTTTTAAAAATACGGGAGTAAACAAAACGGGTTCTCCTGTACCTTTATCATACACAAAACCACGCACGGTTCCGGTTTGTGCTATCGAATAATAATGAAGGTAAAGGAGAGGAATAATTATTAGTAATTTTTTTATCATAAATCTTTGGAAGCTTTCAGTTTCATTTTTTTATTGCCCGCTCATTTCCATCACCACCTCATATTCCTTCTTCGTAACAGATGAAACTGACAGTCGTGATATACGAACAAGCGCCATATCCTTAAGGCGTTTATCTTTTTTTATTTGCTCCAGCGTAACCGGTTTCTTTAATTTTTTTAAAGGCTTCAAATCAACCGCTACCCAATTTGCATCTTCAGTTGTCGGATCCTGGTAATGTTCTTTAGCTACTGTTGCAATTCCAACAATTTCAACTCCTTCATTACTGTGATAAAAAAATACCTGATCACCTTTTTTCATTGCTCTTAAATGAAGCCGTGCTGCATAGTTGCGTACACCATCCCAAACTGTTGAACCATCTTTTACCAATTGATCCCAGCTATATGTTGATGGTTCTGATTTTACAAGCCAGTAATTCATGTTTTATTGCTTAATTGTTCTATCGCTGACTGCCGACTGCTAACTGCCAACTGTTTTCAAGGATGCCGAAGATAACCAAAAGCATTTTTGTCTGATTAAAATTTAACCTTACTACAATATTTTGACAATTAAAACACAGTTATCTTTACTGCATAAATGAATTATACCATGAAAAAAATATTTGTATTCCTTCAGTTATTTGCATTAAGCGCAATTACTTATGCGCAAACTTCTTCCTGCTGCAGCAAATCAGCAACCGGTGCATTTGCATCACTTGGTAATGATGAGGCGTTTGTAAATTCACACTTGCCGCCTTTACCTTTTCATTATGCAACTGTTAATGGTAAGATGATGAATATTAAATCTCCGGATGGAAAAGATGCACAGGTATTTTATGTTAAAAATAATGATCAGAATAAAACAGTGATAATGTTTCATGAGTGGTGGGGGCTGAATGATTATATCAAACGCGAAGCGGAAACCTGGGCAAATGAATTAGGTGAGAATGTGATTGCGCCAGATCTTTATGATGGCACTGTGGCAACAACGCCTGATGAAGCAACTAAGTTAATGCAAGGATTAAAAGATGAACGTGCCAGGGCTATTATCAGTGGATGTATTGATTATTGTGGAGCGCAAAGTGAATTGCAAACTATCGGATGGTGTATGGGAGGTGGTTGGAGTATGCAGGCTGCATTGATGGCAGGTCCTAATGCAAAAGGTTGTGTTATGTATTATGGAATGCCGGAAAAAGATAAGCAAAAGCTGAGTAAATTAAAATGTCCTGTCCTAGGAATATTTGCTAAAAAAGATCAGTGGATAACACCAGAGGTTGTGAATCAATTTGAAGAGGACATGAGATCATTAAATAAAAAATTAACAGTTTATAATTTTGATGCTGATCATGCATTTGCGAATCCCAGCAATCCTAAATATGATAAAGATGCAACTGAACAAGCGCATAAAAAGGCGATTGAGTTTTTAAGAAGTAATTTTAAATAATGAGTGGTTTGCTAAATCAAATATGGGGAAGTTAATTTTGTATTATAGTTTTCTTGGGGCAGCGTTATTAATATTCTCGCGTTCTATGGATACCGTATTATACTATTTGGCTGGATACTTGGTTCTTTTTTCATACATTTTAACTATAGCTTTAATAATAGTTAATGCAAAAAAGAAAGAGATTAATTTACGATTCTTTAACTATTGTATCATGATTGTAAGTACAATAGCAGGCATGACATTATTTTACACTTTTATAGGGTATATATTCAGATTAAAAATATAACAACATTTTCACTTTGCAATAAAACCATGAAAATAAAATTACTTCTCATCTTACTGTTAATTATAACTATCGGAAGCGTAACTGCGCAGCCGTGGAAAACGTATCCCTATCATCAACCGGGAACATTATTGTATTTTCCACAGGATGAAGGAAGGCACCCGGCTGAGCCAATGGAATGGTGGTACACCAATGGATTTTTAACAGGTCAGACAACAGGTAATGCTTACACTTTTATGCTTACTTATTTCTATAACCCGTTTTTGACTTTTGACGGATTCAGAATATTCAATATTGCGAATGAAACTATCGGACAGTTTTTTCCTGAGACACAGCCGTGCAATTATACAGTTATGTCGCAAAATAATCTGCATATCAATGCTGCACTTCCCGGTGGAGTTAATGAAGCGTGGATTACACGACAGGATTCACTGGGTAACTTAATTCCATTTGAATATCATCTGAACGCACAATCACAAAATGGTACAATTGATCTTATTTACACAGCTCAGAAACGACCACTCATTGTAGCTGATTCCGGTTATCTGCACCAGGGAATCTCAAGTTATACTTACTACTATTCACTCACCGCGCTTTCTGTGCAAGGAACAATTACATTGAATGGAGATACTGAATCAGTTATTGGCAATGCATGGATTGACCGGCAGTATGGAAATTTCAACCCAAGCACAGGAGAAAAATATGAATGGTTTTCGCTTCAGCTAAGCAATGGAATGGATCTGAATGTGTGGAATATTTTTACAAATCAGAATACTATTCCTGACACCTCAACTTATCGCTTTTGTTCTATTTACATCAATGACAGCACATCGGTTTCATCTTCTGATTTCTCAATTGAAAGAGAGCAATATGTTTTTATGACCGGGCAAACACGTTGTTATGCTAAAAAATGGCATTTTGTTAAAGACAGCATTGATCTCGTTTTCACAACGCTTCATGATAACCAGGAAGTAACCCTGCCATTCACCTTTTACGAGGGAAGTGTAAATATTACCGGAACCGTAAATGGAGTAGCCGTCACCGGCTCAGGCTTTGCCGAATTGCTGCACAATTATCAACATCCGGTAATTAATCTCATTGCACCTGCTAACGGACAAACATGGGATGGAACACAACCTGTAACGTGGCAATTATTAAACCCGGATGACGGAAGAAAAATTTATTATGATGTGGAAGTAAGCCTGAATGATTCATTACACTATCAGGCCGTTGCACAATCTCTTACAGATACAACTTATCAATGGGATGTTTCATCAATACCACCTGGTTCACCTTGCTGGATAAGGATAAAAGGATATTCTGCAGATACCACATTAACCGGTAATGACTATTCGAGCTTATCAATAATAACAGGAACAGATAATATTTTTATTTCTGATCAGTCGCATTTCAACCTTTATCCGAATCCATTTCATAATGAAACAACCATTTTTAGTGAGGTTGCTTTAATAAATGCTCAACTTATTGTGAATGATATTAGTGGTGAAAAGGTGAAAGAAATTAAAAACCTTTCGGGTAATAAAATCATAATTGGTAAAGAGGATTTAGCTGCCGGGATTTATTTTTATTCTATTATTCAAAATAACAAAATGATTACAACCGGAAAATTCACGGTGAATTAAATTGCTTTAAATCATTAGGTTTTAGAAATTTTCATTATCAATCATATTCAAAAAGTTGGCTTGGATGGCAGCGGTAACTTTTAAAAATTATTAATTCTCTTAGAAGCTGTTTAAAATTATGTGAAATAAAAGATTAAAGGGCATCTGAAACAAATAGAAAGACTCATTTTCTTAGGGATTGACTAAAATCTCAAAAAAATGTATCCAACAGATGTAACAGATGCCCATTGGAAAAGTATAAAATTTTAATACCACAAAGCGAACGCAAGCGAAAAAATGATTTAAGAGAAATATGGAATGCAATTTTTTATTTGTTAAAAACAGGGTGTCAGAGGAGAATACTACCCAATGATTTTCCGAAATGGCAATTAGTGTATTACTATTTCAGCAAATGGAAGGATGAAGAAATTATAGAACACGTGATGCACATGATACACGAACAGGTAAGAGAACTGCTGAACAGAAATGTAGAACCATAGATTGTCAATCGGTAAAAACAACTCACAGAGGCGGAATGAGGGGTATTGATGGAAACAAAAAAATAAATGCAAGAAAGCGACATATTGTAGTGGACATATTGGGTTATGTATTAGCAGTAGTAGTTCATGCAGCTAACATTCACGAAGTAAATGGAACAGGTTTAATGATGCGAAAGCTGAGAGAAAAATTCTTTTCCATAAAAGTCATATTCGCTGATGGCGGATATAGAGGAGAAATTATAGAGCAAGTAAAAAGCATGTTCGGTTATTTATTACAAATTGTTTTAAGAACCATAAACAGAAAAAATTTGAAGTCTTGCCTAAGCATTGGATAATAGAAAGAACTTTCTCCTGGTTTGAAAACACAACAAGGCTCGGAAAAGACTATAAATATTTATTAGATACAAGCGAAGCAATGATTCAACTTGCCTCCATAAAAATTATGCTGAACAAAATTTAAACAGTTTCTAAAAAAATATTGTTTTTATTGTGATTAACTTTTCAACGCACTTTCTACCCATGCTTTTCCCCACTCGGCATGTTCCTGTTCACTCCAGAGTGAAGGATAAAAAATTCTTTTCTGAAAACGTGGAGGTAAATATTTCTGCCAGTTAGTTCCTCCTGTAGCAGGCACATCACCTTTTTCCATTTGCAGATAACGCACTGCTGATTTATAATGAACGAGCGGCCAGTTTACATTTACATTTATATCAAGCCATTTGAGTGCATCAATTAAGTCAGGATTTTTCTGATCTTCTGCACTCAGGGATTTATATTTCGCCCAAAGATTTTTGTCTTTGTATTCTCTTGCATGATTTATAAACTGTTCTTTATATTTTTTCTCAAACTGGTCAAGCGTTAACGTTTTCTTTCCTGATGCAATATCACATGCTCCTTTATTCCAGTAGATGTTGTGAAACAATTCTTCAATATCAATTTCTTTATTCTCAAATTGTACTCTTAAATCTTTATCAACCAGTTTCATCAAATCAGTGCAGCTCATTTCTATCAGGCGATATTGTGCAGACTGAAATCCGCTTGCCGGAAGTAATGCCATGCGGAAACGAAGAAACTGTTCCTTCTCCATTCCGTTTACCATGATTGCAAATGACTGAGTCAACGATTCAAAATACCTGTTAATACGGTTAACACGTTCAATAAAATATTTTACATCCAGTTTTTCTTTCCAGCCAAGGTCTTCACCGTCAGGTAATACGTTTCTTCCGTTATGTGCTATCTGGTTTAATTCATGAAGAGCGAGCTTGAAATAAAGTTCAGTGATCTGGTGATACATGATAAAAATCATCTCATCAGGGAAATCTGTTCGGGGATTTTGAAGTGTCAGCAGTGTATCAATGTGTACATAATCCCAATAAGTAAGATAATTACTGGTGAGCAAACCATCGAGATAGCTCTCCATGTCTTGACCCATCAGATTATATTTATGTTGTAATTGTTCTAACCGTTGTAAAATATTTTCTGAGAATTCCATGTGTCAAAATTAAGTTTTTTAAACGCTTTATTATTTGATGTTTTTAGTCATAAAAAAAAGAGAACTCCAAATGAATCCTCTTTTAATATTTCAAGTAATAAAGTTATTGAAAAAAAATCTCAGTCAGAAAAATATCTTAGTCGAATCATCTAATCCTTCCTCTTAAAAACCGGCACCGTTGAACATGCCTCTCCATACATAATACTTTTTGCAACAGAGCGTAGCAAAGCAGTTAATTCCACATAAGCAGACGGTGGCACATAAATGTCACTGCATCCTTTAATAGA
Source organism: Bacteroidota bacterium (assembly GCA_031366005.1). Lineage (GTDB taxonomy): Bacteria > Bacteroidota > Bacteroidia > AKYH767-A > OLB10 > JANLUX01. The sequence continues at coordinate 13,508 of JANLZB010000006.1, read as the reverse complement.
AATTTTTTTATCTGTGTAATCCTTTAAATCAATTTTTGAAATCTGTGTTCTGAAAATTTCTTCTTCTAGTTTATTCAAATCACCAAACACAATTTTTTTTGCGAAGGGTTGAAGTTGTGATACCACAAGCATAAAAGCCCATGTAGGAACTATCGCGTCTGCTGTGCATGTAATTGCAACAAATTTGTTTTCGTATTGTTTCCAGTCATGGTTTTTTATTTGGTCACGAAAATCTTTTTCTTTTAGGATCAATTCTTCAAACAAAAAACTTTTCAGGTCAAACAAAACTCTTTCACCTTTTACATATAAATCCTGTAAATCGAATTGCAGTAATTCGCTTTCAGCTACTTTATTTATTATCTCTTGATGCATACTAATTAACGAATGCGATATGAATGTTACGAATTATGAATTCTTGCGTAAGCAACTGCCTACAGCCGACTGTAAACTGCCGACTCTCTTCTTAACTTTCCACCATTGCTCCATGGCAGTTCTTGTATTTCTTTCCGCTTCCACATGGACATGGATCATTGCGCCCAACTTTTTGCTCAACTCTTACTGGTTGTGCTTTGGATTGCTCACGTTGTTCATTAGGATTTCCATTTGTGCTTCCTGTATGCGAAGCATTTTCATAACTATCGTGAGAAGTTTTTAATTTGCTCAGATCCGTTCTTTGCGGAGCACGTGCTTCCTGAACTTTTTGTTGATCCTGACCTTGAACAGTTCCTTTAAATAAAAACGACATAGTATCACGATTGATCTGCTCCAGCATTTTTTTGAAAAGTTCAAACGATTCAAATTTGTAAATCAACAACGGATCTTTTTGTTCATACACCGCACTCTGAACGGATTGTTTTAAGTCATCCATTTCACGCAAATGCTCTTTCCATGCATCATCAATTAATGATAATGTAACACTGCGTTCAAAAGCATTTATTAACTGACGTCCATTTGTTTCATAAGCTTTTTTCAAGTTTGCCAACACCTGTATGTTGTGTAAGCCATCTGTAAAAGGCACTACAATATTTTCAAAAGCATTGCTTTGATTCTCGTAGATGTTTTTCAACACAGGGAATGTTCGTTCTGCAATCAGTTTTGATTTGGCTTTATAATGTTCTTCAACAGCAGCAAAAATTTTGGATGAAAGATCATCAGGTTTTGCCTGCATGAATTCTTCTTTACTAACTGGGCTTTCGATCGAAAACAAACGAATCAATTCTAAATTGAACGCATCATAATCACGATCTTCACTGTAAGTTGCAGCAATACTGTCAACCAAATCATACATCATGTTTTGCAGATCGAGTGTTAAACGCTCACCGTACAAAGCATGCCTGCGTTTTTTGTAAACCACTTCGCGTTGTGCATTCATCACATCATCATACTCGAGCAAACGCTTACGAATTCCAAAATTATTTTCCTCTACTTTTTTCTGAGCACGTTCAATCGAGTTGGTGATCATGCTGTGCTGAATCACTTCACCTTCTTCAATTCCCATTCTATCCATCAGCTTTGCAATTCTTTCAGAACCGAACAAACGCATGAGGTTATCTTCCAACGAAACAAAGAATTGCGAAGAACCCGGATCACCTTGTCGTCCTGAACGACCACGCAACTGGCGATCCACACGTCTGGAATCATGACGCTCAGTACCGATGATTGCCAAACCACCTGCTTCTTTTACTCCTGGTCCAAGCTTTATATCGGTACCACGACCAGCCATATTAGTTGCAATAGTTACGGTTCCTGATTTACCTGCTTCAGCAACAATCTCTGCTTCACGCTGATGGAGTTTTGCATTCAATACATTGTGTTTGATGTTTCGCAGTTTCAACATCCGGCTGATTAATTCTGAAATTTCAACTGATGTTGTTCCCACCAACACAGGTCTTCCGGCCTGAGTGAGTTTTACAATTTCTTCAATAACTGCATTGTATTTTTCACGTGTGGTTTTATAAACCAAATCTTCTTCGTCCTTGCGCACCATCTTGCGATGTGTAGGAGTGGAAACAACATCTAACTTATAAATCTGCCAGAATTCACCCGCTTCTGTTTCTGCAGTTCCAGTCATACCCGCCAATTTATGATACATGCGAAAATAATTTTGCAGCGTTACAGTTGCATACGTTTGCGTAGCTGCTTCAATCTTTACATTTTCTTTTGCTTCAATTGCCTGGTGCAATCCATCGCTGTATCTTCTTCCATCCAGCACACGACCCGTTTGTTCATCTACAATTTTTATTTTGCCATCAGCAATAATGTACTCCACATCATTTTCAAAAAGCGTATATGCTTTCAGCAATTGATTAATAGTGTGAACGCGTTCTGATTTGATTGCAAAGTCGCGCATCAATTCATCCTTGCGTTCTATTTTTTCCTGTGGAGATAAATTACTTTTTTCAATATCAGCCATAACGGAACCAACATCAGGCATTGAGTAGAAATTAGTCTCATCATTATGAGAACTGATCAGGTCAATTCCTTTTTCTGTTAATTCAATCGTGTTGTTTTTTTCATCAATCACAAAAAACAATTCAGCATCCACTTTATGCATTTCTTTTGACTGATCCTGCATATAATGGTTCTCGGTTTTTTGCATCAATGCACGAACACCGGTTTCGCTCATGAATTTTATAAGCGCTTTGTTCTTAGGTAAACCACGATGTGCGCGAAGCAATGCCATTCCGGTTTCATCTTCTTTTTCTTTGTTACCAAATTTTTTCTTTGCATCAGCAATCACCGTGTTGATGTAATTGCGTTGGGCGTTTACTAATTGTTCAACCTTTGGTTTCAAAGCAAAAAATTCCTGGTTCTCTCCTTTAGGGGTAGGTCCTGAAATAATCAATGGAGTACGCGCATCATCAATCAACACCGAATCCACCTCATCCACAATCGCATAATGATGTTCGCGTTGAACCATGTCTTCAGGATTACGAGCCATGTTATCACGTAAGTAATCAAAACCAAATTCATTATTTGTTCCATAAGTGATATCAGCGAGATATGCATTTCTTCTTTCAGGAGAATTAGGTTGATGCTTATCAATGCAATCAACACTCAAACCGAGAAATTCAAAAATTGGTCCGTTCCATTCAGAGTCACGCTTGGCGAGATAATCATTCACTGTAACCACATGCACACCTCTTCCTGCCAAAGCATTTAAATAAAGCGGCAATGTTGCCACCAAAGTTTTTCCTTCACCGGTTGCCATCTCAGCAATTTTTCCCTGGTGCAGAACAGCACCACCAATCAGCTGCACGTCATAATGAACCATGTCCCACGTAATCATAATACCTGCGGCAAGCCATGAGTTTTTATAAAAAGCACGATCATCTTGTATGGTAACATTACTTCGTTTTGCAGCAATGTCACGATCCAGTTGAATGGCATTCACTTCAAGCGTTTCGTTTTCTTTAAACCTTCTGGCAGTTTCTTTCACCACAGCAAATGCAGCAGGTAAAAGCTCAAGCAGTATTTCTTCAATTTTTGTGTTGCGTTCTTTTTTTAATTCATCAATACGTGCGTAAGTCTGTTCTTTCTCCGCCATTTCCATGTCAGGATTCTCTTCCACACGCTGGTTGAGTTCGTTCAATTCATTTTCATTGTCAGCGATATAATCAGTAATCTTTTGTTTGAATTCAAATGTTTTACCGCGTAATTCATCATTGCTTAATGCAGCAAGGGCAGGAAATTCCACTTTGGCTTTTTCTGAAAGAGGAACGAGCTCTTTCATATCACGATCACTCTTGCTGCCAAAAAATTTTTTGAGGGTTTTATTTACAAGTTCTAACATGTCTTAAACTAATTTTATCGCCTTAAATAGTATGGATTATTAATATAGAATTACAGCTTACAAAGGTACAATTATTCGCTGAGGCTAAATCCGTCTTCCATTACAGTGCCAACAAGCGGAATTAATCTTAAAGCTGCAATTTCCGCAGAGAAGGTGACAATTTGTAGGTAATGGCAACCACTAACAACGTGACAGCACCGCCAAAAATCACCGAAGGAACCAATCCTAAAAGTTTAGCGGCAGTACCTGATTCAAAAGCGCCTATCTCATTACTGCTTCCTACAAAAATATTATTTACCGATGCCACGCGTCCACGCATTTCATCGGGTGTAAAACTTTGCAGAATGGTGGAACGAATTACTACACTCACATTATCAAATGCACCACTAAAAAACAGGATTCCAAATGATAGATAAAAATTATTTGAGAGTGCAAATGTTATCATGCACAAACCAAATCCCGCAACGCATAACATTAATTTGATACCCGCATTTTTACGTGGAGGATGATGGGCCATTAATAACGCCATAATAACTGCTCCAACTGCCGGTGCTGCTCGTAAAAAACCTAATCCCTCCGGACCAACATGTAAAATTTTATCTGCGAAGACAGGAAGTAATGCAACTGCTCCTCCAAACAAAACTGCAAATAAATCCAGCGAAAGCGCACCTACAAAAATGTTGTTTTTAAAAACATATTTAATACCTGATAACAATGATTCCTTTAATGTTTCTGTTTGATTAAAAGTGGCGATTGGTTTATGGGCTATTCTATAATAATAAGTGATACAAATCAAAATAAACAGGCAAACAATTATACAGGATTTACCTGCGCCAAACCAGCCATAACATAATCCGCCAAAAGCAGGACCCGCTACAGCGCCCAATTGCCACACAGTGCTGTTCCATGTAGAGGAGTTTACATAGTTGTCCTTAGGTACTAACTGCGCCCAGAAAGCTGATTGTGCCGGATAATGAAAACCTCTGGCAATACCAATTATAAAAATTACAAAATAGGCGAGTAATACTGAACTCCCGACATAATTATAGACATACAAAACCAAAAAAACCGAACCCAAAAACATTAGCAAGGTTGTCCACATTAAAATACTTTTCCTGCTTACGCGATCAGCAATATGTCCGCCATAGAGCGAAAGAGAAATTGCAGGAATTGCTTCGGCTAATCCAATAATACCTAATGAAAGCGGATCGTGGGTTTTTTCATACACTAACCAGCTTACTATCACTGCCTGCATTTGCAAGGCTAACGTAAGCAGCAGCTTTGCCCATATAAAATATCGGAACTCTTTAAAGCGTAACGAGGCATAAGGATCGTGAACAGCGGGAGAAAGCGATTTTTTCATAGCGGGCTAAAAATAACAAAGGCTTACTTCATTATCTGAAATAAGCCTTAGCGCGAACTTTATTTATATCAATATTCATCCTCATTAAAGAAGAAGTCGTCCTTGGTTGGATAATCAGGCCATATCTCTTCGATGGTTTCATAAGCCTCGCCTTCATCTTCCAGCTCTTGTAAATTTTCAATCACCTCCATGGGTGCACCGGAGCGGATTGCATAATCAATTAATTCATCTTTGGTGGCAGGCCATGGGGCATCCTCAAGATGAGAGGCAAGTTCAAGAGTCCAATACATTGTAATTCTGTTTTTGTTTTGTCCTGATAAAACTCCTTAATACAAGAAGGTTTTAAAGGGCTGCAAAAGTAAAAAAATCTTTTACTTAGAAAAGAAATAGTAAAAGCTGTTAAAAAACTTCTTATAATCTTGGACTCCAGGGGGTTTCAGCAATATTTTTTTGCTGTGCCATCCATCGGGCCAGTATAAACAGGTAATCAGAAAGGCGATTGAGATATACTATCACCTTGTCATCAACCAGGCTTTCTTCTCCCAGTTGAACAATTAATCTTTCAGCTCTTCGGCAAACACACCTTGCAAGATGACAAAACGAAATAGTATTATTTCCACCGGGAAGAATGAAGGAACGCAACTCAGGTAAATGATCAACCATACGATCAATTTCTTTTTCAAGAATAGCGATATCGTTATCTGTAAGATCAGGAATTTTCTCCCGGGTTTTCGGGTTTGATTTATCAGGATCAGCAGCAAGCAAAGAACCGATGGTAAACAATCGATCCTGGATTTCTAATAGTAATGTTATTGAATGATCATCAATTCCCTGGTCGCGTATTAAGCCAATCCATGAGTTGAGTTCATCAATAGTTCCATAACATTCAATACGCAAATGATATTTGGGAACACGCTTTCCTCCGATAAGTGAAGTCTGACCTTTATCCCCCGTTTTAGTATAAATTTTCATTGAGTAATTTCTTTTGATTCAGCACGATAAATTTTCTCATTCTTAAAATCTCCTTCTACTAATCCATCTTTCAATCGTATAATCCGGTGAGCATGGCGGGCAATATCTTCTTCGTGTGTAACTAAAATAACAGTGTTGCCTTTCTTGTGAATCTCTTCCAGCAAAATCATTATTTCTTCTGAGGTTTTTGAATCAAGATTTCCTGTTGGTTCATCCGCTAATATGATTGAAGGATTAGTAACCAATGCACGTGCAATAGCAACACGTTGTCGCTGACCTCCTGATAATTCATTAGGTCGATGGCTGACACGATCACCTAAGCCAACATCAGTGAGCGTTTTCAATGCACGTTTGTTTCTTTCATCTTTTGAAAATCCTGCATACACTAATGGAAGTGCTACATTATCCAATGCTGTACTTCGTGGCAATAAATTAAACGTCTGAAACACAAAACCAATTTGCTTATTACGTATCTCTGCTAATTCATTATCACTTCTGTTGGCAACAGCAGTACCATCTAAAAAATATTCACCACTTGTTGGAGTATCAAGACAACCAAGCACATTCATTAATGTGGATTTGCCAGAGCCGGATGAACCCATTAATGCCACATATTCATTTTTGTGTATCTCCATAGAAATGGAACGCAACGCATGAATGGTTTCTGTACCTACTTTATAGATACGGCTGATGTTATTTACTTTTATTACCGGCTGCACAATTATGTTTAGTAATGTGTTTTCAAAAATAGTGAGAAGTAGTGATTAATACAGCAAAGCAGTTTTTGCATCTGGCATAATATTGTATATTTGAGATACTAAAATGAATGTGCTAAGTTTATGAGTAAGCATAAAACAGGACGCGAACAACAACAGGCAATAGATCATCAGCATCTCGAGCGCGTTACACCATATAAAACATTTTTATTTTTTGCTTTGACAGGAAGTACCATTTTATTTCTTTCATTGACATTGATGTTTGTCATCTGGCTTACTCACAATCCACGGGTCGGACATTTTAATATGCCCAAACCTTTTATCCTGAGTACAATTGTTTTATTGATATCGAGTTATATCGTTACGCTTGCACAACGTGCTTTTAAAACGGATGACAGCAAGTTGCTTATTCTTTCCTTTACTGCTTCTTTGGGTTTAACCATGCTTTTTACCTGTCTGCAATTTTTAGGTTGGAGAGATTTATATGACCAGGGATTTTTTATCAATGGTGAAATAGGAATTTCATTGGTTTACATTATTACGGGACTGCATTTTTTTCATGTGATGTGCGGTTTGCTATGGCAATTCTATTTAAGTCTGAGAGCTTACGATGTGTGGAACGATCCGGTGAAATCTTTGCTTTACTTCAGCAATAGGTTTGAAGGTGCACGCATAGATTTGTTTACCGCTTTCTGGCATTTTGTTGATGGGCTTTGGCTCTGTCTTTTTATTACTTTTCTTTTTACATTGTAATTAATCAATGACATACTTTAAGTGGTGTTTTATACTAGCGTTGTTTTTTGTTGCATGCAAAAAGGAAAATAAAACCACACTCGATTATTCAGAAATCAGCAGCGGAACCAATCTTAATCTCCGGTGTATTTATAAATTTAATAACGATACTTTGTTTGCAGAAGGAGGTGATGATACACATGGAATTATTTTAATCAGTAGCAACCGGGGAGGGAGTTGGGAGGTTTATTCCCAATCATTTTTTTCAAGAGTGAATGCTGTTTATTTTAGGAATGCGATGGAAGGATTTGCTGCGTGTAATAATTTTTTGCTGATGAAAACAAATGATGGAGGACTGCATTGGGATTCCATAGTGCAATATTGGGTGCCTTATCAATACCAGACTAATTTATATGATGTAAAATTTATTAATGACAGCACAGGATTTTTTTGTGGAGGAGAGGAATATGCTCATGGAATAATTGGAAGAACAACTGATAGAGGACAAACCTGGGAGCACACTTTTGTGGATCATGAAATGAGAAGTATTGATTTCAAAAATAACTTACAAGGGTATTGCGGAGGTTACGGAGCTATGCTTTACACTGATGATGGTGGAAAAAACTGGCAGCTTACCGAGAGTAATAATGAGTTCATCACATCAATTAATTTAAATGCTTCCAATGGAATAGCCTGTGGTTACGAGGGAGGATTGTTAAGAAATGTAAATTCATTGAACTGGGAAAAAACAGGTAGCAGCAATCATTCATTGGGTTCGCGGTTACATTTTAATTCTGTTACTTCATTTGATAACACTAATTATTTTGTTTTTGGCAACAATGGAAAATGCGCTTTAAGTACTGATGCAGGAAGCGGGTGGGATTATGCAACCGCTTTTGATGAGCAAAATATTTTTGACGCAGTTATGCTTACTTCCTTTTCAGGCATTGCAGTAGGCGAACAGGGAAAAATTTTTCATTTCAATAAATAATTTTCTTTGCAATAATTAAGCAACTACTTTTATCCCGCGAATATTATTACTTTAATTATCCTTATCATTCAATGACCGTTTTATACGAAGACAATCACCTTATCATAGTAAATAAATCACCGGGAGAAATTGTGCAGGCTGACAAAACGGGGGATGAACCTTTGAGCAGTCTTGTAAAAAAATACATCAAAGAAAAATATGACAAGCCCGGTAATGTTTTTCTTGGAACCATTCATCGTATTGATCGTCCTGTGAGTGGTATTGTTCTTTTTGCACGCACCAGCAAAGCGCTTGAACGGATGAATAAATTATTTGCCGAAAAAGAAATTCAGAAAACTTATTGGGCTGTTGTGAAAAATAAACCTCCTAAAGATGCTGACACTTTAATTCATTACCTGATTAAAAATGAAGCAACCAATAAAAGTTTTGCTTATAACGAAGAAACGCCCAAAGCATTAAGAAGTGAACTCAGCTATCGCATACTTGCTGATTCAGATAAATATTATTTACTCGAAATAAATCCTGTAACCGGCAGGCATCATCAAATCCGTGTGCAGTTGAGTACCATTGGTTGTCCTATTAAAGGAGATTTAAAATATGGTTTTGGCAGAAGTAATCCGGAAGGATCTATTCATCTGCATGCACGTGCAATAAAATTTCAACATCCTGTCAGCAATATTCCAATGTTTATAGAAGCTACTCCGCCTGATGAAGTGCTATGGAATTATTTTTACAATCTGCTGCATACTAATTAACGATTGCGGTTATGATTCGTTAATTCGTAACAATCAAAAAGATTATGTTCGACTTTATCAATCCTACTATTAATGTTTTGAAAGAACTCATTCCTTTCCTTAGTGAGAAATCCAAAACAGAAAACATCACCAAGCGATTGGTATTACGTGAGCTTCGCGATAATCTCAAAGTGCTGATTTATGCGTACGAGAAAAAAGCTGATGTTGACAAAGTAATTGACCGCCTTAATAACTCAGCTATTAATGATGCAATGAAAAGTGGTTTCGATTTTAATAAAATCCGTAAAGGAAAAATTACTGACGACCTTATAAAAGAGGAACGTAATAAAAAATACACCGGATGGAGTTGTGAACAACTTTTCGATAAAGTGGATGAAAAAATTGAAGAGTTGCGCCTCATCAAAAGCCTCTATTCCAATCTTGATGAATCACATAAAAACATGACCTTGATAATTGGTAACCTTTATTTCAGGATGAAATTGCTGGCGGATTTTATAAGACACAAAGAGATTTAAGGATTTAAGGATTTAGGATTTGGGATTAAATCCTAAATCTCCAAATCCCGAAATCCGAAAATCAATTCATAACTCATAATTCAAAACTCATAATTCCCTTATTTGGGATTAAATCCTAAATCTCCAAATCCCGAAATCCGAAAATCAATTCATAACTCATAATTCAAAACTCATAATTCCCTTCTTATCTTTGCAATTCGTTCTTAAAAATATGGGGTCGACAGGAATCGACAGCTAGTGCAATTCATGTGTAAGCATGCCGGGCGTTGTGAGCAGTCCCGTAAAAAATAACTCTCAATCGCTTTAAATGGCGAAACTTCTTATGCACTTGCAGCTTAATCCCGACTCAGTCGGGATGGCTTAATTCAGATTACTAGGTAGTCTGAACAAGTTGCCCCGCTCTTTCCCACGCTCATCGGGATTGGGATTGGGGCATCGAAATGATGAGCTGGCTATGGCAGGGTCATGATGTCATAGTAAGATAAAATGAATAAGGAAGGTGTGGGTTTGCATTTCGCCATCATCTTCCCGACAATTAAACAAATGCTAAGCATGTAGAAAGCGCAGGTATTCCTTGTCTGGACGTGGGTTCAAATCCCACCGACTCCACTTTTAGAATTTCATTTAGTGTTAAACCCCTGTAAATCAGGGGTTTTTTATTTCATTTAATTTCAAAAAGTTTCACCTGATTTCAATTTTTGTTATATTTGTTTCACCAAATCTGGTACTAAAAAATAAATGTTTCACCTAAATTTTAATGTATCATGAAATCAAATATCAGTGTCAAGTTTTTTTTAGCCACTAAGAAAAAAAAAGGCGAAAACGTTCCGATCTATTTGCGAGTGCTGTTCGAACGAAAGAAAGCTGAACTCTTCACCGGTTTAAACACCACGGTAAAAAATTGGGATCCCAAAAAACAAAGGTCAAAGAAAGATGACAATATCAGTGATCAGCTTGTAAAGATTGAAAGTAAGATCCGGGATATTATTTACCTCCTGCAGAAAGAAGATAAACCAATTACTGCAACCATTATTAAAGACATATACACAGGCAAGAGCGCCACAGAAAATACTGTTATCAGTTATTTTGAGCTGCATATAGCACAACAAAAAAAGGCGAATGAATTAGCTAAAGGATCAATATCAAGGTATGAAGATACACTGGATCATCTAAAAGAGTTTTTAAAAGCAAAAAAGCAAATAGACTTTCCGCTAAACAAAATCAATTTTAAATTTTTGAATGACTTTGATCTTCATTTAAGAAATCAACTTTCAGACAAATCGAAATTACAGTTAGAAAGAAACACAATCAATAAACATCATAGCCGATTCAGGACAATTTTAATAAAAGCAGTAAAGGAATCTCAGCTACTTAAAAACCCTTATCAAGATTTTAAATTTAAGTACACTCCATCAAAACGAACATTTTTGACTGATGCGGAGCTGGACCGGATTAAGACAAATGATTTAGCTAATAATCAAAGCTTAATTAAAGTTCGTGATATTTTTCTTTTCAGTGTTTACACCGGCCTACGTTTCCAGGATGCGCAAAGCATTACATCAAATCAAATTGTAATAGATAAAAATGGCAATGCCTATTTAAGTATTGTTCAGGCTAAAACCCAAGAGGCAATAAAAATTCCATTGTTTCCTGCAGCAGTAGAAATAATAAAAAAGTATGAGCCCACGGGCGAAGCTAAAATTACTGGAAAGGTATTACCTAAAATCAGCAACCAAAAATTCAATACTTATTTAAAGGTTATTGGTGAACATGCAGGTATAGAGAAAACACTAAGCCACCATGTGGCAAGGCATACGTGCGCCACAACTATACTATTAAGCAATGAGGCACCAATAGAGGCTGTGAGCAAATGGTTAGGACATACCACTATCCGCACTACTCAGATTTACGCAAAAATTACCAATGATTATTTACAAAAAGTTGCAAATAAAATTTCAGATAAAATATAACCCGCCATGAAAAAACAAAAAAATGATTTGGGTGAAATAAGTATGGAAGATTTTATGAAAGGATTGGAAAATCCTCATGTAATATACTTCCAACCAACAGAAGAAGAGAAACAAGAACTACAAAATACAATTTCATTTTTTATTGAGGATATAGAAAAATCCCTTCGCGAATTACCTCCATCAAAAAAGGAATGGGATTATTTAATTGATTTGCTACAGAATTATGAAGAAACCAAAAAATCCGCAAAAGAATACGTTTATAATCCACCAATAAAACTACATAACCAAACGATCACCAATGAATATCAGGATTATAATAATAACGTTCAATCACAACACTTTCTTATAAAAATAGCTGATACAGGTATAGAATATGTTAACGAAAAATTAAAGAAGATTAAACAGTCCACCGAAAAGAAAAAACAAAAAAGCGTTACTCCAACAATTGAAATTTGTTTAGCATTATTTTACCTCTGTAAATATGCTAACGGAGGTACTCCAATTGATAAAAAAAAGATTGAAAGGCTTCTTTATTATTTCCGAGGTGAATCAGTTAAGGAACTTGATAGAACAACGGAACACAATCTTTTAAAAATGATTACTTCTAATGAAGTTTTAAGCCAACATGGTGAAAACGCAGCAATATTTTTTGATGAAATAGGTTTGTGGTCTGTTAGTAAAATTATCCGTAATAGCATACCAAAATCAAATAGTTAGAAATTTGGTATATACCAGAAAATTAGCTTAGCCTTTCATTACCTCACATTTGCCGTTGAAATAAATAAACGGTAAATTATGAAAAATGAAAATTTAACAGAAATCCCGGGACAATCAATGTCCCTGGTGCCTCAAGATTTTTTAATTAATTTAATGCATGTCGTTAATGAAATTAAAGATACAGTACAGGCAAAAGAAAAGCAAACCGACACCATCGGAGATTATATTTCCGAAGCTGATGCAAAGAAGATTCTTGGAAGAAAGACAACCTGGTTCTGGGCCCTGCGCAAAAGCGGTAAGATTCCATTTACCAAAGTAGGTAATAAAATTTGGTACAGTAAAGCAGACCTGCTGAATTTTATTGAAGGAAAATCGAAATGATTATGGAGGCTACTAATTTCTTTAGTGATAGAGAGGCGAAAGAATATTATTACAGAGCTTCCGAATTAAATCTTAATAACGTTAATCCGGTACTTAAAAAAGAATTTAAGGGTGATGATCTATTAATGTGCAAAATAAAAGCTATTGAATGGTGTAAAAACCGCCTTAATGGCAAATTTGATATAATTCGCATTGACTTAATAGAATATTACAGCAGAAATGAACAAGTAGTGCATAATATATTCGATACGAGTCAACGATCGTGCCTTGATGGATTAGAAACGGATGCACGTATCCTGAGTGCGTGTTACGAGGTAAGACCATTATATATTCCTGATTGTATACAACTATCCTAAATCCCAATAATTTAAAAATGATTGCAGCCACGTCACCACAAAAACAAATTACACTCCGGATGGACCATGCCCGGTTATGGCGCTTGACAACTAATGCTAGGCAGCTTAATATTTCCCCACCACTATTATTGAAAATTATATTGCACCATGCAGCTAAAGACATCCATCGTTTTCAGATAGCTTTTAAAGTGGCTTTCCTGCAGGTTAATATAATTCGACTCAATGACTCAATAGCTATTGATACCTG
>JANLZB010000016.1:0-20266 GCA_031366005.1 Bacteroidota bacterium | reverse complement strand
TTAATGTCGGCAAGAAAAAGAGGGTCGCTTGCAGCGTTTTTCAAAAGCAATAATTTCTCAGCGTGTGTAGATATAGAATCATCCACAGTCACTAAAACTTTTTTCTTACCTCTGAAATTTTCGGGTAGTGTGATGATTAATTGGTTGTTTATAATATCCACAATTCTGCGTAATGTCATTGCGATTTATTTTTTTATAAAATCAAAAATACAAAAAGAGCTTAAGCAATTGCAAATCGTTCTTGTTGCCAATGCTCCACGAATACATCAAAAAATTCCGTTTACCCCTCATTGCAACTTAGCAAGCCACAACGAAGCATTCATAAAAAGTGAAGTATGCGAATAAGTGGGCCAGCCAACATATAACGTATTTCCGCTTGCTCCGGTGCCATCATCCAATGGAGAGCTATCAGTAACCAAAAAAATTCTTCCGGTTCCATAAGTTGAGGTAGCGCACATAATAAGTGTACTGTTTTGAGCAAACGAATTTTCCCAGATCAAACCCTGCGCATTCGCGTTGGCACTCGTATTAATGGTGATCGTTGCACCGTTATTAAATTCTAATTGTGAAACATTTCCCTGGCTGCCGTGCAACACAGTATTTGAGTTGCTGTTTGTCCGCACATTACTGCTTACCTGTGAAATATTAGTTGAATCAATACTGAAACCAAAAGCATTATTTTGAATGGAATTATTTTTCATCAGATCATTTAACACCACACGAGAATCTTCTCCATCATTATTACGGTCAGAACCTGTATGATCAGCCACTATGAAAAGCCCTCCTCCGTTATTAACGAAATTTAATATCGCTGTTTTCTCTGCTGCCGTAAAAAGAATATTCGGCTCATCAATTACAAAAACATTATAGTTCGAAAGATCCTGTCCGTTGGAAGAATTGCCATAAGTAATCGCTGTTCCTGAAGGAAGTGTTTCCACATTGTTTCCACTTTTTACCAATGCGATACCCCAGCTCGAAATCGCACCGGTCCAGTATGTTTCCGCAGTGCCTGAAGTAATGTTGGACTGTGCAGGCGTTGGTATTCTTTGCGGTGATGCATCTTCATCAATAACCCAGTCTGCATTGCCGGCAGTTTCTGCTTTGGTTGCATCAAAAAGAAATTTCTTTATTACAGGAGGCGGTGTGTTAATGGTAAACATTTTTGATCCTGAGGTTCCTCCTCCGGGTGATGGATTAAATATTGTAATACTTGCACTGCCTGCGGTGGATATATTAACAGCCGGTACTAAAGCAGTGAGTTGTGTGTTACTTACATATGTTGTTGTAAGAGAATTACCATTCCATTTTACAACAGATCCTGAAATGAAATTATTACCTGACAAAGTCAATGTAAAACCAGGTGAACCTGCATTAACAGATGAAGGAGATATGCTGTTAAGTACAGGAACAGGATTTGGATGAACGCTGGTATCAGGTACAGTGAAGTCATAATTTACCATCACAGAATCAAACAGTATTGCATTTTTACTCCAGGTTTCAATCGCATTGCGATGTTTAACTGCAACATAATAATGATGTCCTTTAATATTACTCGGAAAATAAAATTTTCCCATTCCGTTTGTATTGAGTGTATCTCTTGCCGAGCTGATTAATGTATGCGTTGTTGTTGTATCGTGTAATTCAACAATAATAGTGTCACAAATTGTGGGATGTAATGCAGGATTTGCAACAGCAACCAAACTTCCACCATTAATATAAAATCCTTCAATAAATACTTTAAGGTTTAAACCAATTGTGCAGGTATTTACTGTTACAGTAACAGGAGAAGATGCAATGCAGTTCACACTCACATTATAACTACCTGCGCTTTTTACTTTAATGCTTTGCGTAGTTGCTCCGTTACTCCATAAATAATTAGCTCCGCTGCTGGAAGTAAGAGTAACGGAATCTCCCTGGCAAAAAGTAAGTGGACCACTCGCGGTTATTGTTGGAACACCAGAATATTTTAGCATCACATCATCTATTCGATATTGTGTTGCTGTTCCATTTTGAATAAATTGAATTCTTAGGTTCGCTGTGGGGGGAATAGTGCCTGTTGCAGTTCTGTAATACCAAATTGCAGTTCCGCTTCCTGTTGGAAGAGAAGGAAATGAGAGACTGGTGTAATTTGTTCCATCAGAACTCACTTTTACCAGCAAATCAGCGCCATTTGTTGTAGTTGTGCTTTTATTAATACCAAAAGATAATTCAAGATTGGTCAAACCACTTGTATTGATTCCCGCAATGATAAAATTCTTTCCAACGGTATTGGTAAGAAAAACATTTGTTGAACCGGAAGCTGTTGGTAGGCCTGTACCATATCCTGTGGACACGGTCGTATTCCTGAGATCCCCGGTACCTGACATGGAATAACTGTCATTGTCAAATCCATTATTTGTTTCCTGTGTTGAAATAGAAGTGGGGTTGGTTGTTATAGATCCCATAGTTTCAACAAACAAGGTTGCATCTGATTGTACACTTAACACCGAAACCGTTACTGGTGCAGATGATGTTTTACATCCATTTGCAAAAGTTGCAGTAACTGAATAATTTCCACTTGTTGATATTGTTGTTGATTGCGTGGTTGCTCCGTTAGGTTGCCAGAGATAATTATTGGCATTGCTCGCAGTTAGTATAACTGATGATCCCTGGCAAAGTGTTATCGGTCCTGAGGGTGTCACCGTTGGAATCGTAAGATTACAGTTATTCCAACAATTATCAATTGTTGCCGCGGATGATGCAGCACCTGCATGAGTTAGTCCATACATATCCTCAACCGTTCTTAAAACATTATAATGATTGATAGCCGTACTGTAATTTCCAGCCTGAACAAAATTGCCGGTAAATAAAGTAAGGATGTGTTGAACGGATGCATTATCATCCTCATCAAAAGTTAAAATGAGTAAGCTATTATGCGTTTTTGCCCACTGGATATAAGCATTCAGGTTTGTTTGAATCCATGTGTCACAGGTGGTGATTCGGGATGGATCCGATCCATTATGCATATCGTTGTTTTGATTCGGTATAACAAAAGATACTGTGGGAAGCAGATTATAATCAGACGGAAAAGCTGTGAAGGGTTGATTAGAAGAAACTGGTATTCCATTAAGCGCAGTACTCTGCCAGTTTACCCATGGATTATGCTTTCGTGCATATGCGCCCGAAGTAGCGCCTGTATAACCAACTGACGGAAGATCTTCCGAGTAACCAATGAACGTTCGCGAAGCGTTTTGTAATTCAGCTCCAAGGTTAGCGGTGGTGAAAGGTAATGTAGCCGGTACATTGTCATCTGTGACACCTTGAGTAGATCCGGAAAAAAATTGAAGATAATTGGGCTGGCTTGGATGCGAAAGTGCATAGGATTGCGTAAACAATGCTGTAAATGGATCGTTTATTAAACTGTTTATATATGGAGAGGCAGATGATCTAACCACTTGGTTATAACCGTGATTTTCCAGCACCAGAATTACCACATGATCAGGGGTTGGAACAGTGGAATAACTTTTCTCCACGAATAAATAGTTAAGTATTATTAATGCTATGAAGAATCGAAACATCCGGTTTAAATAAAAACTATTAAATTTTTTTGGAATGAATGCAAGATAGGAAAATAATTAATTTAGCAGAATAAATAGTAATCTGCATTATCAAATATTAATCGAAAATTAATATAATCGATTTTACAAGTTTTTCCAATCCCCTGTTGTGATTACGTACTCATCCAGCTAATTACTTTCATTTATATTTGCTCCATGCATGTCTCAGTCCGCGGTCTTAAGAAGTCATACAACACTTTGCAGGTGCTCAAAGGCATTGACCTTGATATTGAAAAAGGCGAAGTGGTTTCAATTGTAGGAGCGAGTGGAGCAGGCAAAAGCACTTTGCTTCATATCATCGGCACTTTGGATAAAGCTGACAGCGGAACAGTAAATATCAGTGGCACTGCTATTCAATTACTCAACAGCAAATCGCTTGCAGCATTTCGTAATAAACATTTGGGTTTTATTTTTCAGTTTCACCAGTTATTGCCTGAGTTTACTGCGATAGAGAATGTTTGCATTCCTGCATTCATTGCAAATACTTCACGCAAACAGGCAACGGAACGCGCAACTCAATTACTTGATTATCTCGGGATGTCAGCACGGAGAGATCATAAGCCTTCTGCATTGAGTGGTGGAGAACAACAACGTGTTGCTGTTGCACGAGCACTGATGAATAATCCTGATTTGATACTTGCAGATGAACCTTCAGGAAATTTAGATTCAAACAATGCAAAGGAACTTCACGAATTATTCTTTAAACTGAGAAAAGAATTTAACCAGACCTTTATCATTGTAACACATAACAACGAGCTTGCAGAAATGAGTGACAGAATATTGCATATTAAGGATGGAGTGATGGAAAAAAGGGAAATAAGTAGGCAGTCAGCAGTTGGCAGTTAACAAAAATTTAAAATCTATAATTATTAATGAGCGATACTGTTCAAATAAATAAAAGAGTAAGCATTGTAGATGAATCTTTGCTTAATGGTGTGAGTCCACAGACTCAGCTTTTTATTTCTATCAATAATGATCATTTTGCTTATGCATTACTCGATAAAGAGAAAAACAAATTTGTTGCATTAAGCGAATACCGTTTTGCTTACCCTGATACACTTGAGAGCAAGCTGGAGCAATTGCAATCCATACGTGAAACAGATGACTTGCTGAAAAAAAATAGTTACCGCACTGTATGTATAGCTGCCAACACTTTTAAGTTTACACTGGTGCCTGCACATTTTTATCAAAAGGAAATTGAACATGATATTCTTGCGATGACATGCAACATTGCTACAGATGAAATTGTTTACTCGGATCAGCTTAAATATGCCGACACAAAAATTATTTATGCATTGAATGAAAATATTCTTTCCGTACTTGGTGAGTGGTTTGATGGAGCTAAATTATTTTTTACTGGTACCGGTTTAATTGAAAACCAATTACTAAAAAACAAAAATAACCCTGAAAAAATTATGATAGTTAATGTGCGTATGCATGATTATGATATTGTAGTTACTGAAGCCAACCGTTTGATTTTCTTTAATTGTTTCCGTTATCAGTCCAGTGAAGATTTTATTTATTACTTGCTTTTTACCTGTGAGCAATTAGGATTAAATCCTGAGAATATTTCCTTGCAGTTTGCAGGAGAAATTGAAAAAACATCGGCTGCATATTTTATCACCAGCAAATACATCCGTAATATCAGCTTTGCAACTCGTCCTGATATTTACCAGTTCAGTTATGGTTTTGATAAGCTTACACTGCATTTTTATTATTCATTATTCAGCCAGCCGTTGTGCGTATCATAAGTGGAAACTACAGAGGTAAAATAATTAATGCTCCTCTGGATTTGCCTGTTCGTCCGACAACGGATTTTGCAAAAACAGGATTGTTCAATATCTTAAATTCAAATTATAATTTCCCTGCATTAAGTGTGCTTGATCTTTTTGCAGGAACCGGAAACATCAGCTTTGAATTTATTTCGAGAGGATGCAAAAGCTTAATTGCAGTGGATAGCAATAACAGATGTGCAGAATTCATTAGACAGACTTTTGATAAACTGAAAACTTCAATTGCACAGGTAAAGAGAAAAGATGCCATTCAGTTTTTAAATGAAACGTCAAACAGCTACGATATAATATTTGCTGATCCCCCTTATGATTTGGAAATTTTAAGTGAACTCCACAAAATCATTTTTGAAAAAAGTCTCTTAAATAAAAACGGAATGTTTGTGTTTGAGCATGAGTCTTCCAAAGATTTTTCTTCACTTGAATATTTTATTGAAAAAAGAAAATATGGAAATGTGACTTTTAGCTTCTTTATGAAAAAAGATTAATCCGAAGCACGTCATGCTGAACTTGTTCTGCATCTCATCATTCAACTGATGAAATAAATTTAGCAGCGACTGTTCCCATATTAAAAAGCAAATCAATTGCACTCAGGTTTGGCACGAATCCAAATTTAGAAGTGAATACCTGAGGATATGATTTTAATTCCCGCTTTGAGTCACTCACCAAATTATTTTTTTTATCTGATAGATACTGAAATAAATTTTCTTCGATAAAAGAATTGGTATGGTTAATTGAGAGGTGATACTTCAGTTTTTGCATCATCCACAATAATAATTTTTCATTGAGGTCAACGAGAAATTTATTTTCTTTCATTAAGAGGTTCTCTAATTCATCTTTATAAAATTCAAAAAAAGCAGAACGGTTATATGCAGTTTCTAACGATCGCCAATGCTGCCGTTGCCAGTGCTCATCATAACTGATTTTAACATCCTTTATCAGAATTTTCTTTCTACCAGTATGCTGAACAGGAACAGTTAAACATTGCACACCATTTGGTGAAAGAATAAAACAACGGTTACGTAATGTCTGTTTTTGATAATATTCGTGATGTTCAATCTGAATTTCTTCAAATTGAAAACAACATTGCAGATATTCAATGGAAGCAAAATAAGAAGTAGAAAAAACGGGAGGAGACATAATCATTAAATATCAAAAAAATTAAACGCAGAGGCGCAAAGACGGAGAGAAATTTCTTTACGTCTTTGCGCCTCTGCGTTTATAGCT
The DNA here is from genome assembly GCA_031366005.1 of Bacteroidota bacterium. Lineage (GTDB taxonomy): Bacteria > Bacteroidota > Bacteroidia > AKYH767-A > OLB10 > JANLUX01. The sequence continues at coordinate 13,653 of JANLZB010000016.1, read as the reverse complement.
TAATCATTATTCCAGTGAATAATATTAAACAAATGTCCCCAGCGAATTTTATCAAAGAAAGTACCATTCGTATTCCACGACATCCATATAAAAACTGCTTTACCCACAACATGATCTTCAGGAACAAATCCCCAGAAACGCGAATCGGCAGAGTTATGACGGTTATCACCCATCATAAAATAATAATCCATTTTAAAAGTGTAGGAGGTTGTTTCTTTATCGTTGATAAATATTTTTCCATCACGTTCTTCTAATTTATTGCCCTCATATTTTTCAATTGACCTGCGGTAAATACTCATGTTATGCGGAGTGAGCTGAATAGTTGCTCCTTTCTTTGGAACATATAACGGACCGAAATTGTCAACGTTCCATGGGATGGTGGCATCATGAGGAAAAATATTTTCATCATAGGTTCCGCCCGGAACATTCATCACCGTGATTGCTTTAATATTGGGAAATGATTTTAAGAGGTTTGCATTTTCCTGCGTTAAACAATAGCGATACTCACCTGGATTATAGGTAGAACCTCCATCTGTAATATCCAGTTTTCTTAATGTGCGTTCGTTGATATCATTGCCATTGGTTACAATATCATATACATATTGACTCTTCTTTGGCTGCATATTTTTTTTGCCATTGATATACACTACACGATCAATAATTTTTATGGTGTCGCCAGGAATACAAATACAGCGCTTGATATAATGCGTCATCTTATCCACAGGACGATCATCTTCCATCGGATAATTAAAAACCACTATATCATTATTTTTTACATGACTGAATCCCGGCAAACGGTAATAAGGAAGCTTGAGCGCTTCCGAATATGATTTGCCACCGATGATTGGCATTTCCTGGTGAACAAAAGGAAATGATAAAGGTGTCATAGGTGTGCGTGCTCCATAATTTATTTTACTCACAAAAAGAAAATCACCTACCATCAGTGTTTTTTCCATGGATGGAGTAGGGATGGTGAATGCTTCAATAAAAAATGTGCGTATGATAGTTGCAGCGATAACCGCGAAAACGATTGCATCAATCCATTCGCGTGTTTTGCTTTTGCGTCCGCTGCTTTTCCAGAATTTCCAATTCATATTTTATAATTAAGTGGCTAAATTAATCACCTGTTGCAAACATCGTTAAGATATAGTTCTGTTTATACACATCCTCAACAATGTTTGTTGCTTTCTATTGTTGAAAAAGCACATCCTTCATGGTAAAAACACCTTTTTTACCCACCAGCCATTCAGCTGCAATCAATGCACCCATTGCAAACCCTTTACGGTTTTGTGCAACATGTTTTATTTCTATCACATCATTGGTGGAGCGATAAGCAACCGAATGAATACCCGGAATTGCATCTTCGCGATAAGAACGGATCAATAATTTTTCTTTTGGATAATTATCTTCTTCGTCCAACTGCCACGAAGTTTTTGAATCTAATTCGTTTACTAAATCATTAGCAAGTGATATTGCGGTTCCGCTTGGCTTGTCTAACTTCTGCAAATGATGTACTTCTTCAATGTCTACTTCATATTCTTTATAATCATTCATCATTTTTGCGAGCTTGCGATTGAGCTCAAAAAAAATATTGACACCAATGCTGAAATTACTTGCAAATAATAAAGATTGATTTTTTGATTTGCATTCTTCTCTTATTTTTTCAAGATCATCATACCATCCGGTAGTTCCAACCACAACAGGAATATTTGCATCAAAGCAAAGCTGAATATTTTTTACTGCTGCACCGGGTTGTGTAAATTCAATGGCAACATCTGCTTGTTTTAAATCTGCAGAAGTAATTTTTGAATTATGATCAGCTTTCAAAACAATTTCATGACCATTAGTAAGAGCAGCAATCTCTAACTCTTTGCCCATTTTACCATATCCGATTAAAGCAATTTTCATGAATGGATGATTGTATTGTTATTTTAATAATGCTGAGTGACTAAAATCAGTTATGATAATTTCATCATTGTATTCCAGATATGCAACTACCTATTTTTTTCTGAAGGAAACGCATTTATAACCTAATGCTTGCCAGGGTTTATATGAGCAAGGATGATAAGAAACAATAGGATTTGCAATCTGTTCTAAAAAACGGAAAGTGTCATCTACAAATTTCTTTGCAGCAATTTCAGATAATTCAGATTCAATATAAAATGCTGTTGCGGCAATTTTTTTATTGCAATATCATGTATTGTTATTTTTCTTTGGCTGCCCATTTCTCAATCATCTTATAGGCAATTGCTTTTCCATCTGCCAAAGAATACAGTTTTTGAGATGCAGATTTTCCTGCTGCTTTTTTCTGTAATTGCTTAAACTGCTTTTCAGGAATTATCACATACTTTTTCTTATCAATGGTTACAACAGTCATGCTATTTTTTTTGTAAAATTAAAGAGAAAGAGGTCATTACAAAAATCAAAAATTAAACTTCAAACTCAAATTTGGCACTATTGCTTCATTCTGTAATCGCTGCAATTGTGGTGTAACTCTCAAAGTCAAATTATCATCCACATTAAAATAAAACAAATGTGCATCCACATGAGCATCAACAATATTTAAAACATAAATCAAAGCAGTAATGATCACATTTAAATCACGGTAACGTCTGAAATCATCACTAGCAGATTTTATTGCATCATCATCTAACCTCACGAGTGCCGGATTTAATGATGCTGTATCATTATTCTTTCGAGCAATTAATTCATCATTGTATTTATGAAATCGTTGATTATTATAATGAATGAAAAAACCTGTTAAAGCGAATCCTCCATAAAGAACCGGAACTTTCCAGTATTTTTTATTGTATACCTGTCCTAAGCCAGGTAACAATGCGGAGTAAATAGTTGCTTTTCGCGGAGAATGTTGAAGAGATAATGAATCAATAACTTTCTCCTTTGGTGAAGTGTTTTGTACTGATGTATCAGAAGTTATTTGTTGTGCATCTGATTTGGAAAAAAATAAACCCGCTAAAAAAATGCAACATGCAATTCGTAAAAACATATTGATTAATCAAAATCCAAAAGCTCAATAATCCTGTTCAGATCATCAGTGCTGAAATAAGTGAACACTAACTGGCCACTTCCGTTTGTCTTATGTTTAATGTCAACCCGTGTTTCGTATTTGCTTGTTAACCGTTCTTCAATTTTTTTCAATTCAATATTCTTGTCGGATGAGTTTTTATCAGAAGAAGATTTTCCTGATTTATTCCTTGCGGTTTCACGCACAAGGTCTTCTACTTTGCGAACGCTTAATTCATTTTGAATTATATCGTTAAAAATTTTCAGTTGCAACCCAACATCATTCACATTGATAATGGCACGCGCATGACCCATGGTAATTTTTCCATCACGCACTGCGGTTTGAATTTGTGGAGGAAGTTTTAATAAACGTAAATAATTAGTAACCGTAGTGCGATCCTTTCCCACTTTATCTGCTAATTCTTCCTGTGAGATACTGCACTCTTCCATCAAACGATGATAGCTGATAGCGATTTCCAATGCATTCAAGTTTTCACGCTGAATATTTTCAACCAGTGCCATCTCCAACATTCCCTGGTCATTTGCAACACGCACATAAGCCGGAATATTTTCCATTCCAGCCAGTCGAGATGCTTTTACTCTGCGTTCACCGGAAATAATCTGGTAACGATCGTGACCCATTTTACGCACTGTAATAGGTTGAATAATCCCCTGATGTTTGATGGATTCACTTAACTCGCGCAAAGCAGCATCATTAAAATCAACACGTGGTTGAAAAGGATTGGCTTCAACCTGGTTCAATGGGATGTTGGATACCGAACCAGCTAATGCTTTTGTTCCGTTCAGATTATCCGTTTCTCCTAAAGGAGTATTTTCAAGTAATGCACTTAACCCTCTGCCCAATGCATTTCGTTTAACAGTCATCATATTTAAAGTTTACAGTTGATAGTTTACAGTTTACGGTTTACAGTATCGTGTTTTAGCAACTGTAAACCGTAAACTGTAAACCGTCAACTAATTTTAATTTTCACTTACTCTTAAATTATCAAGTACTTTATCAGTCAGCACCTTTTCTGAAGCACTCATTTTAGTTAATTCGTTATTCTGTAGTATCTCACGAGCTAAGTTAAGATAATTAATAGCTCCTTTACTGGTAGCATCATGCATAATTATTGTTTCGCCAAAGCTGGGTGCTTCTCCAAGTTTGGTATTACGTTGAATAATCGTATCAAATACCATGTCCTGGAAATGTGTTTTCACTTCTTCCACCACCTGGTTGCTGAGGCGTAAACGCATATCATACATGGTTAATAAAATTCCCTCAATAGCCAGATCAGGATTTAACCGCGTCTGCACAATTTTAATTGTATTTAATAATTTCCCTAATCCTTCCAGTGCAAAATATTCGCATTGAACAGGTACAATGACAGAGTGCGCTCCTGTCAATGCATTGATAGTAATTAAACCCAGTGATGGTGAACAATCAATAATGATGAAATCAAAATCATCTGAAATTTCATCCAATACATGTTTCATCATGTGTTCGCGGCTTGGCAGCTGTATCATCTCTATTTCAGCACCCACCAAATCAATATGAGAAGGCAGAAGGTAGAGATACGGAGTTTTTGTTTCAAGAATTATATCGCGAGCTGACACATCATTAATGATGCACTCATAGATACTTGTCTTCACAGTACGCGGATCAAAGCCAACGCCCGAAGTTGCGTTTGCCTGCGGATCAGCATCCACCAGCAGTGTTTTGTACTCCAACACAGCAAGACTTGCTGCAAGGTTAATTGCTGTGGTGGTTTTGCCCACACCTCCTTTTTGATTTGCTATTGCAATGATCTTTGCCATATGTGTGTTTAAAGTTTAATGTTTAAATTTTTTCCTGGTTACCAATTAACGAATCTGATTAATCAGCATTACTAACAACGAATGACAGACGTCCAATTCATTAATTCGTTGCATTCGTTTCGCTTTCGTTAATTAGTATGCATCACTATATTTCAATAGATTCTCCAATTGGAATCAGGGTCAATTCTTTATCCGCTCTTTTAAATCTCTCCATCGCACTTTCTTTATCAATCATTATTGGTTCAAACGTATCGTAATGCATGCCTATTATATTATCACACCTTATAAAGTCAGAAGCAATAATTGCATTGTCCACACTCATTGTAAAATTATCACCGATACATAAGAAGGCGAAATCAACCTGGCGATATTCTCCAATCAGTTTCATATCATAAGTAAGCGCAGTGTCACCTGAATAATAAAAGTTTTTTTGTGATGACTCAATGATAAATCCCATCGGGTGACCACCATAAGTTCCATCAGGCATACTGCTGCTATGCACAGCCACCACACATTTCACATGTCCGAAATCAAATTTCCACTTGCCACCAATATTCATCCCATGGGTGTTTGAAACGCCTTTCTTATTCAGCCAGCTTTCAATTTCTGCAGAACAGACAACCTTTGCTTTTGTTCTTTGTGCCAGTTCAATGGTATCTCCTAAATGATCGCGATGTCCGTGGCTAAGCAAAATATAATCTGCTTCTACTTCATTGATGTTAATTGATTTAGCCAGCGCATTGCCGGTGATAAACGGATCGAACAGCAGATTTTTGCCATTCACCACCACTCCAAAACATGCATGACCGTAATACGTAATCCTCATATAAAATAAACTCCTAAGGCTTTAGTTTTCAATAATCTTTATGTTTTGATAAGGGTTCGCAAAGATAAATATACATCCTTCTGTATTGCACGCAAGTTAGCTGCTAAAAGACAACCTTCTGAGTTATTAACACATAACTTTTCAACATGAGGTGGTTGATGTTAATAAGTAGGAAAATACTATTTAAGAAGTAATAACTAATGTTTTCCAGGTGGATTTATTGTTTTCACTTTATTCTATATTTTTGAAAAGTAATCAAACAATAATTATGCACCGGGCAATTCGTAAATATAAATTAGGTGAAGAACCCTCAGACCTTGCATTTTGGCTTACTCAGACACCACAGCAACGGCTCGCAGCTTTAGAAGCACTGAGAGATTTAACCATCAAATTAACCTTCAATGGAATTAAGCCAGGATTTCAAAGAGTTTATAAAGCTTTTAAACGATCATAGGGTCGAGTATCTCGTGGTAGGTGGTTACGCTGTCGCAATTCATGGCTTTCCTCGTACCACCGGAGATATTAATTTTTGGATCAACTCTTTTCCTGAAAATGCGCTGCGAATGGTAAATGCTTTAACCGAATTTGGTTTTGCTTCACCTGATATCAGTGTTGATGATTTCCTAAAAGAGGATTATGTTGTTCAATTGGGTTTTCCCCCATTCCGGATAGATATACTTACCGGTGTGAGTGGGTTATCATTTGACGAATGCTATGAAGCCCGCAAAGAAGTAGATTATGAGGGAGAAAAAATAAACTTTATTGGTTTGCATCACCTGAAAATCAACAAGAGAATCACGGGAAGAGATAAAGATCATTTAGATCTAAAGAATTTACCTGATTAGGTTACGTTTTTCTTTAAGTTAATTTCTTCGTTTTATTCTTCCTTCTTTCTCCTCCATTCTCCTTTAACCCTTAAATCTTATTTTTGTCTTCATGATCACGGTTGCCCCTTATCAAGCCAAACATAAAATCAGAATTGTAACTGCCGCCTCACTTTTTGACGGTCATGATGCATCCATAAATATCATGCGAAGAATCATACAAAGTTCCGGAGCTGAAGTGATTCATCTTGGTCACGACCGGAGTGTGGATGAAGTGGTGAATTGTGCCATTCAGGAAGATGCAAATGCGATTGCAATCACCAGTTACCAGGGAGGACATATTGAGTATTTCAAATACATGTATGATTTACTGAAAGAGAAAGGTTGCGGTCATATCAAAATTTTTGGTGGCGGTGGAGGAACTATTTTACCGGAAGAGATTAAAGAACTTCAGGAATATGGTATTGCACGCATTTATCATCCTGATGACGGACGTAAGATGGGTTTGCAAGGGATGATTAACGATATGCTGATGCAATGTGATTTTGCAACCGGCTTTAAATTGAATGGAGCTGTAAATGAATTAAGCACCAGCAATCCAAAAGCAATTGCAGAATTAATTTCCTGCGCTGAAAATAATCCCGAAGAATTTCAAACGCATTATAAATTCATACAGGAAAAACTTTCAGACAAATCAACTCAAAACTCAAAACTCAAAACTCAAAACTCTCCTGTCATTGGTATAACCGGTACGGGAGGTTCAGGAAAATCATCTCTGGTAGATGAATTGGTTAGAAGATTTCTAATTGACTTTAAAGATAAAACTATAGCAATTATTTCTGTTGATCCCAGCAAACGAAAAACAGGTGGTGCTTTGTTAGGTGATCGCATACGTATGAATGCAATTCGCAATCCTCGCGTATATATGCGTTCGCTTGCAACACGTCAAAGCAATCTTGCATTATCAAAATATGTAAAGGAAGCTTTGGACATTGTTAAAGCGGCTCACTTTGATTTAATCATTTTGGAGACTTCAGGAATTGGCCAAAGTGATACAGAGATCACCGAGCACAGTGATATGAGTCTGTACGTGATGACACCTGAATATGGAGCAGCAACACAACTTGAAAAAATTGATATGCTTGACTTCGCTGACATCATTGCATTAAACAAGTTTGATAAACGTGGTGCTTTGGATGCTTTGCGCGATGTTAAAAAACAATACAAACGCAATCATCAGCTCTGGGAAACAGATGATGAAAAATTGCCTGTGTTCGGAACGATTGCTTCGCAGTTTAATGATCCGGGCATGAACCGTTTGTACAAAGCCGTGATGGATAAGCTGGTTGAGAAAACTGGTACTGATCTTAAATCTGATTTTCATGTGAGTGATGAAATGAGTGAGAAGATTTACATCATCCCTCCGCAACGTACCCGTTACCTCGCAGAGATTTCTGAAAACAACCGTGCTTATAAAAAGTGGGTGAAGGAACAATCAGCAATAGCACAAAAACTTTTTGCATTGCATTTATCAATTGAAGTAATTGAATCATCAAAGCATAAATCAGAAGAGTTAATTGCCCTACTCCAAACTCACTACTCCGAACTCTCTTTAAAATTAGATGGACAGAACCGCAAAATGCTCGAAGACTTTCCTGCAAAAGTTAAATCTTATAAGGAGGAGTTTTTAGAATTTAAGGTGCGTGATAAAACATTAAGGATTGAAAATTTTACGGAGACTTTAAGTCATACAAAAATTCCAAAAGTTATCCTGCCAAAGTTTGAAGCATGGGGCGAATTACTGAAATGGATTCTGGAAGAAAATGTTCCCGGTGAATTTCCTTTTACTGCCGGTGTGTTCCGCTTTAAACGCGAAGGCGAAGATCCAACACGCATGTTTGCCGGTGAAGGTGGACCTGAACGTACTAACAGACGATTTCATTATGTGTCATTAGGAATGCCAGCTCATCGTTTGTCAACCGCATTTGATTCGGTTACTTTATATGGTCATGATCCTGATTACCGTCCTGATATTTATGGAAAAATTGGTAATAGCGGTGTTAGCATTTGTTGTTTGGATGATGCAAAGAAATTATATAGCGGTTTCAATCTCGCTGATCCAAAAACTTCTGTGAGCATGACCATCAATGGACCTGCAGCAATGCTTACCGGGTTTTTTATGAATGCTGCCATTGATCAGCAATGCGAAATTTATATCAGGCAAAATGGTTTAGAAAAAGAAATCACTGAAAAGTTAAACTCCACATTTGATAAAGATAATCGTCCGAAATACCAGGGCGAATTACCCACTGGAAATGATGGATTAGGATTAATGTTGCTTGGCACCACGGGCGACCAGGTGTTGCCGAAAGAAGTTTATCAAAAGATAAAAACGCAAACACTTGCTGCTGTTCGTGGCACTGTGCAGGCGGATATTTTAAAAGAAGACCAGGCACAAAACACCTGCATCTTCAGCACAGAGTTTGCTTTGCGTTTGATGGGCGATATGCAGGAATATTTTATTCAGCACAGCATCCGTAACTTTTATTCTGTTTCCATCAGCGGTTATCACATTGCTGAAGCTGGTGCAAATCCTATTACACAACTTGCATTTACACTGGCAAATGGTTTCACTTACGTGGAATATTATGTAAGCCGTGGAATGGACATCAACAAGTTTGCTCCTAATCTCAGTTTCTTTTTCAGCAATGGAATTGATGCAGAGTACTCAGTGATCGGACGTGTTGCAAGAAGGATATGGGCGAAAGCCATGAAGCTGAAATATGCGGCTAATGAACGCAGCCAGCTATTGAAGTATCACATACAGACTTCCGGTCGCTCGCTGCATGCACAGGAAATTGATTTCAATGATATACGCACAACGTTGCAGGCATTGTATGCTATTTATGATAACTGCAATTCTCTACACACGAATGCTTACGATGAAGCAATAACAACTCCAACAGAAGAAAGCGTGCGCAGAGCGATGGCAATTCAACTCATCATCAACAGAGAATTAGGTTTGGCTAAGAATGAAAACCCGATGCAGGGTTCTTTTATCATTGAAGAACTAACCGATCTTGTTGAAGAAGCGGTGCTTACGGAGTTTGACCGTATCACTGAACGTGGAGGTGTGTTAGGTGCAATGGAAACGATGTATCAGCGGGGTAAAATTCAGGAAGAGAGTTTGTATTATGAAACATTAAAACATTCAGGTGAGTATCCAATCATAGGTGTAAATACTTTTCTCAGCAGCAAAGGTTCGCCCACCATTATGCCGAAAGAAGTAATCCGTGCAACCACTGAAGAAAAAGAATACCAGATTGCCATGCTGCAAAACCTGCATAAAAGAAATGCTGATAAATCACCGCAGCTGCTTCGTGACTTGCAGCTCACCGCCATCCATAATAAAAACATGTTTGAAAGTATTATGGAAGTTTCCAAATATTGCTCGTTGGGACAAATTACTCATTCGCTTTTTGAAGTTGGTGGACAATACAGGAGGAATATGTAGTTTTTTTTAATTTGATAATTTGGTAATTTGATAATTCCCATTTTTGCAATAACATTTAATTAATCAAAAAAAATGAGCCAATTTATTTTAAATGTCAAGGACGAGAGCAAACTGGAAATGTTACTTAATTATTTAAACAGCCTTAATTATATCAGTGTTGAGAAATTAAACAATGATGCTGTTATCATTGGTGAAGAAGAGAAAAATATAATGCGTACACGAAAAAAAAATGCAACGACTGAAAATTTTAAAAATTGGGATGATATGAAAGATTCATTTAAGGTGGATTAATGAAACGCTTTAAGGTTTTACTTTTAGATGAAGCTGGTAATGATTTTAGTAACGCCCTTGAATATTATAAAAAGATCAATCTAATCATAGCACATAAATTTCATAAAGCAACAAGCAAATCGCTTAATGACCTGAAGAAAAATCCTTTTTATCAGATCAGGTATGACGATTTCAGAATAAAAACAATTAAAAATTATCCCTATGTTTTGCATTTTACAGTCAATGAGCAATTGAACTGTGTTTTTGTATTTGGTATAAGAAATACTTTTCAAAATCCCGAAACAAGTTATATTAAAAAATAGATTTCATCAATCTTCTTGTCTGCGTTGTTGTAAGTGGGAAGAGTAAATTCCTTCTTTTCCATCTATTGCATGAATTCAAAAAACCATTCTTTTTTACTCCTCTCTTTTTTTAATTAATTCACCTCATTACATTACTTATTTTTTATTGTTCTCGTTTAAGCAGTAATTAAATTTTACCTTTGATTATTAATTGAACCCTGTCTGCCTGAATTATTTTTTTGATTTTATACTTCTTTAATTAAACTATTAAATAAGTGTTTTCTGTATTCTCTGATTAGCCTTGAAATAATAAAGAATGAAGCCTACACAGGAAAAAATTTCCGGGCAAGAGCAAATTTTAGAGCGCATCGCAGATGCATTTTTGGCACTGAATAAAAATCTGGAATTTACTTATTGCAATAAGGTAGCAGGCAAAATAGTTAATCGTGTTCCGGAAGAATTGATTGGTAAAAAGTATGAAAAGGAATTTCCTGAAGCAGCCGGATCATCATTTGACAAAGCTATACTGCAATCAATGAAGGAACAGAAACATATTTATATCGAAGACTATTATCTTCCCTATGATAAATGGTTTGGAGTCAATTTATATCCATCAGAAAACGGCCTTTCAATTTTATTCAGGGATATCACATTAAAAAAAATCGAGAAAGATAATTTACAGCTGTCTAATCAACGATTGAATCACCATTTGAATAATACTCCATTAGCTGTAATTGAATGGGATAGAAATTTTATAATTAAAAAATGGTCGCCACAGGCTGAAACTATTTTCGGATGGCAGGAAGCGGAAGTAATAAATAAACATTTTAATGATTTCAATCTTGTAAATGAAGAAGATGTGCAGATGGTTGCCATACGTGCAAAAGAACTGATAAGCGGAGCTATGGAACAAACCAAAGGAATCAACAGAAATAATACCAAATCAGGAAGTGTAATTTATTGTGAGTGGTTCAATTCTGTGTTAAGGGACGAGGATGGTAATGTTTTATCCATCATGTCATTAATTAATGATATCACGAAGGAGAAAAAAGCAGAACAGGAAATACTCGAAATAAATGGGCAGTTAAGAAATCTTTCAAGTTACCTTGAAAACATTCTGGAGGAAGAACGTATTCACATAGCACTTGAAATACATGATGAACTGGGACAATTGCTGTCAGGTTTGATGATGGATATGGAGTGGCTGAGACGTAAATCACAAAGTGAAGAATTAATAAACCGTATTAACGGAATGTCAAAACTGGTGGATCAAACGGTGAAAACAGTGCGAAGAATTGCAGGTGATTTACGTCCTGCCATTCTAGATGATCTGGGTTTAATTGCAGCTATCGAATGGTATGGAACCGAATTTGAACTACGCACACAGATTAAATTTAATTTAACCAATAGTATAACTGAACAACATTTTAATAAACATATAAATACATGTGTTTTCCGGATTTTTCAGGAATCATTAACAAATATTTCAAGACACTCATCCGCCACTAAAATTAATGCTACGCTGGAAAGAGATGAAAAAAATATTATTTTAATGGTGCATGATAACGGCAAAGGATTTAATGAAAAAAATATAAAAAAGAAAAAAACATTTGGATTGATTGGAATGAAAGAACGTGCATTAATGATTACTGGTTCGCTCGAAATTAACACCAAAAAAAATCAGGGCACAACCATCATTTTAACTGTACCAGTAAATTATAATTAAGATGGCGACACAGATTTTAATAGCTGATGATCATTTTTTATTCCGCCAGGGATTAAAGCATTTGCTAATGGATGAGTTTCCTGATGCTTTGATTGAAGAAGCTGAATCAGGACAAGCGCTAATTAAAAAAACACGTATGAAAAAATGGAGCATTGTTATCAGCGATCTGTCAATGCCTGGTATTAGCGGACTGGAAATGATCAAACAAATCAAGAGTGAATTTCCTGATCTTCCATTGCTGATATTAAGCATGCATCCTGAAAATCAATATGCACTGCGTGTGTTGAAATCCGGAGCAAGCGGATATATCACCAAGGAAAGTGCAGCCAGCGAATTAATCAGAGCAGTGCATCAGATTATTTCCGGGCGTAAATATGTTTCTGAATTTGTGGCTGAAGCGATCATTGAAAATATAGGAAGCTTGTCTCCCGGTTCGCCTCACGAAGCATTATCCAACCGTGAGTTTGAAGTATTTAAATTGATTGCATCCGGTAAAACCGTTACACAAATTGCCGTTTTATTATCACTTAGCATTCCAACCATCAGCACTTATCGTAAACGCATCATTGAAAAAACAAATTTGAAAAATAATGCAGAGATAACTCTTTATGCTATTACCAATGGTATAACATAAATTTTTTAATCGCACCCTGTTATTTTGATTTTTGAGGATTACTAATCTCTAATCAACTTTGGTCTTAGACTCCAAAACTTAATTTTTTTATTGTTACAAAGGAATCCAAGTACAGTTCATTTGTCAAACATAATATGACAGGTTGTCTATAATTCATCTATATATATATCATTCAAACTATTAATTAATTAGTGCTGAACAGATATTTACTTTACCGTACCATATTGATTGAAAATGGATACCGATCATTCTCTAATAATAATTGATAATTCAATCATGCCGATAATTCAATCATGCTGATGAAAACAGAAATGATTAATTTATTCAAATGTATCGGTTGTATTAATAAAATCACATCATCAGCAGTTGAACGGTTTCATCAAATAAAATAAATGAAATTGTAAATCAAAATGATAGATTACTAATTGAATAAGTTTAACCAAAAGAATACAACAGGTACTGAATAAAAATTAACAAGGTGGAATAAAAAAATATCTCTCAAAGGGAAGATTATTAAAGTTGAAATAACGGGCAATTAAATCAATGAAAAAAACAAAGAAATAGTTACAAGTTGATTCTGAAACAAAATTTAAACTTTAAAAAAAATGAAAAAAAAGAAACCGAAAATTCGAAAAACCCCTCGTCTAGACAGAAATTGTAAAATGCTTCTTCTCGCTTTGTTTCAAGTTAAATTTGAACAGGGTAGCAATGGATT
>JANLZB010000087.1:0-3778 GCA_031366005.1 Bacteroidota bacterium | reverse complement strand
AAAAACATTAACAATTAAAAAACATGAGATACGCTCCAATCGAAAAGCAATTATTCGAAGACAACCGCAAACGTTTCATTGCAATGCTTCCACCAAAAAGTATAGCTTTCTTTAATGCCAATGATGAAATGCCGCGCAACGGAGATGGCAATTTTGCATATCGTCAAAACTCCGATTTGTTTTATTTAAGTGGTATTGATCAGGAGCAAACCATATTGGTAATATTTCCTGATGCACCACTACCGCAACATCGCGAGATGCTTTTTCTCAGACAAACCAATGAAAAGATTGCGGTTTGGGAAGGTCATAAATACACGAAGGACGAAGCACGTGCAGCATCAGGCATTCAAAGTATTTACTGGACAGATGATTTTAATTCAGTGATTCCAATGCTTATGAATCACGCGCAGCAAGTATATGTAAACATCAATGAGAACGATCGTTTTTTAAGTGATGTGCCTTATCGTGAATTACGTTTTGCAAAAGAAATGCAAAACCGTTGGCCTGCTCACACCTTTGCAAGAAGCGGAGCGATTATGGCTCAACTGCGTTCAATAAAAAATGATATTGAAATAAAACTGATTCAAAAAGCTATTGATATTACGGAGAAAGCTTTTCGCAAAGTAATGCGTTTTGTAAAACCCGGTGTATGGGAATACGAAATCGAAGCAGAAATTACGCATGAATTTATACGCAAACGTGCAACGGGACATGCTTATACTCCCATCATCGCTTCAGGTGCAAATGCCTGTGTGTTGCATTATATTGACAATAATCAACAGTGCAAAGCAGGTGATGTTATCCTGCTTGATTTCGGTGCTGAGTATGCAAACTACGCTGCTGATTTAACACGGTGTGTTCCGGTGAGCGGAGAATTTACTGACCGTCAGCGTGATGTTTACAATGCTGTTTTGAGAGTGATGCGACAGGCAACAAAAATGTTAGTGCCGGGTAACACGATTGAAAAATATCATGCGGATGTTGGAAAAATTATGGAGCAGGAACTACTTGGCCTGAGTTTGTTAACCAAAGAAGATATTGCAAAACAAAACCCTGATTTACCAGCTTACAAAAAATATTTCATGCACGGCACTTCTCACTTCTTAGGTTTGGATGTTCATGATATTGGTAACAAATACGAACCTATGAAAGCAGGAATGGTTTTCACCTGCGAACCCGGCATTTATATTCCTGAAGAAAAATTAGGTATCAGAATAGAGAACGATATTTTAATCACCACCAAAGAACCCATAGATTTAATGGCAAACATCCCAATTGAAGTGGAGGAGATTGAAGAAGCAATGAGGGAAGCGGTGATGAGCAAGTAGGTAGAGTCAGATATTAAGTTTGTATTTTTCTATGTCCCTATTAATTCAAAATCTCTGATTATATCAAATGAAATTACCGAAGTATCCGTTAGCCTCAAGCGATAAATTACAGACTTTTGAGTTTATAAGCGAAGGAAAAAAGGGACTTATTTATAAGTTGGTGCAATACAAACAAACAAATCTTAAGAACATTTACAATCTTGCATTTGGAGATAAAGATCATTCAACAGGCGAAATTGACGACACAATAATTTCAAACAATGGAGATAGTGAAAAAGTATTATCAACAGTAGTAGGAACAATTTATGCCTTCACTGACAAATATCCCACTGCATGGATTTACGCAACTGGAAGTACAAAAGCAAGAACACGACTTTACAGAATGGGGATTAATAAATATTTAACAGTTGTTGTTGAAGACTTTGAAATTTTGGGAGAAAAGAATGATGATTGGGAAACGTTCAGAAAAAATATTGAATACGATGGATTTTTGATTCGCAGAAAAAAGAAAAAATAATTATCTTTGATATGGATTGATCACCCATCACACAAAATGAAAATCATAAAAGAATTAAAAAAGCGAAAAGTCCCGATTGTTAAAATTGAAAAATCATTAAATAAATATGATGACATGATTTTGTTTCCTGACAAATTGGAGAAGGCAAATGAAATGTTACGCAATGTTGGATTACCAAAACAGTGGACAAAGAAGTAATAACGATATTTTAATCACGACCAAAAACCAATAATTTATTAGCAAATATCCCAATTGAAGAGGAAGAGATTGAAGAAGCAATGAGGGAAGCTGTGATGAGTAAATATAAAACCATTTATTGTGTTTTTTCTGTTTCATAAAATTTATTTTTAATTAAACGAATGAGGTTGTTTAAGTTAACCATATTATTATTTATTGTCTCATTCAGCCATTGCAGGTCTTTAAGGCAGGGATGCATACAACGCTAAAAGTGATTTATGCAACTTGATATTTGTACAAATTTCCAATTTTAAATACATTTGAAAAAATAAAATAATGAGAACACTCAATATAAAAGTCGGTAACAAACAAGATTATCATAAGTTGAAGACCTTTTTAAAAACCATTGCTTCTGCTACCACGATCCCTGAATCAAAACCAAAAACACCTAATGCAACTACTTTAATTTCTGAAGAGTCGCTTGCAGAAGAATGGCTGAGTGCAGAAGATGAACGTTATGAAAAGTATTTTAAATTATGATTTATCGCAAAGGCGATATAGTATGGGTTGATTTTCCTTTTTCTGACGGAAGTCAAAGCAAGCATAGACCTGCTTTAATCATTTCAAATTCAAAAGTGAATAATACAGGTGATTTTCTGCTGGTGATGATTACATCAAAAATTAAAAAAGATAAACTCTCTTTAGAAATAAAAAATATTGATTATAAAATCCATTCACTTGAAATCAGAAGTTACATACGGTTACATAAGATTTTTATTTTAAATGAAACACTTATTCTTGGAAAGAAAACAAGTGTGAAAACTACTTTTTATACTAAGGTTCTTCAACATGTTTTTAGAATTATGAAATAGTGAACTTTCGCTTCAATTATAATTTATGAGATTCCTCTTTCTCCTCCTTTTCATTTCCTTAAATGCATTAGCCCAATCCGACACCACTTATTCGCGTGTTGATAAAATTGCTTTAAGCATTCCTCATCCCTATACTAAAAACACAGAAGAAATTGCGAATTATCTTAATTCAAAATTTACTAAACCGGAAGATAAAATACGTGCAATTTTTATCTGGCTGGCAAGTAATATTAATTATGATATTGATAATATTTTCGCAATCAATCGCTACGCTACTACAGCAGAAATAATCAGCAAGACATTAACCACACGCAAAGCAATTTGCCAGGGTTACGCGGAAACTTTTAACGAGCTCTGTTCAAAAACCGGAATTAAATCTTTCGTTATCACCGGTTATACCAAGCAAAACGGATTTATTGATTACATCCCCCATGCATGGGTTGCTGCATTAATAAATAATGAATGGCGATTGTATGATCCTACATGGGGTGCCGGTTATATCCGCGATGCAAAATTTGAAAGACATTTGAATAACGAATATTATGATGTGTTACCCTCCACATTAATTAAAGACCACATGCCTTTTGATCCTTTATGGCAATTATTAAATCCTCCATTGACAAGTGCAGAATTTTATGATCATAAAACACAAGGCAGTGGTGAGCCATTTAATTTTATTGATTCAATTAAAGTTTTTGAACAACAGGATACAATAGAAAGTTTGAATGCAAGCATCAGAAGAATAGAAGCAAATGGAATTAAAAATTCTTTGATTTATGATCAGTTAAATTATTTACATCGCGAACTAGATTTCAGAAAGCAAAGCATTATTGTTGCCCAATATAATGATGCAGTGAATAAAAGCAATGAAGCTGTAAATCTCT
>JANLZB010000083.1:0-8200 GCA_031366005.1 Bacteroidota bacterium | reverse complement strand
ACCTGAAGTTGGATAGAGTTTAACAGATAACTCTCCATCATTAGTGGTGGTTATTTTAAACCAGTCTGTTGTATCCCGTACACCATTGTAATAAAATCCTACAGTTCCCAATAGAGAATCGTTAAGTACTTTGGTTTTTGCAAGGGCTTTGGTTCCGTTTGGTTCAGCATCATTACCTTCAATGGTATATTTAGTTGTTAAGTAATAGGGAGCATACTCGGAACCTGTATAATAAGTTCTAATCAACATGTAATAAGTTCCAGGAGCAAGTCCGTCAACACTGTAACTTGTAGTACCAGTGGTGTAATTACCACCTAAATATGTTGTCGCATCGTTATCATACAATAGTGCATAAACATTTGCTCCATTACTGGAATGAATTGTCCAGTCTAACTTTCCATTTCCAGTAATAACAATCTTTCGATAATCGAAAGTATCTCTTACATGGTTATAATAATATCCAACATGTCCGGTGATTGAATCGGTCGGATTAAGTATGGTTGCAAGCGCTCTTGTTCCATTAGGCTCCATATCAATTGGCTCAACAGGAGTAATTAATTTAACTTTAACTTTATAAGGTGCCCATTCCGAAGAATAAAAGGTTCTTATTCTTAAATAATAAGTTCCTGCTGCTAATCCATCTGTTGAATAAGTAGCAGTTGCGGTTGTATAATTACCTCCTAAATAAGTTGTTCCGTCATTATCAAAAAGTTCAAGAAATACATTTTGACCATTTAGTGATGTCATTGTATAGTCGAGCCTGCCGTCTAATGTGGTAGTTACTTTGTACCAATCTAATGTATCTGAAGCATGATTGTAATAATAATTGATATGACCAACAGTTGAATCACCAGGAGCTAAAGCAAGAGCTGTTGCCCGGGTGCCATTTGGCTCAGGATCAATTATGACTGATGGTAAAACCAAAGTATTAGAAAGAGTGTAAGGTGCAAATTCGGAAATATAATAAGTTCGTACTCTGATATAATAAGTTCCCACTGCAAGCCCATCACGACTATAAGTAGCTGTAGCGGTGGTGTAATTACCTGCTAAGTAAGTGGTGCCATCATTATCAAACAATTCTGCAAATACATTTTGTCCGTTATTTGAAGTAATGGTATAATCAAGTCGTCCATCTTTATTAGTAGTTACTTTATACCAGTCTAACGTGTCGTCCAGGTTTTTATAATAATAACCTATGTGCCCGGTTACACTCCCATTTAATGGTAAAGTGGAAGCCAATGCACGTGTTCCGTTTTGCTCTACATCATTTGCTTGTGCAGGTGTGGTCCAAGTTGGAACAAAAGAATAAGTAGTTGTTTCAGTCGCATAAAATGGATGCAAACGGATGTAATAAGTTCCTGCAGTAAGACCATCAATATTAATTACATTGGAAGAATTAGTATAAACTCCTGTGGACACACCGTAAGAACCCAGGGTATCAAAAACTTCACAATAAACATATTGACCGTTTATAGAACTCCAGTTAATGGTTAGCTTTCCGTCAGTAGCTGATGTAACACGCCACCAATCTGTTTCTCCTGCAGGTGAGAATCCTCCGGTACCGGTTGCACCCAGTGTGATGACATTAGCCTGGTTCCAGGTGTTGTTGGGTTCCGACTCAGATACAGCAAATGCCCTCTGTGTAATACCTGATAAAAGGATACACAATAACGAAATAATAAGTTTAAGTGTTTTCATTGGATTATGGTATTTTAATTTGACCTCGCAAAGGTGAGCCACACTTGCATTTGCCACAATAACTCATTTGTGTTATTTTTCGCAAATAATGGCAGCGTTTTACAGAACAATAAATATTTTTTATAAGCATTGTAATCTTCTTTTTATTGGATTATGCTTTATATCAATTTGTGATTCTTTAAAAGCACAAACTCCAAAACTTGACAGCCTTTTTTCTCAACTTAATCAACAGCATTCATCGCAAAAGAAATTAGAAATCATTCTCAACATCTGTGCAAAAAATTATTCATTGTCAAACAGCAATCTTTTAAAATATATTCAACTTGGCGAAAACTTATCACCTCCAGGCTCACCTGAATATTTTCGTGTCAAAACCATGCGAAGCATTTATCTGAGCCGTGCTGCCCATTTTGATGAGTCGCTTCATTTACTGGATAGCTTGTTAAAAATAATACCTGAAGGAAAAAAATATACTGATGTCAGGTTGCGTATAATCAATTCAAAAATAACTACGCTCATCCGCAAAGGAAATTCTAAAGAAGCAATTGAAAACACGTTTCTGTTATTACAGGAAGCCGAAAAAGGAAGAGATACTTTACGTGTATTGAGTGCTTATGCTGTGATGGGTTGGGCAAATATGGAATTGGGAAATTTTAATGATGCCATCAGGTGGATTAATAAAGGGATTAATTACACTACTGATACAAATAAATTATACGAGGCAAGTTTTTTATTTTCGAACATTGCCAGTTGTTATAATAATATTGAAAAGGACGACTCAGCATTTTATTATATTAACCTTGCTTTAAAATGTACTCGAAAAGATGAAAACCTTACCGGGATAGCCAATGCACTTAATATACGTGCTGACATGTATATGAAACAAAAAAACTTTGCTGCGGCTGAACATGATATGAAAGAAGCTTTGCAGATGCGTGAGCATATAGGGGATGTAATGTTTGTAGTGAGTGACATGGCGCAGCTATCCTCTTTTTATGCATCTATTAATGAAACAGAAAAAGGAATTGACATTGCACAAAAAGGAATTGCCATAGCGAAAGAGAAAAAGAATTTTTCAAAACTTATTTTTCTGTATAGTGCACTGGCTGAAAATTATCAGATAGCAAATAAGAAAGATGAATATGCAAATACATTGCTTACTATAATTAATCTCAAGGACACACTTTATCAACAAAATTCTGAACGTGCCATTGCGGACATGGAAGCAAAATATGAAGTGGCTAAAAAAGAAAAAATTATTATTCAGCAAAATCTATCATTAACAAAACGCAACTATCTGTTGTTTGGATCGCTGACTTTTTTTGTCATGATAGTTATATTTACTTTCCTGGTTTTTAACCAATATCAACAAAAACAAAAAAGCATGGCAATGGTAGCTATTTCAGAAGCAAAAGAAGATGAACGAAAAAGAATTGCAGCGGAGTTACATGATAATATAGGAACACAACTCAGTTTTATCAGCCGTAAAATAGAATTTGTAAAAAGCAGTAATAACAATTCAGTAGTTGAAAAAGCAGATTACCTTGATGAGATTCATAACTCAGCGCGTAAAACAATTTCTGATTTAAGAGAAACAATATGGGCACTTAAAAAAGAAAAAATTAATCTGCGTGATCTTACTGATCGTTTGAAAGTTTTTACTCAACAGCAACTTGGTGATCATCCTGAAATAGAATTAATCATCAGTGAAAATATTGAAAGCGAAATTTCTTTTTCCTCAATTGATTCACTTAATATTTTCAGGATCTGCCAGGAAGCCATTAACAATGTAATTTTTCATTCCAATGCAGCACAAATCCATCTCTCTTTTAGCTCGGATAAAAACCACAGCTGGAAAATAATTGTAGCAGATAATGGAAAAGGATTTGATACAAATCAGCAATTTGAAAATCATTTTGGATTGGAAAACATGCAGCAGCGTGCATCACAGGTAAAAGCAAAAATTGCAATTGCAAGTGTTCCAAACAAAGGAACTACGATATCTCTTTACAAAAGTTAAGATCAAACACGATTAGATTTGGAATTTTCAATTTTGCTTCTTGCTTCTTGTCAACTAATAACACAAATGAGTTATTGATTGTTAAAAAATTACAATTCAATTTTGCCGCATCTAAAATAAATCCATGTCAATTAAAATTTCTATAGTGGATGACAAACCTCAAAACCGTATTTTGCTGAGTGAGCAATTGCGTTTTTCTAAAGTTATAGAAGTTGTTTTTATGGCTAAGAATGGGATTGACTTTATGGAAAAGATGAAGGCTTTGGAAGAAAAAGATTTACCACAGGTAGTATTGATGGATATTGAAATGCCTGAAATGGATGGAATAGCGACTGTATCAAATGCACGGGCTTTATATCCGGAGGTAAAATTTTTAATGCTTACTGTTTTTGATGATGATGAAAAAATTTTTGAAGCCATTAAATCAGGCGCAAATGGTTATTTATTAAAAGATGAAAAAATAAGTGTTATTGAAGATTATGTTCATCAGATTGTGGAAGTGGGTGGTGTACCAATGAGTCCGTCAATTGCACGAAAAGCAATGGATATGTTGATGAAGGCTATACCTGCAAATGCTAATGTTCAATCAGATAATTTATCAGAACCTGAGTTATCAGAACGTGAAATTGAAGTGTTAAAACTGTTGGTGAATGGATATGATTATAAAATAATTGCACAAAAACTTTTTTTAAGCACACACACTGTACGTAAACACATTGCTAATATTTACGACAAGTTGCATGTAAGTTCAAAAGCGCAGGCAATTAATTTAGCCCATCAGAAAAAATGGTTTGAGAGATAGAATTTACAAAAACTTTTCTTTCTTCTCATTCAACCATTCCAAAGCCGACCCGCTTAGCAATTGCTCTTTGATGTGATCATTAAAATTCATTGACTCGATTAATTTTCCCGGAACATCTTCTCCGAGCGGAAATGGATAATCACTACCGAGGGCAACACGGTCAGCTCCCATAAAACGAACCAGATAATTCAAAACAGTTGGATCATGAACAAGAGAATCAACATAAAATTTTCCAACATAATTTCTTGGATTCACGTTGTTATGAATCGCCACTAAATCAGGACGGCTTTCAAAGCCATGTTCAATTCTCCCGATCAATGATGGAAAGGTACCACCACCATGAGCAAAGGCAACACGCAGCTTTGGAAGTTTCTCAAACACTCCTCCAAAAATCATTGAACAAATTGCAAGTGCTGTTTCAGTAGGCATACCTAAAAGCCACGGCAACCAATAACGTTCCATGCGTTGCTGACCTGCCATATCCCACGGATGAACAAAAATGGAAGCATTTAATTTTTCTGCTGCTTCAAAAACAGGAAACAAAGAAAGCGATCCAAGGTTCCAGTCTTCAACCACATGAGAACCTATCTGCACACCATGCAATCCCATCTTCATACAACGTTCTAATTCCTGAATTGCAAGATCAGGATCCTGCATTGGTATAGTTCCCAAACCAATAAATTTTTTTGGATAACGGTTAACGATTTCTGCAATATGATCATTAAGAAATTTTGAAAGATCAAGTGCATCCTGAGCTTTTGCCCAATACGAAAACATTACAGGTATTGTACTTAACACCTGAACATGCACACCATGTTGGTCGCAATCCTTTATTCTTGTTTCAGCACTCCAGCAATTATCATGTATCTCTCTGAAAAATTTATCACCAACCATCATACGTGCGCAACACGGTTTGTGATGATCTAAAGAAATAAATCCACCATAGCCAAACTTCTTTGCCCAGTCAGGCATATGCTCGGGTATGATGTGGGTGTGAATGTCTATTTTGAGCATGATTTTATTTTTTCTTTAGAGGAGTGTATTGGACAAATTGGAAGTATGACTTCCAATTTGTCCAATTTTAAAAATCAATATCTTGTATGTTTTTCCAGTTAATTGCATGAATTGAATTTGTTTTTGTTTCATTCTCTCCATTATAAACGAGCCATGCATTTATCCTGTGTCGCTTATCTAACGATTTATAATATTGCATTCCTTTGAAATAATCGCTGTTTAACGTTTTACCGGATTTAATTTCAACCAATATCTTAGTAAGCCCTTTATCAATAAGACAATCAATTTCATTTCCTGTTTTATCACGCCAGTAATAAAAATCCGGAAGTTCTCCTTTGTTGTAAGCATTTTTCATCAATTCATTAATAACAAAATTTTCCATCAGGTGACCTGTAACATAATGATCGTTCAATTGTTTTTCGTTTTTAATACCAAGAAGAAATGCTGCCAACCCGGTATCGTAAAAATAGAGTTTCGGAGTTTTGGTAATGCGCTTATTGAAATTTACAAAATAAGGTTGCAGGTTATGAACGATAAAACTTGATTCGAGAATACTCATCCAGCTTTTAATAGTATGATGGCTCACTCCGCAATCATTACCCAGAGATGAATAATTTACAAGTTGCCCTATCCTGCCTGCGCACAAACGGAGAAATCGCTGAAAGTTGGAGAGATTGCCAATATTTTGAATTTGTCGTACATCTCTTTCAATATAGGTTTGTATGTAACTCCCATACCAATCGGAAGGATGAATATTGGTTTCATAAACCGGAGGATAAAAACCTCTGAACAGCAAACTGTTTAATTTTTGAGAGGCGAATTTTGAATCCTGCAATTCACTCATGCTTAAAGGAAGCAAGCGCATTACTGCAACACGTCCGGCAAGAGATTGTGAAATTTCCTGATGCATTAAATAATTGGAGGAACCTGTAATAATAAATTGTCCCGGCTTTTTTAATTTGTCAACATGCGTTTGAATGTAAGAGAACAAATGTGGAACACGTTGTGCTTCATCCAATATTGCTCCATTGCCAAGACTTTCCAAAAATCCACGTGGATCTTTTTCTGCGTTGTGCCTCACATCTGAATCTTCCAACGAGGCATACGCATAATTTGGAAACGTTTGCTGCACCAATGTAGTTTTACCCGACTGTCGGGGACCCATCACACTCACCACTTTAAATTTCTTTGAAAGTGCAAGCAACTTTTTAACGATATGCCTTTGAATAATCATTTTTCTGTTGGACAAATTGGAAGTCACACTTCCAATTTGTCCAAAGATAGAAATAAACTTTATTTGGTGAGTATTTTACCAAAATAAAACGGGTTTGTCATTTTATAAGTAGGATACAGGATTGGTTTAAGGAAAAAATATAATGGACAAATTGGAAGTCAAACTTCCAATTTGTCCAAATCTAAAATTTAAACATCAAATCTTATTCCCTGAGCCAAAGGCATTTCAGTAGAGTAATTAATCGTGTTGGTTTGTCTGCGCATATAAATTTTCCAGCTGTCACTTCCGCTTTCACGTCCTCCGCCTGTTTCTTTTTCTCCACCAAAAGCACCCCCTATTTCAGCACCGCTTGTGCCGATGTTTACGTTTGCAATTCCGCAATCAGAACCTTCATGCGAGAGAAATTTTTCTGTCTCTAAAATATTTTTTGAAAAAATAGAAGAAGATAAACCCTGTGGCACATCGTTCTGCATTTCAATCGCCTGATCAATGGTTTTATATTTCATGATGTATAAAACAGGAGCAAATGTTTCGTGACAAACAATGGGAATATTTTTCGGAACTTCTGCTATGCAGGGTTCAACATAACAACCGCTTTCATATCCTTCACCTGTCAAATTTTTTCCGCCAATTAAAATGGTACCACCTTCTTTTTTTACACGCTCAATAGCAGTATTAAAATCATCAACCGCTGTTTTATCAATCAATGGTCCTACTAAAGTTGAAGAATCCAACGGATGTCCGATGCGGATATGCTGATAAGCGCTCACTAATTTTTGTTTGAAATTTTCATACACACTTTCGTGGATGATTAATCTGCGTGTAGAAGTGCAACGCTGACCGGCAGTGCCCACGGCACCGAATAAAGTTGCTCGCAAAGCCATATCCAAATCAGCATTTTCTGTAATGATGATTGCGTTGTTACCACCAAGCTCTAACAAACTTCTTCCTAATCTTTCTCCCACAATGGAGCCCACACGTTTTCCAACTCTTGTGCTTCCTGTTGCAGAAATTAATGGCACACGTTTATCTGCTAAAAAATTGTCGCCTACATATTTTGAACTTGCAACAATTAAATTGCAAACACCTTCCGGAACATTGTTTTCTTTTAATACATCAGCAATAATATTATGCACTGCTACTGCACACAAAGGAGTTTTAGAAGAAGGTTTCCACACCACACAATCACCGCACACAATTGCAAGCATTGCATTCCAGCTCCAGACAGCAACAGGAAAATTAAATGCTGAGATAATACCAACAATTCCAAGCGGATGATACTGCTCATACATGCGGTGCTTCGGCCGTTCACTATGCATGGTGAAACCATGTAGCTGACGTGATAACCCAACAGCAAAATCGCAGATGTCAATCATCTCCTGCACTTCGCCCAAGCCTTCCTGGTAAATTTTTCCCATCTCGTAAGAAACCA
>JANLZB010000078.1:0-14371 GCA_031366005.1 Bacteroidota bacterium | reverse complement strand
TCCCTGTTTTATTTAATCCTGTATCTTGGTTAATTGTTTTTTTGTATGATAAACATAAAAAAATATGCCTTTCATAAAAATTTTATTTGGTTATTTTTTAACCACAAAATTTGCAAGCGACTCCACAATAAATTCTTTTTTTTGGGTACCTAAAAACTCAGGTATAAGTTGCCTGTCCCTTTTCTAACAGCTTTTTTAAATCTTGCAACACTTTATTCCAGTTCTGCTCCGAATGTTCTCTCATTTCAGGGGTAGGGATATTCTCCTGCGTTATGAAAAGAGTAGTACCATTATTTTCCTCTTTCAATTCATAAGTTATATTCACATAATTCTCCGGCTTATCTTCGATGCCTGACATAGAACTCCAGTACTTATACCTGAATAATTTATTCGGTTCCACATCTAATATGACACCCTTATCCTCATACTTTTTTCCTTTCCATTCACCCCTGAAATAGATGTGGCTTCCCGGTTTCCAGTCACTAACCACATCGGTTCCGAAGAAATATTTTTTAATTATCTCAGGTTGGGTTAATGCTGCCCATACTTTGTCAGCAGATGTATTAATAGTGATTTTTGCTTTGCCTGTAATATCGCTTTTCATTTTTTATAAAGTTTTTATAATGGAATAAAAGTTTAATGCCATACGTTTTTATTTCCAGCGAAAGCTAAAAACAAATTACAAAGTCTCATGTTTGGCAATCATTGTATGGTGCAAATTCTTTGTTCATTATTTTTTTTTACCAATGTTATTTAAACAATCTTCATATCCGGAACGTATAATTATCCTTCATTAATGCCAGGAAATAATTCTTTGGTTCTTTTTTCCATTTCAGCAGCAATGACTTTTCCATCCTCGCCTTGTTCTTTGAGTTTCCCAATTATGTTATGATAACTTTGTTCATCCCTGTCCTGGCTTAATTTGAAAACAGTATCCATCTCTTTCACTTCAATTTCAAAAGCAACTATTGCTTTCATTAATCTCTGTGTATAATCTAAAGGAAGATTATCATATATGGTGGCTGATTGTTTATTCTGATTTTCAAAATGTAAGGTTGTCATCCGGAGCACATCAATTAATGCATAATCATCCAGGAAACGAATAACACCTTTAGCATGTACACTCATATAATTCCATGTGGAAGGGGTGTGAGGATTGCTATACCATGTACCGCTTACATAAGTGTGACGACCAGTGAAAAGCACAAGCACATTTTCATTATGCAAAAATGCTTTATGATGATCATTGTTCTTCATGATGTGACCTCTTAATATTTTTTTTCCATTCTTCTCTTCACTAAAAACAGGAACCTGAGTAGCTACAGGTTTATGATCTGCATCACTCCCGGCTAAAAAAGCAAATGGATACTGATCAATAAATTGTTTAATTACCTGCTCATTCAGCTCTTTGTGATAAGGGAGATCGTACATAATTTGAAATGTGTTATTAATTCTGTTATTAAATCTTAGTAAAAATTAAACTCTTAATGAACCACGAAATCCTCTTGCAGCATAATAAGATTCTGCACCATTGTGATAAAGGAAAACATGATTGTAGCGGCAATCGCAAAAAAATGCACCACCAAGTTTTCTGATTTCTGCAGGTGTCTTCACCCAGCTTGATGTTTTGGTATCAAACTTCCCCAGTTTTTGCAAAGCACGATATTCTTCTTCCGATAAGATTTCAACACCAATGTGTGCTGCCAAATCCATAGCGCTGTTTTTTGGTTTGTTTTCCTTGCGTGATGTTAATGCTTCGCGATCGTAACAAAGACTTCTGCGCCCACCAGGGCTTTCCGCAGAGCAATCATAAAAAATATATTCATCAGTTTTTTTATCATAACCAACCACATCCGGTTCACCGCCTGTTATTTCCATTTCATTAAGTGTCCAGAGTTTATTACTGTCAACTTGCAGCTTTGCCTCCACTTTAGTCCATTCAATACTTTTATGATAACTTATGTTTTTTTCAAAACGTGTTTTTAAAATCCGGATCAGCTCTACTTGTTGTGATTTTGATAACTCTTTTTTATTTGTGATTTTGCTCATTGTTTATTTAATTTTTAATTTCAAATAACGTGATTGTTTTTTTAGGTGAGAATTATTTTTTTATTAATGGGCTGAAATTAAGTTATACCAGTCATACAGGAAAATTTACATCCACATTCCTTATAGCGTTTTAAAAATATGTTTCTTATAAACAAAAGTGATGAACGATTTACCATCAAACCTTCTGTCTTATAACTGATAATAAACCGTACATTCGTACAATCTATTTATAGAAACCGCCATCATTAATTGAAAACATTTTTAAAAACACTTTTAGTTTTAATTTGTGTAGTGTTAGCTGATAATGGACTTGCACAATCACCCAATTGGGCGTGGGCAAAGGGAATTGGCGACCTGGACATTGATCGTGGAGTATCAGTAGCGGTGGATGGTTCAGGCAATGTTTACACCACCGGTTATTTTCAGGGAACAGTTCAGTTTGGAAGCTATCAATTAGTGGCTGCCGGTGATGTTGATATTTTTATTGCAAAAGCAAATGCATCAGGCACTTTTTTATGGGCAATCAGTATTGGAGGCGCTGACCAGGATTTTGGATGGTCAATAGCTGTGGATGATTCAAATAATGTTTACACATTGGGTTCCTTTTCGGGAACTGTAGATTTTAATCCAGGTGCTGACACTAATAATTTAATTTCATCAGGTGGAGTAAATAGTTTTTTTTATAAGCTGGATAGTGCCGGTAATTTTATCTGGGCAAAAGCAATTGAGGAACCAGAAGTTTACACTACTTCTCTTGTGCTTGATACTACAGGTAATATTTATATCTCTGGAGAATTTGCAGGAACCTGTGATTTTGATCCCGGTAACGGAATTTATGATCTGACATCCGTGAATTTGTTCTTTGACATTTTTGTTGCTAAATATGATAATGCAGGCAATATTATTTGGGCAAAAGGAATGGGAGGAGCAACTTATAAAGGCAGTTATAGTACCTCTGTGGATGCGGCAGAAAATGTTTACACCACAGGATGGTTTCAGGATACAGTTGACTTTGATCCTGGTGCAGGAATATTTTATTTGTATTCTCCCGGAGTGAAAAATATTTTTATTTCCAAATTAGATAGTGCCGGAAATTTTGTGTGGGCGAAATCATTCGAAGATTCAGCGGGAGGAGAAGGATTTTGTATAACGATTGATCATTCAGCAAATGTTTATACTACAGGTTATTTTTTGGGTACCGCTGACTTTGATCCCGGTGCAGGAACATATTATCTAACTGCTGATACGGCAGGATATGGAAGCATCTTTATTTCAAAGTTAGATAGTGCAGGCAATTTCGTGTGGGCCAAAGCAATTGGTAATGGAAGTGATGCGTCAGGCACTTCAATAGCAATAGATGATTCCAATAATGTTTATTACACAGGGTGGTTTTGGCAGACAGCCGACTTTGACCCTGATACTGGAGTGTATAATCTTGTTTCAAACGGAGAGCATGATGTATTTATTTCCAAGTTAGATAGCATGGGAAATATTAAGTGGGCTAAATCAATGGGAGGTGCAGGTGATGATTGGTCGAGCTCAATAGCATTTA
Source organism: Bacteroidota bacterium (assembly GCA_031366005.1). Classification (GTDB taxonomy): domain Bacteria; phylum Bacteroidota; class Bacteroidia; order AKYH767-A; family OLB10; genus JANLUX01. The sequence continues at coordinate 10,770 of JANLZB010000078.1, read as the reverse complement.
ATGTTCCTACTGATATATATGTGACCGGACATTATTATAGTACTTCTTTTTATGCAGGTACAGTTACATTAATTAATGCAGATATCTTAGGTGATACGCCTGATTTATTTATTGCCAAACTGGATAACAATATTATTACCGGAACTAATAGTATAAATGAGAATAATGAAATTTCTATTTATCCAAATCCTGCATTCACTTTTTGTAATTTCACTTCTATTCGTAGTGATAAAAATCAGAACAATAGTATTTTAACAATAACCGATTTGACCGGACGCATATTACTGCAACAATATTTTAATGGCAATGCACAACTCGATTTTAGCAAACTTGCAAACGGGGTTTATGTTGCTGAGGTTAAAGACCTACAAGGTTTTACTGCAAAAGGAAAAATAGTGAAGCAGTAAAGTTGTTTATCAACATTAGCTTTCTTTGAATCTTATTTTCGGAAACAGATTAATATAAATGAACCCCGCTTTGTAGAAAGCAGGGTTCACACTATATTTATTTATAATTGATTAAAGAATTATTCTACTACAAGCTTTCCGCTAACGGTAAAAGAATAAGAAGCAGTAACAGAATAAAAATACATACCGGGTGAAAGCGTTTCCCTGTTAACAGGAATAACTGTTTCGCCATCTGAATATAACGGACGTTGTATTTGTTTCATCACTATGCGACCTTGCATATCTGATAATATAAAAGAAATATCCCCGCCAAGGGTATTACCATTAATTACTACCAATGCTGATGTATTCATTGGATTAGGATAAACCTGTACATTTAAGTTATGCTGTACTTCATCAATACCGGCTGACGTGCATGCCACATGAACATCACCTGCACCAAAACCTTGAAGTGTAAATGGGTTGCCAACTATGCCTGCATGCATTGTTATTATAGATGTGCCATTACCAATAGTGCTTGCAGTTATACCTGTTATAACAGGTAAATTGATGTGGTTACATCCTGAAAGGCCGGTAGAGTCTGCCTTTACAAGAAAAATATCAGTACCTCCCAAACCAAAACTCTGCGTAAAACCCGATATCATAAAACCTCCATCAATAGTTTGGATAACAGAACGACCTTCCTCTCTTGCATTGCTGATACCACCTACAGTGCGGGTCCAGAGGGCTTGTCCGTTTACATCTGTTCTTATAGCGAGCAGATCATCACCACCTCCTACTCCAAAACTGTTACTATAACCGGTAAGTATATAACCTCCATCAGTATTTTGGTGAAGTGAAAAACAAACTTCGTTATTAGCATCACCAATTGTTTTAGTCCATGTGGTGTCACCGGCAGCATCTGTTTTAATTAAATAGATATCCAGCTGCCCCGCACCTGAGCCAGAGGTGCTACCTGCAAAACAATATCCGCCATCAGTGGTTTGTATAACAGAATAAGCAATTTCAGTACTGTCAGAGCCATAAGTTTTTAACCATGACTGCGCACCCGAAGCATCTGTCTTTAACAGGAACGCATCTATTGATCCGTTAACAGTAGCACTACCAGCCACCACAAAACCGCTATCACTTGTTTGACGCACAGCGAAAGCTTTATCCTGACCGGGAGTACCAATGGTTTTAGTCCACAAAGTATCTCCAACGGAATTGGTTCTGATGATATAAGCATCGCTACCCCCTGCCCCGAAGCTTGAGGTGTAACCACTCAGGATATATCCCCCATCTGTGCATTGCTGCATGCCGGTGCAATACTCGATATTAGTACCACCATAAGTTTTAGACCACACCAGATCGCCTGTTGAATTGGTTTTGACAAGATAAATATCACCTGATCCTGCGCCAAAGGTTTCAGTTGTACCGGAGATTATGTATCCTCCATCACTTGTTAGCTGAACAGTTGTTCCTTCTTCATCGCCAGACAAACCACCAAAGGTGCGTGTCCAAAGGGTATCACCAAAAACATTGGTTTTAATTAAATAGATATCCTGTGCTCCGGCACCAAAATTCTTAGTGCTTCCTAAAATTATATAGCCGCTGTCAGCTGGAGTTTGCTGAATAGAGTTAGCCCAGTCAAGCACCATACCTCCAATGGTTTTTTGAAACCTTAATTGTGCATTGGCTATTGTGGCTGAAATGCATAAAAATATTGCAGTGCGTAAAATTTTTCCGGTCATTTAATAATACGTTTTAAGTTTGAAACTCTGTTTTTCAAAAACCGTGCAATATTAATAATAAAGAATATGGGAGAAGATGAATAAATTATGTTTTGAGAGTATAAAATAGTATTTATTATAGATTAACAAATTGTTTTGTCCTACTGTTTTATTGACTTAAGTTTTGTAGTTAATTATCCCCACTTAATACCTTATTATTAGTACGTTGGTAGAATAAATTAAACCTGTTATTGAATCTTTTCTATCTTCCAACCGGAAAAGAGTTTACAGTTTACAGTTTACATGTGAAAGAAATTGTAAAACCCTAAACAGTAAACTGTAAACTCAAAACTGTAAACTGTAAACTGATAAATGAAAACGGTAAACTAAAAAACTGTAAACTAAAAAGCATGGAATTTAAACCCTATATCTCAGCCACTGACAATGTAAAAGAATTTACGCTGAAAGCCATCCTGTTGGGTTCAGTGTTTGGTGTCATCTTTGGTGCAAGTACCGTATATTTAGCACTCAAGGCAGGATTAACCGTATCTGCATCCATTCCCATTGCAGTGCTTGCCATATCGCTTGGAAGAAAATTTTTTAAAACCACCATTCTTGAAAATAACATCATTCAAACTACGGGATCAGCCGGTGAGAGTATTGCATCGGGGGTGGTGTTTACCCTGCCTGCGTTTTTATTTCTCTCCGTTAATGAAGATGGCATCAGCAATGGCATGCAGTATTTTGAATACTGGACCATATTTACCCTTGCCGTATTAGGCGGAATGCTGGGCACCATGATGATGATACCGCTGCGGAGATCGTTAATTGTGAAAGAGCATGGCGCTCTCCCCTACCCTGAAGGAACTGCCTGTGCGCATGTGCTGATTGCCGGTGAGAAAGGCGGTGACTTTGCCAAAACCGCTTATATGGGTCTTGGATTTAGCATGTTGTATGCATTGTTTCAAAGGGTGTTTCATATCATACATGATGTACCTGCTTTTGTAACAAGGCAGGCGAATAAATATTTTCCCTCAGCCACCATTAATGCAGAGATAACACCTGAGTACATGGGTGTGGGTTATATAATAGGTCCGCGCATTGCAGGAGTGCTGGTGGCGGGTGGTGTGCTTGCATGGCTGGGTTTAATACCATTACTGGCAAGCCTTGTACCACCGAATACAATTGCATTGCAATTGCAGAAATTAGGATTGCTGGATATTACACAAGCCAGCGCACGGTTCGGGTGGGATCCTGTGGCGCACACCATCAGTAATATGCCTGAAGCGGTTTATCGTGCTTATGTGCGACAGATTGGTGCAGGTGCAGTGGCAGCAGGAGGATTTATCACTTTAATTAAAACCATCCCAACCATCATTTCTTCTTTTAAAGAAAGCATGGGCAGCATGAAGGAGAAAGGTGATGCCGCAGTAATACGCACTGAAAACGATCTCTCATTTAAGACTGTAATCATAGGTAGCATTGCCTTGATTGTTATCATGGCTTTGATGCCGATGTTGCCTGGTGATTCCATTATCAGCAAGCTATTGATAGGAGTATTGATTGTGGTGTTTGGGTTTTTCTTTGTTACGGTATCCAGCCGCATTGTGGGTTTAATCGGCTCGAGCAATAACCCCATCAGCGGTATGACGATAGCTACCATCATGGGGACTGCGCTGGTGTTTATCGCCATCGGATGGACAGGTAAAGTATATGAACCAATGGCATTAGTTGTTGGTGGCATTGTGTGTATTGCGGCTGCTAATGCTGGTGCTACTTCACAGGATTTAAAAACAGGATACATTGTGGGCGCCACTCCCAAATATCAACAGCTTGCTTTGTTTATTGGTGCCATAGTATCATCCGTGGTGATAGGATTTACTGTAAAGTACCTGGATACACCTACTGCTGACCTGGCAGCACGCGGCATTAAACATGCTATTGGTGAAAAATATGCGGCACCCCAAGCCACGTTAATGGCTACTTTGATTAAAGGATTGCTTTCCTTTAACCTTGACTGGGTATTTGTGCTGGTGGGAGTATTTATTGCCATCACCATGGAACTGTGCGGGGTTAAATCATTATCATTTGCTGTGGGTGCTTACTTGCCACTCTCCACTACCCTGCCCATTTTTGCGGGAGGTGCAATTAAAGGTATTGTGGACTGGAGGGCATCACGCAAGCATGAAGGCGTGGAAGATGCAGAGTTGGGTAAAGGAAGCTTGTTTGCAACAGGTCTGGTGGCTGGTGGTGCACTGGCAGGTGTTATAGTGGCTTTACTTAGCGTGAATGAAAATGTATTTGCAAAACTGGAAAGCATCAGCATGGGTCCCACTCTTATCAATGCATTAGGACAAAACGGTTATGAATTATTAGGTGTTGCATTTTTTACTGTGATGGGATTAACGCTGTATAGAATTGCAACGAGGAAGGAAAGAATTTAATTTTAATTTCACTTCTATAATAGATTGTTTTGAAAATTGGGCTCTTTCAGGATGCAACTTTACCAAAGTTTGTTCAATGAGCTGTGTCAAATTTAGCTTTTGACACAGTTCGTTGAACAGACTCCACAGTTTATCGAACAGACCCAAAACACTTCCTTCCGGGCTCCCAACAACACATGCTGACAGCAAAACAATTCCTTCCGGGCTCCCAACAACACATGCTGACAGCAAAACATGCCTTTACAGCCGTTGTTGGAGTTTTCTCCAACAACTAACAGATGCAGCCAAAGTAGCAGGGGAAAGTATCTTAAGATCCTAACCTTTTCAGCCGTTGTTGGAGTTTTCTTCAACAACTAACCGATACAGCCAAAGTAGCAGAGGAAAGTATTCTTAGTTTGTAACACCGAACAAAACAAAAAAAAATTGCACTTCTAACTTCTTGCCATTATATTTGCTGATCTAATCTAATATAAATCATTAAATCATTAAATAAACATCTTAAACTTATCCATTACTAATCAAAAGCGATTGTAAATTCCCAATTGATTTAATTACCTCCTAAAATAAATCTTCAACTTAAAAATAAATAACTTATGAAAAAATCAATCTTACTTATCGCCCTTTGCATTGCCGGTGCATGGGCAAAGGCGCAGCAAAACACTCCAAGCCCTAAATGGATGACTCCTGATGGTGTAGTAAACGCCATAGTAAAAGATGGCAACAATGTGTATTTAGGTGGCAGCTTTGCCGGTGCCGGTTACCGTTCGCAGGGGATTTCCAAATTCTCTCCGCTTAGCAATGCAGTTCCTTATTCAAACATTCCCAACCTTTCAGCCAGTGCAGTTTATGTCATCATTCCTGATGGCAGCACAGGCTGGTATATTGGCGGTGCGTTCACAGCTACGATTAACGGAAATCCTTATACCAATGTGGCACACTTGAAAGCTGACTTTACGCTTGACACCACATTTCAATGCAGTGCAAACAGCAACGTGTATGCGCTCAACTTAAAGGGCAGTGTGCTTTATCTCGGAGGCTATTTTAACCAGGTAAATACTCAAAACAGAAGTTATATCGCAGCAGTAAATAAAACAACCGGGGTTACGCTGTCATGGAATCCGGGTACGGATGGTCGGGTGACGGGAATCCAAAACAAAGATTCCTTAATTTTAATAACCGGAGAATTTTACAACGTTGGTGGCAAATTGGAACAGGGATTTGCCGTTATAAGTGAAACCACCGGACTCACCAAAAGAAACTATGAAAACCTGAACAGCTCTGGTTATGACCTGCTCGTTAAAGGAAATACTGCATACATAGGAGGTGCTTTTACGCAAACAGGAGACAACACCGGCAGCTTAGTTAAATTTACCGGTACAAGCCAGAACAGGGATTTTAATTTCCCTGCAACTAACGGGCAAGTGAACAGTGTGGTGCCCGATGGCAGTGGCGGATGGTATATTGGCGGCTCATTTACTAATATTGAAAATACAGGAATCAACTATTGTGCGCACATACTTTCTAATGGAACAGTTGATCCAAATTTTATTCCGCAACCGGACAATCTTGTTTATGCCCTTCATTTGCATAACGGCAAATTATATATGGGTGGTGCTTTTACTTATCTCAATACTTCCGCTGTCACCCGTAATTATCTTGCTGCTGTTAATCCTGCCACTGGTGTCGCTTCAAGCTGGGATCCGCAGGCGGATAGTCATGTTTTTTCTATTACCTCAAAGGATACCTTGATTTTTGCTTCAGGTTATTTTAGCACCATCAATGGAAAAAATTCCCGTGGCTTAGCCTGTATTTCTCAAACCACAGGTCTTCTTAAATCGTCCTTTGGCTTATCGTTAACTGCTCCTGGTTATGGTTATTCATTACAGGCGGATGGCAATCATTTATACGTTGGCGGAAACTTTACGGGTGTAGGAATTTATTCTCACGGGATTGCAAAAGCTACTACAACAAGCGATGCGCCTGATAAAACTTTTCCAACCACCAATGGAACCGTTCGCTGCATTGAACCTGACGGTAGCGGTGGCAACTATATAGGCGGAGATTTTACTTCGGTAGCAGGAGTTACAGTTGCTTACGCTGCTCACATTCTTTCCAATGGCATGGTGGATAATAATTTTATTCCACAACTCGATGCTGGAGTGTATGCTATTGCGGTGGGCACAGGCGGGGTTTTTCTTGGTGGTAATTTTAACTATGTAAACAGTATATACACCGGCAGTTTTGCTAAGGTTAATTTAACAGGAACATTGGTTCCGGGTTTTGTTACAAAAGAATTTAGCCCAGTTTCTACTATTTGTATTAAAGGCACCTCTGTATATGTCGGTGGCGGTTTTGCATCCGTTGATACTAACGGAACAACAGTAACCCGCAATTATGCTTTTGCTGCAGATGCAACCACAGGCAAGCTGCTAAGCTGGAATCCGGATGCCAATAACCAGGTAAATAAAATAATTGCAAATGCAGCAGGCACCAAATTTTATTTAGGAGGATATTTTACAGCCATTAATGGTACAGCAAGGAATTATGCAGCCTGTGTTGGTTCAGGCACCGGAACTTTGTTAGCCTGGAATCCATCGCCCGATTATGTTGTAAATGATTTATTACTGGACGCTAACTTAATTTACATGGGTGGTTATTTTAATAATATAAACGGTACTGCACGGACCAATCTTGCTGCAGTGGATACCTCCAATTCAGCCGTCTTAAATTTAACGCAAATATCACAGATGGATATGTTAATGCAATTTCAAAAAGCGGAACCAATCTTTATATAGGAGGCACTTTTACCAATATAAACGGAACTGCAAGAGGCTATGTGGCAGCAGTGAATAGCGCCACGGGAGCTTTGCAAAGTTGGGATCCCAGTGCAGACTCTTATGTACTCGCATTGAAAATTAACAGTACTAATGTGGTGTTTGGAGGTCAGTTTAATAATACCAAATTCCAGGCAAGGCAAAATGCTGCGCGTATTGACATAAGCGCTGCCACTGTTAATGCATGGAACCCGCAACCGGATAACCAGGTATTTTCTTTAGAAAAAAGCGGAACTAAAATTTTCCTTGGCGGAGATTTTTCAACTGTCCAGTCAACTCCGCGTCAAGGGCTTTGCGCTATTGACAGCGCGACTGGCAATTTGCTCAGTTTTGATGCCCGTATAAATGGGTATGTGTACTCAGCTAAAATTGTAAACAATACTATTTTTACACAAGGGGCATTTACCACTGCTGCAAATGGCGACTCTGTAAGAAACTATGCTGGGGCATTTAATACTACCACCGGGGCAGCCACCAGTTGGGATCCAAACCTTAATACTTACGGTAATAATTTTACTTGCTTTGGCTATGACAATACTAATTTAATAATGGGCGGAGCATTCACCATCTTAAACGCTAAAAACCGTGGCTATTTTGCCGCAATGAATATCACCACAGGTAAAATATCCAACCTCGTTATGGATTGCAATAGCTATGTCAACGGAATAACAACTTACGGAAATAAAATTTATGTATCAGGATCTTTTACTACGGTAAACAGCATTGCACGCAACTATGCATTTGCATTTGATGAACCTTCCTCTACCCTTTTAACTTTTAACCCCGATTCAAAACTTACAAGTGGTGAGATTGACCATGTGCTGCAAATCGGCAGCAAAGTTTATCTCGGAGGAGCCTTTACAGATTCCGTTTCTCCCAATCTTGTATCAGTGGATACATTAGGCAATACAATTGCGGGCTGGCTGCCGAAAGCAAATGGGAAGGTCTATCATTTAGCAGGAGATACTGCTCAGTTACTTCCTGTTGGTGAGTTCACTTATTTTGATTACCGAAGCCACCCTAACCTGCTTGCGTTGGATGCCAGCACCGGCAAGGTAAACGATAATTTTATTGCATTCACAAATAGTACTGTAAATGGTCTTAGTGTGTTGGGGAATAATATATATGCAGGAGGTAGTTTCTCTACTGCGAACGATTCGGCAAGAAGCAATCTCGCAGCATTTAATAAAACCACCGGTACTTTGCAAAGCTGGTCTCCAGTCGCAAGTAGTACAGTAAATAAAGTAAAAAATGACGGCACTACTATTTATGCAGTGGGATCATTTACGCAAATTGGTGTTACTGCCAGGGGATGTGGTGCTTCATTTAGCACCAGCGGCACTTTAGTTACATGGAATCCGCAAGCTGATAATTATATAAATGATTTGTGGATTAACGGAACAAATATTTATCTCGGTGGCGCATTTACTCATCTAAAAACTAGTGCAAGGCAGTTTGCAGGAGCAATTTCCACAGCCAATACAGTACTGTCATTTGATCCCTCACCTAACAGTTATGTATATGCAATAACAGGCAATGCCAATCATTTTTATCTCGGAGGAAATTACAACCAGATATCCGCACAAAACCGATCGGGTTTAGCATCCTATAATCTGTCCAATAATTCTTTGCGCACCTGGAATCCGAGTCCATCAGGCACTAATTATATTTATTCATTGGAATTAGCAGGCAATAAATTATACACAGGTGGTCAGTTTTATGATACCATTGGTGGCAGCAACAGGTATGATATAGTGGCGGCATTGGATACTTCCACAGGCTTGGCAACAGCTTTTCATCCAAGAAACTATGTAAATGTTGCCGGTGAATATGCTTATGCAGTTCTTCCTACTTGTACAGATGTTTTTGTAGGCGGCTATCTTATTAATCAAAACGGAAGCAATTACCTTGCGGGTTATGACAACAGCATTACCATTAACCGCACCGTAACACAGCCTACGTGCACTTACAGCACCAACGGAGCTATCACCTTGAGCTTAACCAATGGTTACACTCCTTATGCGGCATACGCATGGAGCAATGGCGCAACCACAAGCAACATAACCAGTCTTGCAGTGGGAACATATACAGTGACTGTAACAGACGCAAAGGGTTGCACCGGTACAAAATCAACAAGTGTTGTCAATCAAAATCCCGACCCGGTTGCTACTATAACAGCTTCCGGTCCACTTACTTTTTGCAGCGGTTCGTCAGTTAACTTAACTGCCTCTGCAAACACTTCTTATAGCTGGAACACAAGCGCTACCACTCAAGCAATTTCAGTAACCACAGGCGGGTTATACACCGTAACAGTTACCGGTGCTGGGGGATGTACAAAAACATCAGCACCTACAACAGTAACGGTAAGCCCTTCACCGGCAGCAACTATTGCCATCACCGGACCAACTACTTTTTGCTCTGGACTTAAACCGCTTACACTTACAGCCAACAGCGGTACAGGTTATACTTATAAATGGAAGAAAGCAACTGCTTTTATAACCGGAGCCACAGCCATAACTTACAAACCCAGTGCATCAGGAACTTATACCGTGCAGGTTACCAATCCCGGTGGCTGCAGCGCATTATCATCAGGTGTGGTGGTTACAGTTAACCCTGCACCCATAGCAACAATAACAGCCCAGGGAGCTACAACCTTTTGCGCAGGCGATAGTGTAGTGCTTCAGGCTAACAGCGGCACCGGTTATACTTACCTGTGGAAAAAAGGCACCGCTACCATAGCAGGTGCTACTTCACAAAATTATACTGCAAGAACAGCAGCTACATATAAAGTCCAGGTCACAAATCCTAATGGTTGTTCAAAATTGAGCGCAGGAAAAATTGTAACTGTTAACTGCAGGGTGACGGAAGACGAAAATGAAAGTGAAAGCATAGTGATTTATCCAAACCCGGCAGGCGAAATGGTTACACTTCAATTTACTTCCTCTGCTAACCAGGATTATGCAGCAACCGTTTGTGACATCGCAGGAAGAGAATTAACGCATCAAACTATTGAAGCGTTCACAGGTTTAAACAAAAAAGATTTTGACCTCACAATGCTTGCAAGCGGAATATATATGTTGAAATTAAAATCCGCCAATAGCGAACAGGTTATTCGATTAGTAAAAGAATAAGTTTTACTTTTCTATTAATAAGCTTAAAGGACCGTTTCGTTTGGAGACGGTCTTTTTTTTAAATAAAGTTGGATTAAGATGACATATATTATCACACTACCAACTTTACAGCCGTTCCACCCGTTGTTGGTGTTTTCTACAACAAAAAACAGATGCAGCCAAAGGAGCGAAAGGGTGTTGGAGAAAACAACAAAAACGGCCCCAAAAATAAATCAAAAGTTAAAAGATTTAAAAAACAATGT
>JANLZB010000075.1:0-10667 GCA_031366005.1 Bacteroidota bacterium | reverse complement strand
GCTTTCGATTTTATTGATTTACTTCAGCCAATGATCCTTGTGTACCTTTTGCCTGGGTGATGTTGATCACTTTTTCAACTGCTGTTCTAAATAAAACCAACCATTCTGGTTTGCCATTAAAGTCACGGAAAATTTTATCACCACCTTTTCTTGCACTGGTGTAAGTTGTTACAACCAATGGCTGAGGAAGTTTTCTTGCTGCATTATCTGCATCAGCATAATCTGCATACTCGATATACTGAAGGCATAAATTATTTATCTGACTTAGTGCATTCAATGAAACCTGGAAATTCCTGCTGATCTCACGTTCTTTCACAGTTACTGCGTAAGTGGCAGTACCGTTTGAACGAACAGTTATTGAATAATCTAATAAATCTCCTCTGCCTGAAATATGATCAATTTTTATTGACTTAAACACAAAGTGAAGCATGTCAGGATTCACAATTTTTGCATTCACAGTAGCAGTTTGAGGATTGCTTAATTGAATTGGCTTTACAGCTGGATTTTTTGTTCTTTCATTAATGGTTGCAGTTTGCGGATTGGAGAGCTCTTCTTTCTGGCAGCTTGTTAAGAATAAAGAAGTTGTTGCAAACAATACTAAACAAGTGAGTGCATTTGATAATTGGCCGGATAATGATTTAGTTGTTTTCATTTTGTTTGTTTTTTAATTTGTTTAATTTATTTGTGATTTGATTTGCCAAAACTACATTCACATGTTTCATATCTAAAGCACAGATGAGCAATTGGTAAAAACGGCTGAGCAATTGGTGATAGAAAAAGAGTAATCAGAAAATAAAAATTACGCTGATTAAATAATATGAATCTTTTATTTCCTGTAAAACAGAAAGGTTTTTTTTAAAGAAGAATTGATTTATTAGTTAGGTAAAAATATAACGACAAAATAATTACTCTCCTCCATCGAGTAGCCTGATTTCAAAGTCACTGATGGAAATTACCTGATCTTTATAAAGGCCGCCAATTGTTTTCTTAAAAGCTTTTTTACTTATTTTAAGTCGGCTGTAAATTTCATCAGGTGAGCTTTTATCACCAAGTGGTAAAAACCCTTTATGCTCTTTTAAATATTTAAGAATAGTTTGCTTTGTGTTTTCAATATGTCCGTAACCCTGTTGCTGAAGCGTTAAATCAATTTTTCCATCCTCACGTATTTGTTTGATATATCCCTGTTTCAAATCTCCCGTTTGCAATGGTTCAAATATTTCGTTTTTATAAAGTATACCCTGGTACTGATTATTAATTATGGCTTTATATCCTAAATCTGTTTGTCCTGCAATAAGCAATTGAACTGCATCACCATTGCCTAAATCGTTATTGACATCATTCATAAATTGCTCCCACTTTAACGTAGCAGCAATTCGTCCTGACCGTTCATCAATAAAAATGAAAACAACATATTTTTTACCAACATACAAATCTTCTGTCTGTTCACTGTATGGTACAAAGAGATCTTTATCAATACCCCAATTCATAAATGCACCATGGTTATTAATTTCTTTCACCTCTAAAAAAGCGCACTCATTTACTGTAGCCAATGGCTTAAGCGTTGTGGCAATCGGTCGGTTTTCATTATCAAGATACACAAACACTTTTAGCTTATCCCCCGTTTCTACTTCTCCTTTAACATATCTTGCAGGCAACAATACTTCTTCTGTTCCGTCACTGAGAAAAAGTCCAATAGGAGTTTTGTTTACCACAATAAGTTCATTGTATTTTCCGATTTCAATCATTCAACGAAATTATTTAAATAAACAATGGGAAGATTTATTCTCTTATTTTCACAACCACATTAATTCAAATGGCTGAAAAAAAAGGAAAGCTGGCAGAAATAAAAACAAAACCAACAACTGCAAGCGTTGATGATTTTATTAATAATATAAAAGAAGAGCAGAAACGGAAAGACAGTTTTGTGCTTTTGGAAATGATGAAAAAAGCAACCGGTGAAGAACCAAAAATGTGGGGCAGCTCAATCATTGGATTTGGAAATGTAAGATACAAAAGCCCCAAAACCACCAGGGAAGTAGATATTCTCCGCATAGGATTCTCTCCGCGTAAAGCAAGTTTGTCTTTATACATTGCAATGAATATTCAGGAGCATGCTGATGCACTTAAAAAACTTGGCAAACATAAAACCGGTGTTAGTTGTCTTTACATTAATAAACTGGATGACATTGATCTGAAAGTTTTGAAAGAAATGATAGAAGCATCTTTAAAACATTAATGTAATAAACCAATTAAACTATTCAACTGTATGAATTTATTAAAACCAACTGGCTTACTTGTTTTTTGTTTACACATTTTTACTTTCAATATATTGTATGCACAAAACTGGCAACAGCTTAGTGATTTTCCCTCTATGGAACGTGATGACGGAGTGGCTTTTGTAATCGGCAGCAATGCCTATTGCGGTACAGGATTAAATTCATCGTTTGCAGCAACCGTTGATTTTTATTCATTGGATATGAATACCGATCAATGGAGTACCGCAGCTTCATTACCTGCAGGTAATGAAAGACAATATGCAGCATCGTTTGCTTCAGGAAACTTCGGATTTGTCTGTGGCGGATTAGGAAGTATTTATTATAATGATGTGTGGCAATATGATGCTGCTTTAAATAACTGGACGGGTAAAACACCAATACCTGCAGCTGGACGAAGTGGTGCTACCTATTTTGTGATTAATAATATTGCTTATATCGTTGGCGGCAGAACTGCTGCAAATGTGGCTATTGATGAAGTATGGGCTTATGACATAGCGAATGATACCTGGCAAAGTAAAAACAATCTTCCGTTCGGATCACGTTTCAGAGCATCGGGTGCAACGCTGAATAACAAAGGGTATTTAATTTTTGGAAGAGATGAGAATGCACGGTTTTGCCAGGAACTTTATGAATATGATCCAACGCTGGACACATGGACGCAGGTGAGTGTTTTTCCGGGAATCGGAAGAAGCTATGCCTCGCTTCAATCCATTGCAGGGAGTTTGGTGGTGCTGGCAGGGCTTGATACTTTCGGCACTTCACACAATGATATGTGGAGCTTTAATGTTACCACATCAGCATGGCAGCAGTTGAATTCAATTCCTTCTACAGGCAGAAGAGGTGGAATGTGTTTTAACAATGGCTCAGCTATATATTATACTACCGGTGTTAATCAATCAAACACAAGAATTAAAGAATCCTGGAAATGTGTTAATCCAACTTCGATAACTGAAAACTATTCATTACAACCATTCACGCTGTATCCAAATCCTGCAAGGGGGTTTGTTATTCTGGAGTGTGCGGGTTTCAATACAATGCAGCATTCAACTTATAACTTGTTTGACAATATTGGTAATGAGATTCTGCATGGAGAGATTAAAGAAAAAAAGACACGCATAAATCTTTCCGGTTTTTCTAATGGATTATATTTAATAAAATGTGAGGATGAAAGAAGTTATGTAACGAAGAAGGTTGTTAAGGAATGAGAGAAAATGAAAATGGCACTTTAGAAAATAATTAAGTTTCTTACAAAACACAAAAAGCCCATTTGATGATTTATAATCATTTAATTTTGAAAATAAATAAACGAAACAAACCTTCGCAAATACACCTATTATTTGATAGAATTAGCGAAACAAACCTTCGGAAATAAACAAGTTAGCAAGCTTGGACTAAGAATCATAAAGAATGAGAGAATTAATACTAATGATAATTATTTCGACACTTTTCGGGTGCGGACAAACAGACAAGACCGTAAAACTTGAGAAAATAATATTTCATGCATCCAGTTGTTTTGGCACCTGTCCGATTTATCATTTGCAATTAAACAGAGACAAATCTTTCAAACTTTATGCAGAAGAAGTATACAAAGACGATGCGGAGCAATTCACCATGAACTTTGACACCAGTAAGACAGGATATTTTACAGGACAAGCAAGTGACACAACATTCAATAATTTAACAACTGAACTTAAAAATATTGGACTTGACACTATTAATTTTTCTGGACCAATGTATACTGACGGACCTGAAATAACACTAATTGTATATTACAATGAAAAAAGACAATTTTTACGATCGTCACACCCAACTATCAAAACAGACAAATTAATATCAATCTTATATCAAATCTGTGAGACAAGTAAACTAACAAGGACAACAGAAGAATTTATTATAGAAAATGAGAATGAGAAAGTCAGCCGCTAATAGCACCTTTGCAATAGGCGGGTTTTCGAGCTCCGTAGAGAGTTTTGTGCAAGGTGGAAGTTCAGTTCTCCGAATGAACATTTGTGTTGAAACACACGCCCATCGCAAATCTGCAAAACGTTATGGATGCTTAAAAAATATCACTTTCCAGACAATTTTAAGCATATATTTGAAACTTAAAGAACTTAGTTATCTTGACACGTGCAAAAGTAATCGAGACAATAAAACAGCTACCAGACACTTTTTCAGTTGATGAAATCATTGACAGAATAATTTTACTCGACAAAATTGAAACTGGACTTGAGCAAAGTGAAAAAGGTCAGGTGACCGCAGATGAAGACCTTGACAAGAAATTACCTGAATGGCTCGCTTAAACTGGACTAATCAAGCTATTTATGACCTTGTTAATATTGCTGACTTTATAGCTAGAGATTCTCAGCGATACGCAAAAGCGACCATCAGTCGTATCCGTATTTCCGCCAGACAACTTACAAAACTTCCATATAGTGGTCGTATGGTTCCAGAAACAGAAATTGAAATGATTAGAGAGTTGATCATTGGGAACTATCGGCTAATTTATAGTATTGTTTCGTCAGACAAAATCGACATAATTACAGTTCACCATTCTTCGACAACCAGAAAACCGTCTGCGGAGCACGAAATTTGTCTGTTGCAAATGTTCTGTTAGCGGACGTGTTTTGTCAATTCATCAGTTCAATTCTCTCCAAACAAAAAATAGTTTTCTATCCCTGATATTTTTTCACCTCTACCCCTACTCCATCATACACTGCGTAAAGCTGGTGATTGATCCATTCACCAAGATTGATATAGCGACTTGTTCCCTTGCCTTTGGAATGGGATTGGGTGAGGTCTATATCCAAGGGCAAATGCCTGTGACCAAAAATAAAATAATCAAAATGTTCTTTCTTTAAAACTTCTTTGCAGTAAATCACTAACCATTCTTTATCCTCACCTAAAAATTTTTCATCAGCATTACCTGTTGCCACACGGCTTGTTCTGGAAAAATATTTCATCAGCCAGATACCGAAGTTAGGATGGATGCGTGCAAACAACCATTGTGAAAATTTATTGGCAAAAACTTTTTTTATAAATTTATATCCATGATCACCCGGTCCTAAACCGTCACCATGACCGAGATAAAATTTTTTTCCGTTGTACTCACGTTGTATGGGCACGCGATAAATGGTCACTCCTATTTCATACGGTAAATAATCAAACACCCACATGTCGTGATTACCTGTGAAATAATGAATTTTTATTCCGCAATCAGCTAACTCTGCAAGCTTTCCTAACAAACGCACATATCCTTTCGGAACTGTGTTTTTGTATTCAAACCAATAATCAAATACATCACCCATCAGAAATAATTCCACAGCATCTGCTTTTATAAAATCCATCCAACGCACAATTTTCTTTTCGCGTTCAAGGCTGCTTGCATAATCAGGAACACCGAGATGAAAATCGGAGATGAAATATATTTTTTTACCTGTGGGCACTTGCATCAGTTGGTAATTCGTTTACGCAGATTAAATGGATTAAGTTGTTTGAGATCAAAAACAAAACGGATCTGATCACCGAATTTAATTTTACCTGTCGGATTATTTTCTTGGTAATGCTTTATATCTTGCGATTTCAATAAAGGAAAATAAATTTTTAAGAATGAAAATCCTGCCCAAATTCCACCATCAAACAATAAATGGTTTTTTGCATCTAATGACTCTGCGATTTTATTGGCATTCTCAAATGTCCCAACGTCAGCAAAAAGACCTAATGGAAGCGATCCGGGAAAATCAATATTAATGTTTAAAGCAGTCATCCATTTACTTGATTTTCCATAAGGAACATCAATCTTGAAACCTCCATCATGATTAGTCATTTGTTTAGAAATAAAATGTTCTGATTCTCTTCTTCCTAAATATAATTCATCATACCATGCATCTGCAGGAAATATATTATCAGGTCCCCAATTACTTAGCCTAAAAGCATATTGTGATCCGGTATCATCAAAACCAAAACCACCGGCAAATAAATGAAAGTTAACTCCGCGTTTTGATCTGGGATAAGAAATAGTATAGCTTGCCTCGAGCCACGCTTTTAAATAGTCACCATTTCCTTCTGCAGAAATTGTAAAATTATACGGATCGAGTACGCGTGAATTTTTATAATTGTAAGAAGCGCGGTAAGTGGTTCTATTCTGAGTTGTAAGTTTATTAGCTGCAATTATTCCAGGTAAATATTTTATGTACTCTTCATTTACATAAACAGAAGATACAAATATTTGCTGCCTCACTAACGAACGTGGATTGGATTTTCTGAATGAAAATTTCAATTCAGGATTTACACGCATATAGTGTAAAGGTTCTTTTGTAAAAACCGATTCGCTATTTAAATATTCATCATTGTAATAGGCAAATCTTTTCATATCTGTTGACAATGAAACACGATCAAACAATCCTTCATTCGGAAAAATACTGTAACTGATATTTGCTAAGCCTGCAATGTCTTTATCACCGAAACCATACATGGGAACAAAAACATATTCAAACTTTTTTTCAGGAATAAATTTATTGTACAATGCAATTCCTGCCATCCATTTATTGTATTCATTCCATCCAATTGCAGGTGCAAAATTTATTCTGGTACGCTGCGGAAAATCAAAATGTCCGAGGAGATTCAAGCTGATTGGCTCCATCTTTTTAAACAGTCCTTTTGTACGCAAATAATTATTGTTCCTTCTTATTTCAGGAATTGTATTTCCGGGATCAATTTGAAAATGATCGCAACTATCACATCGCAAAGTAACCTCCTGCTGTTTTTCAAAACCATCTATCCATTTTGAAGTTACAACCTTATTTTCTTTCATTGCACTTATCATAAGCGGACTGTTTACCTCGCTACAGTTTGATAAAGTCAATGTGTAATCATCTCCTGATTTCTTTTCTTTACAAATCGAGTAGTCAATTTTTTTATTGGTGTTAATGAGATCATTAAAAAACCAATCCAATCCTTTTCCGGAAGTTTCTTCAAATATTTTTCTCAGGTCATCAGGATAAGGATGTTTATAATGCCATTCATCAAAATAACGTTGCATGCATTTATCAAAAAGCGAATCGCCCAGATAATTTTTCAGGTAATCAAATACAAGTGCTGTTTTGCTGTACATGATTGTGCCGTAATTGACATACATAAATTTTTCAGAAGTAATATTAATTGGCTGATCTGCATTAATGGCTGCAGTTATTCTATACTCCAGGTTCTCTGCATCTTTAAAACTCATTTCATCAATACCGGTTAGTTTTCCAAGGGATGAGAATCCCTGAAAAATATTTTTATTGCCAAACTTTTCAGGAGGATATTTGGTCATCACATAACGCATCTCATTGAATGAATTAATCCCTTCGTCCATCCATCCATGGTTACGCTCGTTGCTTCCTAACAATCCATAAAACCAGTTATGTCCTACCTCATGCACTATAACATCTTCCAGTGTAAACGCATTACGGCTTTCGCCAATGATGGTGATATTAGGATATTCCATTCCACCACCTGCTGCAATGGTACCATCAATTGCCGTGCATTGTTTGTAAGGATAATCTCCATTCCACAATGAATAATAATAAATAGCATCATTCATATATTCAATACTATTCATCCACAACTTTGCTTCGTTGTTAGTGAACATTGTCCATGTGGTAACTTTATTATGTGTGTGTGGTGTTTCCACTTCTCCTTTTAAAACATGAAATCTTTTATCGGCAAACCATGCAAAGTCATGTACGTTGGTTTGCTTATAAGTGAGTGTTTTGAATTCACTTTCAGATTTTGGAAATGACATATCCTTCGAAAACTCAGTAATCGTTTTTGTTGTATCAGCATTTTTATTCAGCCATTGCAATTCATTTTCTCCATCCACCAAATCACCTGTGGCACCCACCACATAATTTTTTGGGAGTGTTATGCTCACATCAAACGAACCATACTCTGAATAAAATTCTCCCTGATCTAAAAATGGCATTGCATGCCAGCCTTTGTTATCATACACTGCGGGTTTGGGATACCACTGTGTGACATAATATGCCTGGCCTGTGTGACCCAAACGGGAAAATTCAGCAGAAGGAATTTTAACGTGAAATGGTGTGCTGATGATTATGGATGAGTTTGGTTTGAGTGATTCATTCAAAATCAATTTACAAACATCTTTCCATTCCGGATGCAATTCCCATTTAACTGTTGTTCCATCTACGTTAAATTTCAATGAATCAATAAAACCTTTTTCCTCTTCTGTTGCAAAATATAATTTGGTGCTTCCGTTTTCTAATTTTTGTTTTGCAAGTGCCGTGTTTCTGTCGCTGTATGCATTGGGCCAGATGTGAAACCAAAGTTCTTTTAATTCGTCAGGAGAATTGTTTTTGTAAACTATAGTTTCATTTGCATCTAATGTATGATTCACATCATCCAGCTTAACTTGTATTTTGTAATTTACTTCCTGCTGAAAGTATGGAGCTTGCGCAAATAAATTATTTGCTGATAATATAATAGTAATCGTCATTGCGAGGAACGAAGCAATCTGTTTTATAGCAGCAGATTGCTTCGTCCCGATAACTATCGGGACTCGCAATGACGGTACCTCGTTACTATTTTTTCTCATCAAGTTCTTCTTTTAATAATTGTGCAATCACTTTCGGGTCAGCTTTACCATTGCTTATTTTCATTACTTCACCCATAAACAAACCCATCAGGTTTTTTTTTCCTTTCTTGTACTCTTCTACTTTTTCAGGAAATAATTTTAATGCTTGATGCACAAATCCGTTTAATTCATTTGCATCACTTTGCTGTAAAATATTTAATTGTTCGGCAAGTAACATGGGTGATTCATTGGGATGTAAAATCATCTGCGGAAGCAATTGTTGCACAGCAGTGCTTTGACCAACTTTATTTTCTTCTACAAGTATTATCAGTTCTGCAAGTATTCTTGGTTCAATGATAAAATCTTCAATCTCTGTTTTTGTTTCGTTGAGATATGATTTAACTGCACCCAGCATCCAGTTAGCAGCAGGTTTAAAGTGATGCGTATGCAGAGTTAATTGTTGAAAATAATCAGCCATTTCGCGCGACTCTGTTAAGATTGCTGCATCCGTTTCAGGTAATCCGTATTCATTAACAAATTTTTCAAACAACTCATTATGCAATGCGGGCATGAGCAATTTTGTATGCGCAATAAATTCTTCTGTTATCACCACAGGTGCAATATCAGGATCAGGAAAATAACGATAGTCATGTGCATGTTCTTTACCTCTTAATGGAAACGAAGAATTGTTGGCTGCATTATAGCTGCGTGTTTCCTGTATCATTTTTTCACCACGCTCTAATAAATTAATCTGACGTTGTATCTCTCCTTCAATTGCTTTCTGAACATAACGGATCGAGTTCATGTTTTTTATTTCTGCACGCGTTCCTAATGTTGTACTTCCTTTCTCGCGAATGCTAACATTGGCATCGCAACGCAAACTTCCTTCTTCCATATTGCCATCACAGATATTTAAATAACGGACAATTTTTCTTACCTCAGTTAAAAACGCAGCTGCCTCTTCCGCAGATTCAATAACAGGTTCTGTAACCATTTCCATTAATGGTACACCGGCACGATTCAAATCAATCAAAGAAAAATTTTCTTCCATATCATGTATGCTTTTACCTGCATCTTCTTCTAAATGTATTCTTGTTAATTGAATCTCTTTTGCTGAACCATCTCTCAGTTTAATCTTCACCTTTCCATTGGTACAAACGGGAGTGTTTTGTTGTGTGATCTGGTAACCTTTAGGTAAATCAGGATAGAAATAATGTTTGCGATCAAAATACATATAACGGGCAATGTCGCATCCGCAGGCAAGACCTAATTTAACTGCATGTTCAATAGTTTGTTTGTTAGTGACAGGCAACGTACCAGGATGTGCTAAAGTAACAGGGCTGATATGTGTGTTGGGAGAACCACCAAAAACTGCAGAATCAGCAGCAAAAATTTTGCTTTGTGTATTGAGTTGAATATGTACTTCTAAACCAATAACCGGCTCGTATTTCATTGGTGGCAAAAATAAGTATTAAGAGTTGTGGAGGATTCAGTCATGCTGAACTTGTTTCAGCATCTTTCTTTTAAAGCGAACATTGCAGAGATGCTGAAACAAGTTTAGCATGACGATACTTTAATAAAATTTATTTCCCTGCAATTACTTGTTGCTCGCTCACACTCTCACCAATCATTTGAACAAAATCATCAAACAAATAATTGGCATCATGCGGACCCGGTGCTGCTTCAGGATGGTATTGAACGGAAAAAGCTTTTTTATTTTTTATACGGATGCCTTCAATGGATTTATCATTCAGGTTAACGTGAGTTACAAGTATATCTTTTGATTTTTCAATCTCTTCTTTATTAACTGCAAAGCC
>JANLZB010000056.1:0-82396 GCA_031366005.1 Bacteroidota bacterium | reverse complement strand
AGTAGAGAAACCTGCATACTGCCGCATAGTCCACTGCTTGCCGCGATACATATCCGGCTGAATGCCGCGAGTAAACGGAAACTCACCTGCATCTTCTGTAACCGTAATAGGTTCTTTATAAATGCGATCTATTTCAATTTGAGAATCGGTGTGTATAGTTTTATCTTTCATCATGATTATTTTTTCTGCATACTAATTAACGAATCGGTAACAAATGTTACGAATTAACGAATCAAAGTGCGGGCTGAAAGTTTTGCGTAAGCTATTCGTTACATTCGTAAATCATTCGTTAATTAGTATGCAGTTATTAGTATGCAACACATTAAAATAATTGTGATACTTCTGCCTTTACAATAGTCAACGCCCGTTGTGTCGGAAAATCTTCACGCTCCAGCATCATATCAAAAACTTTTTTGCTGAGTTGATAAGAAGGTGCTTCTGCATCCAATGAATCGGCAGCAACATTTATCAAACGTGCCACTTCCTCTTTTGCATTGCGAGTAATTGTCCATGCAGCAGCCGAAACATAAATCTGCTGACTGAAATTATGTTCAAACTCTTGCCGAACAGTTTCAAGCAATCGTTGTTGAAATTCCTGCACAGTCAATCCTTGCTCGTGCTGATTGATTAGCATTACGTTTGGAGAAATACGTTCGAGGTATAATGCTAAACGCTCATACGCTTGCAAGCGCAATGGAAGCAATTCTTTTTGCATCAGAATTTTTGTTTCAATCAGTTTCAGCTTATGTTCTTTTTCAATAAAACTTTTAATGAGCATGTATGCAGTCACAAAAACCAGCAGCGAAGGAGCAAGGTAAAACAAGAAATCAATGATGCCTTTTGGAATATCCATGAGTAATTAAATTATACAGTGAGTGTCATTCTCAAAGAAACTTGTGTAATAGCTGTATGCAGCTCAACTTTGTTAAATGTTTATCCGGAGAACTCTCGGTGAATGACCTACCTGCAAGTTCAAACTTACTCCCGCTATTACACAAGTTTCTTTCAGAATGACATTGCGTGAGATTGCTTTTCTAATCACAAACTTACACTTTTAGCTATTTAAATACCTTTGCCCGACAATTTTAAAAGCCTGTGAACAATTACTTAAGCGAACGCGTTAACCGTTTGCATGAATCGGCTACCATAGCAATGGCGCGCCTCAGCAGAGAATTAACTGAACAAGGACATAACATCATCAGCCTTAGTTTAGGTGAACCTGATTTCATCACTCCCAAAATTATTTGTGATGCTGCAAAAAAAGCAATAGATGAAGGCTTTACTCATTATCCTCCCATTTCAGGATTTGGTGATCTGCGTAAAGCGATTGCAGAAAAATTTAAGCGCGAAAACAATCTTGATTTTAAACCGGAACAGATAGTAGTTTCTACCGGTGCCAAACAAAGTATTGCAAACATTATTATGTGTCTGATTAATCATGGTGATGAAGTGATTGTTCCGGCACCTTATTGGGTGAGTTATTCGCAGGTGATAGAATTGGCAGGAGGTGTGCCCGTTTATATTCAGACAACTATTGAGAATGATTTTAAACCAACAGCTCAACAAATAAAAAATGCTATCACACCGAAAACAAAAATGCTGATTTATTCTTCGCCTTGCAATCCTACGGGTTCCATGTTCAGCAAAGAAGAATTGAAAGCGATTGCTGATGTGATTGCTCCTCATACGCAGATTTATATTTTGTCGGATGAAATTTATGAGCACATTCATTTTGAAATGAAGCATGAAACCATTGCACAATTTGATTTCATAAAAGATAGGGTAATTGTAGTGAATGGTGTTTCCAAAGGTTATGCTATGACAGGCTGGAGAATAGGTTACATCGGAGCACCGTTGGAAGTTGCCAAAGCATGCGATAAAATGCAGGGACAATTTACCTCGGGTGCTAACAGCATTGCGCAAAAAGCAGCATTGGCAGCAGTAAGTTTAGATTGGAAACAATTTGATTTTATGCGCGAATCCTTTTTGAAAAGACGTGACTTAATGTTGAAATTACTCCGTGAAATCCCGGGTTTGAAAATGAATCAGCCACATGGTGCGTTTTATATTTTCCCGGATGTGTCCTATTATTTTGGAAAGAAAAACGGAAGCACAACCATCAACAATGCAACTGAACTTTGCATGTACTTATTGAGTGATGCAAAAGTTTCCGTTGTTACCGGTGAGGCATTTGGAGATAATAACTGCGTTCGTTTCAGCTATGCTACTTCTGAAGATTTGTTGACGGAAGCTGCTAAGAGAATTAAGGCGAGCCTGGAGAAATTAAATTAATCCATTTACAAGTATTATTGATACTTAACCGGCAGGAACTATTAATTCCTTTTCCCATTTACTAATCACAGCGGTAGCCACGGCATTGCCTATCACGTTAGTTGCAGAACGTCCCATGTCAAGCACCTGGTCAATACCTAGTAACAAAAGCAACCCTGCTTCAGGAATATGAAATGCGCCTAACATTCCGGCAATCACTACTAACGATGCGCGCGGAACTCCAGCCATTCCTTTACTTGTAACCAGCAACATCAGCATCATAATAATTTGTTCATGAGTTGTCATTTCGATTCCATAGGATTGAGCAATAAACACTGTTGCAAAAGTCATATACATAATAGAGCCATCAAGATTAAATGAATAACCAAGTGGTAAAACAAAACTCACAATGCGATTGCTGCAACCATATCGTTCCAACGCCAACACTAATTTTGGAAATGCAGATTCACTACTTGCAGTTGAGAATGCAAGCAACATTGGTTCTTTAATATGACTGATTAATTTGAAGAATGGAATTTTTAAAGTAACGCAAATTCCTCCTAAAATTATCAGAGCAAAAAATAATAACCCAACATAAAAACAACCGATGAGATAAATATATCCGCTGATGATGCCGATTCCCTGCATTGCTACAACAGATGCAATAGCACCAAACACACCGAATGGAGCAAACAACATAACGTAGTTAGTTACCTTAAACATTACATGACCAACTACATCCAATGCGTGAATTAATGGCTTTGCAAAATCTCCCATCGATGCAGCGGCTACACCAAAGAATAAAGAGAAAATTACCAACGGAAGAATTTCATTATTTGCCATCGCTTCCACCACACTTTTAGGAATTACATGTGTGATAAATTCTTTAAGAGTAGGAATTTTAGAAGCAATGCCGGAAGATGCAGTTTCAGGAGGCACCGGAAGATGCATCACATGTCCTGGTTCAAAAACATTTACAAGTATTAATCCTAATGCAAGAGCAAGCAAAGTAGCAAACTGAAAATATAAAATCGTTTTGATACCAATACGTCCAATGCTTTTAAAATCTCCAACCTTTGCAACACCTACTACAAGTGTTGCAAAAACCAACGGAGCAATAATCATTTTAATAAGCCGTAAAAAAATTTCACTCAGTATCTGAATGTTTTCTGAAAATTTTTTGTAATCCGCTTCAGCGGGATGATACACTCTGTAAAAATGTCCGGCTGCAATTCCTAACAGCAAGCCAATAAATATTCTGGTGGTGAGATTTATTTTCATAATTATAATTGACAATTATAATCAAAATAAAATTGAAACTCACGCACACATCATTGAAGGGATGAGGCAACCGGTATCATATCATCCTCAATGTCAACTTTATCTTTCAGATTATTTAGTAAGCTTGTTGGCTACAAAAATTTTTTTATCACTATAAAAAATGGTAACAAATGTGATTGTAAAACCTGTACATCATCACAGATAAAAAAATTATTAAGTAAAATGTGTAAGTCCTTTGTTACATTTTAATCCGCTCAAGTTCCGAAACAGTTCCCATAATAATCAATGGTTTTTTTTTCGCTTCGAGCCAACGAATAATATCATCAATATTATTTTCCGGCATGGCAACACAACCGGATGTGGGCGATCCCGGTTCACTTTGAATATGAACAAATATAGCACTGCCATTTCCTCTCACTATCGGATTAGTGTTATACTGCACCACAATGCCTAATTTGTATAAATCATCTTTGCGTTTCATATTCTCATGGCTCACAGCTGGAGGAGATTCCATTGTAATCCATCTATTGTAATCGGGTGATTGGATATCATCTATCCAGTAATCTTTTTCAGTTGCTTGCCGGTAATCCATTTTTGTTGCAACATGTTCCGAATATCCAAACACAGGTCCGAGATTAAAAATACCGGTGGGTGATGTTTTATCTCCTTCACGCTTTTTATTTAAGGATGAAAAACCATTTCTACCAACTGTACCTTGAATGTCATCAAACTTTTTGGTCCAATGATTAATTAACTTTTCAAAGGTTTGTATGATCACATCTTTTGAATGAATACTATCATTGGTAACGAGTACAATTTGTTCAGATTTTCCGATTCCTGATTGATTTAATTCAAGAATCCGGTTTAGAAGTGCAGATGATTCAATTTTATTTTGGCGCATAGTTGCTGTATTCTTACTTAGTCTGCATGACGGAGTAGAGAAGATGATTCCTCCAAGAAAAAAAACAATTAAAAAGTTTTTAACCATGGTTATCTTGACTTGGGTAGATAATTTTCTTTTTTCCAAATGTATTTATCGTTATTATCTAAAGCAGTTTCTGAAACCGGGTTGCTAATCAATTCTTCTTCTGTGCCAGTAATAATAAGTGGTTTTTTAACAGGATCAAGCCAGCCAATGATACTCAGCAATTTTCCTTCGGGTATGGCAATACAGCCTTCAGTTGCTGCTCCGGCAATTAAAATATGAACAGTGATCACACTGCCTTTACCTTTTACCTGATCCATATTGTATTGTACTGCTATACCGTATTTATATTTATCATCATCACGGTGCATTTTCTCCCCACTGAACTCCTCCCTCTTTTTGTATTTGGCAATTATGTCAATATTACTCGTTACCCATCTGTTATATTGTGGTGAATTTGCATCATCTATCCAATAGTCATTTTTAGAGGCTACCCAATATTCCATTTTTGTTGAAACCTTTGCCTCAGGATAACTATAAACAGGTCCCAGATAATAAATTCCCGTGGGTGTTTTATGATCTCCCTCATGCTTCTCCTTGTATGGAGCAAATCCTTTGTAACCAACGGTAGCATTAATATTTGTAATCTTTACGATCCATTTTCCATTCACTTTTTCAAAAGTTTGAATGGTTGCATTTTTCGAACTTAAGTATTCGTTTGTTACCAGCACGATCTGCCCTGAATTGCCAATTCTCGCACTGTTGAGCGCAAGAATTTTTTCAAACAATTTGGGAAGCGCTCCTGTCGGGATGCTATTAATGACTCCAGCATTTGCACTTTTAGCTTTTATTTCATTTTTTTTAATTGCAGATAACGGCAAGCTCAAACTGCTAAAAATGATAACGGCAGAAAAATATTTAGTCCATGTCATGTTGAAATTTGTTTATGTTAAGATTTGGGTTTATTGCATTCATTGTATCTCTTTACTAAGGTTTTAAATTGATTCTGATCCTTAAACTTTATGTATTGGCTGTCTTCCATATTATTTTCAGGAATATACATTCCATTCTTAAAAGCAAGTTCCAGTAATTTAAAATAGTCATCCTTATTATTCTGTTCAGAATAAGTGTTGAACAATTTATCATAAATCTCCATATTGCCGGGAGCTGATTTAATCATTCTTTGGTAGGTCTTGATGACAAGATCTGTTTTGGATGAATCTTCCAAGTCCGAATATCTTTTTGCCAGATCAATGCCTACTATATCAACAAAAGAAGGATCCATTTCAATGGCTTTTTCAAACTGCTGAATAGCTGATAAATTATCTCTCTGGATTTCTTTTCGTGAAAATTTATCAGTGTAAATGGTTCCAGCAATTGCATGTGCCCATGTGGCAAGCACCTTATCTTTTTTATCATTGAGAAACATTTTTTTAAGCATCTCCAACCTATCTTCTTCTAGATCTGTATTTCCTTCCCATTTCTGATCGCGGTACGAGTTACCTGCGGTAGGATTAAAATCAATTAGCAAAGTAACGATCGGGTCGTATTGTTTTAAAACAAATTTAGCTGCATCAAATGTCATGCTGTCAATCACATCAATCATTTTGATAGTATCTTTTGGATAAAAGGAATATCTTACGGATTCAAAACTTTTATTAACTCCACCTGAATTAAAACCAATTGTCATAATGAACAGACTATCCTCCACCGTTATGTCACCATCAAGGGATTTATCTTCCACATTAAATAAACCGCGTGCAGTTTTTGTTAAATCCCGAAGTGGAAGACTCACGCCTCCAACGTCCACATTAAAATCTACTTTAATTTCTTTTTTTAAATATTTATCTAATATCCTGTTATATAATATTTCCTTTTTCGCAGCTACATCATCAGAGGAGAACATTGCAAGCAGCTTATCAGGCACTTCATTTACCAATGAAGTAATATTATAAGAGATTTTTTTTGCAATAAACCCGCTGTTGTAACCTTTGGCTTCAAGGGAGGGATGTACATTCAATTGCCGGATAGAAAAAGTTTCATCCTGCAAAACAGAAGCAAAGAGCAGGTACACAAAAAATAAAAGCATACAAAACACCAGCAACTTCGAATTGAAAGTAACAAGTTGTGCAACATTATCGTTAAACCGATGAACAGACGCTAACCAATCCTTTTTTTCAGGTTTGTTATTTTCCGTGGCAGGGCTATCGTTCTTAATATCCATTTTATTAAATCAAATGCCTGGTAAAAAATTTTTAAAAAAACTTACTTGGTATTGGCACTATAATTAAAAAACTACATCAAGGTCAGATGAGTTTTTAAGCGATAAAAAATTTAAACAATACACAAAGAAACACAAAAATCAGTATACTAAGTACCGTTTTAAATTTTACTAAAAAAAGCGCTGCTGTGCCTGAGTCATTAAAAATTAAACCCAATGATTGTGTTGAACAGTTTTTAAGAATCGTTATAGTATGCTCTATTGAAAGAGTTAAAGTAACAATCCTGATCAATCGAAACGGCATAATGAATTTGTAAATTGAAGGTGACCACACAATGAGTTATTTTTACCCACTCTTTATATATTATGGAAATTGCAAAAACATACGATCCAAAAACAACAGAAAACAAGTGGTACAGCCATTGGTTAGCTAAAAAATATTTCCGTTCAGTGCCTGATGAGCGCGAGCCATACACCATTGTTATTCCTCCTCCTAATGTTACCGGAGTATTGCACATGGGTCACATGCTCAACAACACCATACAGGATGTATTGATTCGCAGAGCGAGGATGCTGGGTAAAAATGCATGTTGGGTTCCGGGTACTGACCATGCTTCTATAGCAACGGAAGCAAAAGTGGTTGCGATGTTAAAAGAAAAAGGAATTAGCAAAACTGATTTAACACGCGAAGATTTTTTAAAGCATGCGTGGGAGTGGAAAGATAAATATGGCGGAATTATTTTAAAGCAATTAGAAAAACTCGGAGCATCGTGTGACTGGGACCGCACACGTTTCACAATGGAAGATGATTTGAGTGAGGCAGTGATTGATGTATTTATTGATTTATATAATAAGGGTCACATTTATCGCGGTGTGCGAATGGTGAACTGGGATCCTGCAGGATTGACTGCGGTAAGCGATGAAGAAGTAATTCATAAGGAAGTAAATTCAAAACTGTATTATATTAAATACATCATCATTGATAAAGATGAAAACATTGATCTTAACGATGAAGCAACCGTAAACCGTAAACTGGAAACCGGAAACTTCATCACCGTTGCAACAGTTCGTCCTGAAACTATTTTGGGTGACACTGGAGTGTGTGTGCATCCGGATGATGAGCGTTACAAAAAAATAAAAGGAAAGTTTGCGGTTATTCCTTTTGTCAATCGCAAAGTGCCTATCATTTTTGATGATTACATTATGATGGAATTTGGAACAGGTGCATTGAAAGTTACACCGGCTCACGACATCAACGATTATAATTTAGGAATCAAACATAACCTTGCGGTGATTGACACATTGAATCCAAACGGAACAATGAGTGATGCTGCAGGATTTTATATTGGAAAAGATCGTTTTGAAGTGCGCAAACAAATTGTAAAAGACCTGGAAGCAAAAGGTCACATCGCAAAAGTAGAAGACTATAAAAACAAAGTTGGTTACAGCGAACGTACCAATGCAGTTATCGAACCACGATTGAGTATGCAATGGTTTTTAAAGATGCAGGATATTTCAAAACCTGCTCTTGATAATGTGTTGAATGGAAATATAAAATTGATTCCTGACAAGTTTATTAATACGTATAAACATTGGATGGAGAATGTGCATGACTGGTGCATCTCTCGTCAACTGTGGTGGGGACAACGCATTCCTGCATGGTATGATGATAAGGGAAATTATGTAGTAGCTAAAACTGAAGCGGAGGCAATTACTAAATTTAAAACTCATAACTCACAACTCACAACTCAAAATTTAAAGCAGGATGAAGATGTTTTGGATACCTGGTTCTCATCTTGGCTTTGGCCAATTTCTGTTTTTGATGGTTTTAAAAATCCCGATGGTAAAGACATCAATTATTATTATCCAACCAATGATTTAGTTACAGGACCTGATATTTTATTCTTCTGGATTGCGAGAATGATTATTGCAGGATATGAATATCGTGGAGAAAAACCATTTGAGAATGTTTATTTAACCGGAATTGTCCGTGATAAGCAAGGACGAAAAATGAGTAAACAATTAGGAAATTCACCTGACCCTATTGAGTTGATTGAAAAATATGGTGCGGATGGTGTGCGCATTGGAATGTTATTATGTGCTCCTGCCGGAAATGATTTATTATTTGATGAATCATATTGCGAACAAGGAAGAAATTTCTGTAACAAAATATGGAATGCATTTCGTTTAGTGAAAGGATGGAGTATAGATGAGAAACTTACACAATCAAAGGGAAATAAAACTTCGGTTGAATGGTTTGAAGCACGATTGAACGAGCAGATTAATTTGATTGATGACCTGTATGATAAATATCGTATGAGTGAAATGCTGATGACAGTTTACAAATTAATGTGGGATGATTTCTGTGCATGGTATTTAGAAATGATCAAGCCTGATTTCGTAGATGGAAATCCTCAGCCAATTGATAAAAAAACTTATGATTCCACTATCGTATTCTTTGAGTCACTATTGAAAATCATTCACCCGATCATGCCATTTATCAGTGAAGAAATATGGCATTTGTTAAAAGACAGAAAGGAAGGTGATGATATAATTATTGCTTCATGGAATAAAACTTCTGCAATTAACAATTCATTGCTAAATGAATTTGAGCTTGCATCCAATGTTGTTACAGAAGTGCGCAACATACGCAAGTCAAAAAATATTTCTCCGAAAGAAAAAATTTCACTCTTTCAAAAAGCAAGCAACGGTGAAAATAAATCTGCGTTTGATGACATCATTATAAAACTTTGCAATCTTGATAAATTGAATACCACAAAAGAAAAAGTGGAAAATGCTATTTCTTTTGTTGTAAAACAGATTGAATATTTTATTCCTTTTAATAATTCCATTGACATTAATGCTGAGATAGAACGCCTGCAAAAAGAATTGGATTACACCCAGGGATTTTTAAAATCGGTGATGATAAAATTGAGCAACGAACGTTTTGTTGCCAACGCAAAACCCGGGATTCTTGACAATGAAAACAAAAAGAAAGCTGATGCAGAAGCAAGAATAAAAGCGATTGAGGAAGTGTTATCATCACTGTAAAGAAAAGATTTAACTTTGTGTAAGAAGCAAATAATATCCAAAGAACATGCGACAAGTAACTGTATATACAACAGATAAAGAATATAATCACTTCGTGGAACTGGCAAAAAATCTTCATTATGTAAAAAAAATAGAAACAGATGATGAGCCTGGTAAAGCAGAGATAATGAAAAATCTTAAAAGAGGTTTTGAAGAAATGAAATTGTTCAAGAAAGGTAAATTAAAGGCAACCCCGGCAAAAGATTTTCTGAATGAGTTATAAAATTTTATTGACCGACAACTTTAAAAAAGAAGCTAAGATTCTTTCTAAAAAATATCCTTCTCTTAAAATTGAATTAGCCGAACTCTTTTCAGACTTAGAAATCAACCCAACTAAAGGTATTCATCTCGGTGACAACGTTTATAAAATTCGTTTAGCAATTACTTCAAAAAATAAAGGAAAGTCAGGTGGTGCAAGAATATTGTCTTTCGTTAAGGTGTTAAATACTACCGTACTGTTGTTTGCTATTTACAGTAAAGGTGAGATAGAAAGCATTTCGCAAAAAGAAATTGAAGAACTGCTTAAAGAATATTTGTAAACATTTTTTTTGTTCAATAAACATCTCTCTGTTCAATGCTCTCCCACCGTCAGCTTTTTTTAAACCATGTTGCACAAACAAGTGATGCACCCATGATGTTGGAAATCGTGAAAGCAGAAGGTGTTATACTCACAGATATTAACGGTAAAAAATACATTGACATGATTGCAGGAATCAGTGTAAGCAATGTCGGGCATTGCCATCCTGACGTGGTGAAAGCTGTTCAGCGCCAGGCTGAAAATTATATGCATTTGATGGTGTATGGTGAATATGTGCAATCGCCACAGGTAAAACTTGCAACTTGTCTTGCAGAAATATTGCCTCAACATGATAGTTGTTATTTTACCAATTCGGGCGCAGAAGCAATTGAAGGATCTTTAAAACTTGCACGCAGATTTACCGGCTGTAAAAAAATTATTGCATTTCGCAATGCGTATCATGGAAGCACATTGGGTGCATTAAGTCTGATGAGTAAAGAATATTTTACACAAGGATTTCATCCATTACTTCCGGAAGTTATGTTTCTTGATTTCAATAATGTTAATGATCTTAAACAAATTGATAACGAAACTGCATGTGTAGTGATTGAATTTATTCGCGGTGAAGCAGGTTGTGAAATTGCAGATGCTGAGTTTGCAAAACAATTGAGAAAAAAATGTGATGAAACAAAAACATTACTAATTGCTGATGAAATACAAACCGGGTTTGGTCGTACGGGAAAGCTCTTTAGCTTCATGCACTATTCATTGCAACCTGATATTATTGCAATAGCAAAAGCAATGGGAGGTGGTATGCCAGTTGGTGCTTTTCTCGCTTCAAAATCAGTGATGCAATGTCTTGCAAATCCTGCGTTAGGTCATCTTACAACATTTGGCGGTCATCCTGTGAGTTGTGCTGCAAGCCTTGCTGCTTTGGAAGTAATTTTGCAAATGGATCTGGAAAAAGATGTTGCAAGAAAAGAGCAAATTATCCGTTCATCATTAGTTCACCAAAAAATAAAGCGAATTTCAGGCAAGGGCTTGATGCTTGCAGTGGAGTTTGAAAACGAAAATATTAATCAGGAAATTATTAAACAGTGCATTGCAAATGGAGTAATTACAGATTGGTTTCTGTTTGCTCCGCACAAAATGAGAATTGCTCCGCCACTTACGATTACTGATATTGAATTAGAAAATGCTTGTAGAATAATTAATGATGTGTTAAAAAACTAACGTCATTGCGAGCCTCCTTCAAGCGAAGCAATCTTTACATAGCAGCAGATTGCTTAGTGCGAAGAACACTCGCAATGACGGATATAAGATAATTATCATAATTCCTAAAAAAAATGAACGTACTGATTGTAGAAGATGAGCGCAGCTTGTCACATGAAATTGAAATTTATCTCACTAAGCAAAGTTTTAATTGCGATGTTGCATTCACAGGTAAAACAGCAGCAGATAAAATTCATACTAACTCTTATGATTTTATTTTGCTTGATTTAGGATTGCCTGATATGGATGGACTTGAATTGCTAAAGGACGCTAAAAAATCCAACTCGGAAGCATCGTTTATTGTTATCACTGCACGAGGAGAAGTGGAAGATAAAATAACAGGGCTTGATTTAGGAGCAGATGATTACATTTCAAAACCATTTGCATTAGCCGAATTACAATCGCGTATGCAAGCTATATTAAGACGTAAGCATGGTTTAAAAAATAACACCATGAGTATTCATGATTTTGTGATGGATATTCAAAACCGCACAGTTATTGCTAATGGTCAATCCATTAATCTAACAAAAAAAGAATTTGATTTGCTGCACTATCTTGGTTTGCACAAAAACCGTGTGCTTACCAGAATGCAATTAACAGAACATATCTGGGGTGATGTTTTAGAAGATGATTATGATTCTAATTACATTGATGTTCACGTAAAAAATCTTCGTAAAAAGCTTGCTGCGCATGGCTCCATTGATTGGTTTGAAACGGTGAGAGGAATAGGATACCGTGTGAATGCTTAATTGATTTACAGTTTACGGTTTACGGTTTTTGCTTACGCTCTCCAACAGTAAACCGTAAACAGTAAACTGTAAACTAAAATGAGACTACAAATAAAATTTGCGATTTACAATGCTCTTTCCAAGGCGCTTATTATTGCTGCCTTCGGAGCTGCTCTGCCAATCGTTGTTGAGAAGGTAGTTTACAATCATATTGACAAGAGATTAATTGCGCGAAGCGAACGTGTGTTAAAAATTATTCAACGTGGTGGTATAAACGACATCATTGCTGAACAGGATTGTAGTTTTGAAAGTTACAGTATTTTAAAAGAAGAGTTTGTTGCCATACGACCTATACTCAGCACTGAAAAAACTCCTCCTGTACAGATTATAAAAAACGAAGAGTGGGTTATTGAAGGTGAGAACATGAATCACCGTATCATACGCAAACCATTTATTTACGACAATCAGTTATACGAGTTGAATATCGGAGAGGGATTGAGCACAATTGATCAGCTGAAATCAACCATCAGTAAATTTTCTTTATACATGATGCTTGGTGTTGTGCTGCTTAGCATTTTTATCGATCTTGGTTTTGTGAGGATATTGCTTCGTCCGTTTAACAGAATTGTGACAGGTAAATTACAACCTACCATCTCTCCTACTTCGTTTAACTTCACTCCTGTTCCCAGCAGCACCTACGAGTTCAACCAGCTTGATCATAGTATTAATGAAATGATGCAAAAAATCCGTGATGCTTTTTTAATTGAGAAAGAATTTATATCAAACGTATCACATGAATTGCAGACACCCATTTCCATTTTACAAAACCGATTGGAAAATATTATCCTGGATGAAAAAGTTCCTGAAGAAGTTACCTTTAAGCTGATAGAATCGCAAAAGACATTATCGCGAATGAGCAAAATCATCAAGGCGCTTTTGCTGATTTCTAAAATTGAAAATGATCAGTATTTAAAAAATGAATCTGTAAAAATTGTTGAGTTGCTTGATGAAGTACTGGAAGAAATTGAAGATCGTTTACAGCAACGTAATATTCAGCTTGTAAAACAATTTTATGATGATTTGCAATATGAACCTTGCAACCGGACACTGATGTTCACATTCTTTTTTAATATCATTAACAATGCAATTAAATATAATAAGGAAGGAGGAAGTATTATCGTTACCACACAAAAAACGGAAACAAATTTTGTGGTCGAGATAAAAGATACAGGTATCGGCATTGAAGAATCACAGATAAAAAATATTTTTGATCGCTTCAAACGACTCAATCAAAGTTCAGCAGAAGGTTATGGTTTGGGTTTACCAATTGTAAAAACAATAGCTGCTTTCCATCATATTGAAATTAAAGTAGAGTCACAACTTAATGAAGGAACTGTTTTCAAATTAATATTTTGATTTAAAATTGACCGGTTGACAGAAGTACCAAAGTACAGGCTTCTTCAACTTCAATTTTATTTTGTTTCAACTTGTTTTCCAATTCATCGTTCTCCGTGCCTGGATTAAAAATTACTCTTCGCGGATGAAGCTTTAACAAATAATTGTGATAAGGAATCTGATTGGTTGGATTCAAATATAAAGTTACAGTATCAATATCTTTTAAATCAGGTTGACCTTTTTGTATTGTAACATCTGCAACCTTTCTTCCTTCGCGCAATCCGATTGCTTCCACTTCATGACCAAATCTGCGCAAGCGGTTTATTGCAAGATAGCTGTATCGTTCAGGATTATCAGATGCACCAATAACTAAAGTTTTCATTTGAGATATAAGATTTTAGTATCAAGTATCGAGACTTGATACTAAATACTTAATACTATTTACTGATTCATTCTTCCACATAATCTAAATCTTTTCCAAATGTTTCATGCATTCCAGCTAATGAAACAAAAGCTATGCCGACAGCAATGATGCCAACTATCAAAGCACTGTGGACTAAACTGAACGAAAAGTTTTTTCTGAATAAATCTAAAAGCAATGTAAGAAGCACTAACGAGCCGCGTACAAAATTTGGAACTGTAGTAGTAACAGTTGAGCGAAGATTAGTTCCGAATTGCTCCGAAGCAATAGTTACAAATACAGCCCAATAACCCGCAGCTATTCCAAGCAAAGCACAGATAAAATAAAAGGTCGTTACATTGATATTACTTGTAAACAAATAAACGGGAACACAGATTACAGTTATTATTAAATATAACAAAAGAATTTTTTTACGTGTTTTAAAAATCTGGCTTAGGTACCCGCTCATAAAATCTCCGAAAGAAGTTCCGAGATAAAAATACATCACTGCAGATCCTGCCTTAACCCCATCAATGTTTAATTCTTTAGCAAACTCAGGAGAAAACGTAACTAATATTCCAATCATATACCAGATTGGAACACCAATAGCAATGCAACTTAAATAACGGATAAATCTTTTTCCGTTTTTAAATAACATAAAAAAATTACCTCGCGATACATTTGATTTTTTTACCTGATGATACATACCCGATTCATAAACGCCAATTCGCAACAACAACAAAACCAACCCCATTATTCCTCCAATGATGTAGGCATTTTGCCAACCATATTTTGCTACAATATTTGCAAGTACAGCTCCGAGTACTCCGAATGAAACAACAATCATAGTCCCATAACCACGTTGTTCTTTAGTCATCGTTTCATTTACAAGAGTGATACCGGCTCCAAGCTCTCCGGCTAAACCAACACCTGCAATAAAACGCAACAATTGATATTGCCCAATAGTTGTTACATAAGCATTAAAAATATTTGCAACAGAATAGAGTAATATCGAACCGAATAAAACAGAAACACGTCCTTTTTTATCACCCATGATTCCCCACAACAAACCACCGGTTAGCATTCCCAACATTTGACGGTTGATGAGTTTAGAACCTTCATTCAGTAAATTATCTGCACTCACACCCAAAGCCAATAAACTTGGAACACGAACAATGCTGAATAAAATCAAATCATAGATATCAACGAAATAACCAAGTGCTGCTACGATTACGATGATGTTGAGGGGATTGGTGGAGTTTTGTTTCATTTTTCAAGGCGCATCATCTGGCAAATATAAATTACAGTCTTCATTAAACGATCAACACAAATAATATTTAAAAGTTATCAGTTCTTAAAAACCTGAATAGGACAAAATGTGTATGATACAACATTTGTCCTATTCAGAAAACAAGAATCAGATAAGATTTTTGGAAATCCAATAAGAAAGCAGCGGATCATTAAATTCATATTCATTACCATGTTTTTCAATCACTGCAGTATTTACCAATTTGCGTAAGGCACGCGATGTATTGCCAGGATGCTTTGCTGTAGCTGTATAAACAGGTGTTTCTTTGGATGCGATGGCAAGCAAGACTGGAATTAACTCTTTACTGCGCGAAAGCTCTTCCCAGGTTTTTTCAATATAATTCAATTCAATTGTTACGGCATCTTCCTTTACCTGTTCAATGTCTTTTTTATCAATTGTCTTTTTTTCATTGTGGAATAAAATAATTTGCTGAATGAGCAATTGGGTGTAATAAGGATGTCCTTTTGTAAAATTGAGAAGAGAAAGCAATGCATCCTCTGTAATTTTTTGTCCGTTTAGTTTTAATTTTTCTGCAATGTGCTTTGCAAAAACCTCATTACTTATCCCTTTCAATTGAATGATGCGTGCAAAGCGGTAAAAAGGAGATTTAGGTGTAACAAATAATTCATTCATCACCGACTCATAGCTGCCTGAAAAAATGTAAGTAGCATTCTTATGCGTTTGCATTTTAGCTCGAAATAGCTTTACCAATTTTTCACTGCCGTATTTTGCCAGGTCGCCAAACTCATCAAAAGCGGCAATCATTTGCTTTTTGTCTTTACGGGCAAAGCTTTCAATAAAATCAATGCTTTCGCCAAGCAGCTCGTTCGTGTTTTTGTGTTTATCGTTAAAGCCTAGAATAAATTCATGCTGGTCTATTTCATGACGAAATTCCAGGTTCTTTACCATCTCTTTTAAATTTTTGGTAAAGTTGACAAAAGCTCTATCTAATTTTTTATTGGATAAAACTTGCTGTGTAATATCAGCAGCCAGCCCGTCCATGGTAGGGTTGGAGAATAAATCCACATACATGGTATAAAAACCTTTATTGTCAAGCCGCCTCAATGCCTCATTTACCAGTGAAGTTTTACCATACCTGCGTGGCGCAATCAGCACAATGCTTTGACCTTGAATGAGAAGTTGCATCGTCAGTTTCAACTCTTCATCACGTCCGATAAAATCCTTGCCGGTAACCGGTTTGCCAACCTGGAATTTTTCAGAAGTCATTTTTAAAATTTCTATTTTTCAAAGACAAAGATAATAAAATAACCACAGGACAAAATGTGTATGATACAGTTTTTGTCCTGTACTATATTTCAAATCAATTTCATCAACTGTTTTTTCAAACTCACTTTCTCTTCAACAATAACAGGAAGTTGATCAATAGAAATTCGATCCTGTTTCATTGTGTCACGATCACGAATCGTAACTGTATTGTCTTCCAAAGTCTGATGATCAATGGTGATACAATATGGGGTGCCTATTGCATCCATTCTGCGGTAGCGTTTACCAATGCTGTCTTTTTCTTCATAAATACAAATGTGGTCCATCATTAAACTGCTCATTATCTCTCGTGCTTTTTCGGGCAATCCATCTTTTTTTACCAATGGAAGAACGGCAACTTTTACAGGAGCAAGGAACGGAGGAATGCTCAACACAACACGTGAGGTTCCATCTTCCAATTGTTCTTCGTTATAAGCTTGTGATAAAATTGCAAGAAACATTCTGTCTAAACCAATCGAAGTTTCTACCACATAAGGAACATAACTTTCATTGTCATCAGAGTCGAAATACTGTAACTTCTTACCTGAAAATTTTTCATGACTGCTTAAATCAAAATCAGTGCGGCTGTGAATGCCTTCCAGTTCTTTGAAGCCAAACGGAAATTCAAATTCAATATCACAAGCGGCATTTGCATAGTGCGCTAATTTTAAATGATCATGAAAACGATATTTTGTTGCAGGAATTCCAAATGACAGATGCCATGTCATTCTTTTTTCTTTCCATTTGTTATACCATTCCATCTCTGTTCCCGGCTTCACAAAAAACTGCATTTCCATTTGCTCAAACTCACGCATGCGGAAAATAAATTGTCGTGCTACAATTTCGTTACGAAAAGCTTTTCCTGTCTGCGCAATGCCAAAAGGAATTTTCATGCGTCCGGTTTTCTGCACGTTTAAAAAGTTTACAAAAATCCCCTGTGCAGTTTCAGGTCGCAGGTAAATAATATTTGAATCTTCAGTAACAGAACCCATCTGTGTATTAAACATTAAATTAAACTGACGCACATCAGTCCAGTTGCGTGAACCGGAAACAGGATCAACAATTTCAAGATCAACAATAATTTGTTTTACTTCCGCAAGGTCATTTTGCTCTAATGCATTTTTAAATCGTGTATTGATTGCGTCAATCTTTGTTTGATTTTCTATTACACGCGCATTAGTGGTTTTAAATTGTTCTTCGTTAAATGATTCACCAAAACGCTCGCGTGCTTTTGCAACTTCTTTCTCAATCTTCGCTTCAATTTTGGCAACATGTTCTTCAATCAAAACATCTGCACGGTATCTTTTCTTTGAATCTTTATTATCAATCAACGGATCGTTAAAAGCATCCACGTGACCAGAAGCTTTCCAGATAGTTGGATGCATAAAAATAGCTGAGTCAATTCCTACAATATTTTCGTTGAGCTGCACCATTGACTTCCACCAATAGTCACGAATATTTTTTTTCAGCTCCACACCATTCTGACCATAGTCATAAACAGCACTTAGTCCATCATAAATTTCTGATGATTGAAAAATAAATCCATATTCTTTTGAATGTGAGATGATATTTTTAAATAGTTCATCAGCATTCGGTTTTTTAATTGTACCAGTTGTCATGTGCGCGAAAATAGCTATGAATTATGAGTTATGATCCCGAACAATCGGGAGAGTTATGAATTGTCTTAAAACCATCTCCATTATCCGTAAATTTGCTAACTAAATTAAGTGGTTTTGACAATTCCTATTCAAAGGATTTAATTCATAATTCAAAACTTAAAATTTATAACTTAAAATATAATGAGTGTAAATAATAAACAAGAAGCTCTCGATTATCATTCGCAGGGAAGACCGGGAAAAATTGAAGTGGTGCCAAGCAAACCTTATAGCAGTCAACGTGATTTAAGTCTGGCATACTCTCCCGGAGTTGCTGCTCCATGTTTAGAAATTGAACAACATCCTGAAGACGCTTATAAATACACTGCCAAAGGAAATCTCGTTGCAGTTATTTCAAACGGAACAGCAGTTTTAGGGTTGGGAAATATTGGTGCATTGGCATCAAAACCTGTGATGGAAGGAAAAGGTTTGCTCTTTAAAATCTTTGCTGATATTGATGTGTTCGATATTGAAGTGGATGCAACCAATGTGGATGATTTTGTGAAAACAGTAAAAGCCATTTCTCCAACGTTCGGTGGAATTAATTTAGAAGATATAAAAGCGCCTGAGTGTTTTGAAATTGAGCGAAGACTAAAAGAAGAATTAAAAATTCCTATCATGCATGATGACCAGCATGGAACAGCAATTATTTCTGCGGCTGCTTTGATAAATGCATTGGAGATTGCAAATAAAAAAATAGATGAAGTAAAAATTGTGGTGAACGGAGCAGGCGCTTCAGCAATATCCTGTACTACATTATATATTTCGATGGGCGCTAAAGCTGAAAACATCGTGATGCTTGACAGTACGGGTGTGATCCGGAATGATCGCGAACAGCTGGATGTAAACAAAATCCGTTTTGCAACCTCACGTGATTTACACACACTTGAAGATGCAATGCATGGTGCTGATATTTTTATCGGATTGAGTAAAGGAAATATTTTAAAAGGACATCACCTGCAAAGCATGTCTGCAAATCCAATTGTTTTTGCACTTGCTAATCCTGATCCTGAAATTACTTATGAAGAAGCAATGGCTTCGCGCAACGATTTAATTTTTGCAACAGGACGCAGTGATTATCCAAACCAGGTAAATAATGTTTTAGGATTTCCTTTTATCTTCCGTGGAGCACTGGATGTGCGTGCGACACAAATTAATGAAGCTATGAAACTTGCTGCTGTACTCGCACTCGCTGATTTAGCCAAGCAACCGGTGCCGGAGATGGTGAATCTTGCTTACAATAAAAAGAACATCACCTTCGGCAAAGAATACATCATTCCAAAACCCTTAGACAACCGATTGATTTATACCGTAGCTCCCGCAGTTGCACGAGCAGCTATTGAATCGGGTGTTGCATTGAAACCAATTACCGATTGGATAGCTTATGAGGAAGATCTCAAAAAGAGATTAGGGTTGGATAATAAATTAATACGCGTTATCACTAACAAAGCAAAACAAAATCCGCAACGTGTAGTGTTTGCTGAAGCGGATAACTACAAAATATTAAAAGCTGCACAAATAGTAAAAGAGGAAGGCATTGCATCACCCATATTATTGGGTAACAAAAGAAAAATTGCAAAGCTTATAAAGGACAATAATCTTGTAATTGATAATATCCCAATTATTGATCCACGGGAAGAACAAGCAACCGTGAATGAATTCGGTGAATTGTTTTTTGATAAACGAAAGCGTAAAGGTTTTACATTTTATGAAGCACGAAAAATTATGCAGGAGCGTAATTATTATGGTGCTATGATGGTGGAAACGGGACAGGCAGATGCATTGATTTCAGGACTTACACGTAATTATGCTGACACTATTAAACCTGCTTTGAGAATTATTGGTACACAGCATGATGTTAGTAAGGTAGCTGGTATGTATATCATGATTACTAAAAACGGGCCGGTATTTTTTGCTGATACAACCATAAACATTGATCCATCTGCTGAAGACCTGGTAGAAATTGCGATACTCACTGCCAAAGCAGTTCAGCAATTTAATTTTCAACCACGGATTGCCATGTTGAGTTATTCAAATTTTGGAAGCAGTAATACAGAAAGTGCAATCAAGGTGCGTAAGGCAACGGAAATATTACAAACAAAATATCCTGCGTTAATCATTGATGGCGAAATGCAGGCAAACTTCGCATTTAACACTGCACTACTAAAAGATAATTATCCTTTTAGTGAATTGATAAACGGTGGAGCAAACACATTGATCTTCCCGAATCTTGACAGCGGAAATATTGCATACAAACTTTTACAAAGCATGGGTGCTGCTGAAGCAATCGGACCTGTGTTACTCGGATTGAAAAAACCTGTTCACATTTTACAACTCGGAAGCAGTGTACGTGAAATTGTAAATATGATAACGATTGCAGTGGTTGATGCACAATCCAGAAAACTGAACCAGCCCGTAGTGGCTACCACAGGAGAGTTGTTGCATTTCGATTAAATAAAATTCTCAGGGCCAACTTCAATCAGCAACATATAATATTTCTAGTTGTTTTTTAGATTAATAAAATCATTTCCATTCTTTGCGTTTCTTCAACTCAGTAATATGTGAGAGATGATGATTGCAATGCCATGCATAAAGTGCAGCAACATTTTTTAAAATCAATTCTTTATTATGTTCAGGATGGAAAAGTTTTCTTTCAAAGTCTTCAGATTTCATATTTCGCATTATGATAATCCATCGTTTATGCACTCCTTCAATAATTGGCAATGATAAACTAACCGGAGCTTTGCTGTCAGCTAATTCAGCCCATCGTGCTTCGAGATACGGTTTAATAGTTGGTGTGTCTTCAGTGAGCGCTAACTTAAAACGGATGTAAGCATTCATGTGACTATCTGCTACATGATGCACCACTTGTCTTACCGTCCAGCCCTCATCCCGGTAAGGAGTATCTAACTGAGATTCATCAAGTGACTTCACTTCTTTTATTAAACGCTCCGGCAATTTTTCAATTACATCACTATAACCTGAAATATCTGACTCAGAAACCGAATCAGGTGTTTTGAATTTTCCTATTGGATAACGAAGTTTTTCATCAATCATAACTTTATTTTTTTTGTAAATGTAAAATTTAGATAAGTATTATTTAAGAGGCGGGTGTGTTTATTTTTCCGTACTTTGTTGTCTCTTAAAATTAAGTAAAAAAGTGAGTAAAAAAGGTCGTGTTTTGGTAGCAATGAGCGGAGGGATTGACAGTTCCGTTGCAAGTATTTTATTGCATGAACAAGGCTATGAGGTGATTGGCATTACTATGAAAACATGGGATTATGCAGGTGTTGGTGGAAACAAAAAAGAAACCGGTTGTTGCAGCCTCGATAGTATTAATGATGCAAGAAGCATTGCAGTGCGTTATGGATTTCCACATTATATCCTTGACATCCGTCAGGAGTTTGGTGATTATGTGATAGACAATTTTGTGGATGAATACCTTGCTGGCCGCACACCAAATCCATGTGTGATGTGCAACACTCATATAAAATGGGAAGCGCTTTTAAAACGTGCTGCTATGCTGGGTTGTGATTTGATTGCCACCGGTCATTATGCAAAGGTGAGAGAAGAAAACGGCCGTTATGTAATTTCAAAAGGGCTGGATGCAAACAAAGATCAGAGTTATGTATTGTGGGGAGTAACACAGGAATGTTTGTCACGCACTATTTTTCCTATCGGTGGATTTGAGAAATCTGCCATCCGCCAGATGGCGCATGATATGGGATTGCATGAGCTTGCTAACAAAAGTGAGAGTTATGAAATATGTTTTATTCCTGATAATGATTACCGCTCATTTCTTAAAAACCGGGTGGAAGGATTAGAAGAAAAATTAACAGGTGGTAATTTTATTGATGCTGAAGGAACTGTTCTTGGTACCCATAAAGGATATCCGTTTTATACCATTGGTCAACGCAAGGGCTTGGAGATTGCCGTAGGAGAACCATTGTATGTAACTGAAATTGTACCGCAGACAAATACTGTTGTATTGGGTTCAATTGAAAATTTGCAGAAACAGGAAATGTGGGTGCGTAATATTAATCTGGTGAAGTATGCATCATTGGATAATTCTATGGATGCGGTTACCAAAATCCGTTATAAAGACATTGGAACACTAAGCACTTTAAAACAGGATGGTGATCGGATGCATATTGTTTTTCATCATAAAGTAAAAGGTGTGGCACCCGGACAAAGTGCTGTATTTTATGAAGGAGACGATGTGATTGGTGGTGGTTTTATTGATATTAAAGGGAACAACTAAAACATATTTTTCACGTATAATGACAGATATAAATTTCTTTAAGATGAAGACAATTAAATATTTGGTCATTATTGTTGCGTTAACTTTTTTTATTGCTTCCTGCAAGAAGAACTATGATCAGGCTCCGCTTTATTTAGGTTATGATTATTTCCCTGTGAATGTGGGCCGTGTTTTGATTTATGATGCGGATTCAACAGTTACTGATGAATTTAATCAGACCACCACTACTCATCATTTTCAAATTAAGGAGGTGATTGACTCCACATTTATGGATAATGAAAATCGCCCGACACAACGCATCGTACGTTTTGTTCGTGATTCATCAAATGCCGCATGGAATATATTTAAAGTCTGGTCAGCTACTTTAACAAACACCCGTGCTGAACGATATGAGGATAATGTTCGATATGTAAAACTGGTTTTTCCTGTAAAACAGGATATACACT
The DNA here is from genome assembly GCA_031366005.1 of Bacteroidota bacterium. GTDB lineage: Bacteria > Bacteroidota > Bacteroidia > AKYH767-A > OLB10 > JANLUX01. The sequence continues at coordinate 59,362 of JANLZB010000056.1, read as the reverse complement.
GGAATGGAAATGCATTGAATACGAATGATGCACTGGAATATAAATATACAGATGTAAACAGTGCTATGATGTTAAACAATGTCAGCTATGATTCAGTACTTACAGTGTTGCAGGACGAAGAAGATAATTTAATTGAACACCGCTATTTTACAGAACAATATGCAGCAGGTGTGGGAATGATTTATAAGGAAAATGTAAAACAAGAGATAGACTTTAACCTGCAAACAGTGAAAAGCGGGTATATTTACAAAGAAACATTAACGAGTTATACTCCATGACAAAACAATTACTACTCATTGCATTTTTATTTTTATCACTAATTTCTCAGGCACAGGATAAATACGTGGTCCGTTTTACTGACAAAGCAAATTCACCTTATTCAATTTCTAATCCACAGGCTTTTCTTTCTCAAAAAGCAATTGACCGGAGAATCAATCAAAACATTGCCGTTGATCTTACTGACATACCGGTAAATGATACTTACATACAAGGTGTAATAAATGCGGGAGCTACTGTGCTCAACAGAAGCAAGTGGTTTAACTCAGTTACTATTCAAACTAATAATCCTGCTGTCCTCACAGCAATTAGTATGTTTCCTTATGTTCAATCAACAACCAATGTCGGGCGGTTGGCTTTCAACAATTCATCGCATAATAAATTTGGTGAGGAGATGATTGAACCTTTGCAGACACCTGCTATAACTGCACAACGTACGATGAGTATTAATTATGGCAATGGCACTAATCAGGCAACCATGATAAACATAAATACATTACATGATCTGGGTTTTACGGGGCAGGGAATGACGATTGCTGTGATTGATGCAGGTTTTCAGGATGCGGATATTATGCCTTGCTTTGATAGTCTGCGTGCCAATAATCAAATATTAGGCACCTGGGATTTTGTTGATCATGAGCTAAATGTTTATGATGATTATTATCATGGCGCAGCAGTGCTTAGTTGCATGGCTGCAAATGTTCCGGGAGATTTGGTTGGAACAGCTCCTAAAGCCAATTACTGGTTGCTTCGTTCAGAAGAAGCAGCAACTGAATATATTATTGAAGAATATAACTGGGCATCGGCTGCCGAATTTGCTGATAGTGTGGGAGCTGATGTAATTAATTCTTCATTAGGTTATACTGATTTTGATGATCCGGCACAAAATCATACTTATGCTGATATGGATGGCAACACTGCTCCATGTACCATTGCTGCTGATATGGCTGCAAGCAAAGGTATTTTAGTGGTGAACAGTGCGGGCAACTCCGGTGGTTCATCATGGCAATATATCGGAGCTCCAGCGGATGGAGACAGCGTACTGAGCATTGGTGCAGTGGATGCACAGGGAAATTATGCCGGCTTCAGCAGTACTGGTCCCACAGCTGATGGAAGAATCAAACCTGATGTGGCTGATCAGGGACAAGGCACTTATGTATTTACTCCTGGAGGATCAACCTCTCAACCTGGTAATGGAACTTCTTTCTCGAGCCCTGTGATGGCTGGTGCTGCTGCTTGTTTATGGCAGGCATGGCCTAATAAAACCAATATGGAAATGATAGAGGCAATAAAAAGAAGTGCATCACAGTATAATAATCCTGATAATTTTTTGGGATATGGAATTCCAAATTTTGGCAATGCGAATTTATTGGTCACCACTAACTATCATCATTATGATAATATTTTTAATGTTTTTCCAAATCCTATTGTCAATACTGAGCCAGTTACAATTCAAATTGTAAATGACAGCCAACAGGTTTTAAAAATTGAATTGACAGATATACTGGGACAGATTTGCTACTCGCATGAATACAACCTTCGCGGATACAGCATCAATGAAGTAAAGTTTTATCCTCCTTTCAGCAGAATGGGCAATGGAGTTTTCTTTTTACGAATGCAAACAGAAGATCATTCGTATTTAAAAAAACTCATGAAGTTGTAATGCAGAAAACTTTCTAAAATAATATCACAAAATTTTTATCAAGAATATTTTTAAATTGCTTTAGAAAAACAATTTAACTATTGAACAATAAAAGTTTTAACACCAGTAAAATTGTTGCCTTTTATTTTTGCAAAATACAATCCTGAAGGTAAATCCAAATCGAGTTTATAACTGTTTGCTCCGATTAAAACAGTAGTGTAAACCAATCTTCCTGTTATATCAACTAAATTAAAATTTAATAATCCGATACCGGTATTTTTAATTGTAAATGAGCCATTGTTCAGTGTAGGAAACAATTCAATATTGAGTTGAGCATTTGATTTTGGAGATAGATCTGTAATAGCACTGATTTCAGTTTCCCATATCCCTCTACCAAAAGTGCACACATAAATTTTATTAAGCGCTACATTAAATTCAATATCCTGTACAATTACATTGGGCAAACCAATACTTGTATTCGTCCAAACAGCGGATGCACTGTCAAGAATATAAACACCAATATCAGTAGCGGCAATTATTTTATTTGAACCAGGAATACTTTTCACACAGTTAACAGGAATATTCGGTAAATTAAAACTGATATTCTGCCATGTGGCTCCTGCATTTGTTGTTTTAAAAACTTTATCTCCTGCACTGAATTGCGCCATACTTACATAAGCAGTATTTGCATCTGTCTCGCTTACGTTTACACTTGTAAAGTATAACGAATCAGGCAATCCTGCGGTAACATCTGTCCAGTTTGCGCCACCATTGGTGGTAACATGCATACTTCCAGGCACACTGTATTCATACCGAACTCTTTTGGCAGCATAAATAACATTACTGTTTGAATGAGCAATAGCAAGTGCAGAAATTTCATTATCAGCAATTCCCTGCACCGGGAAATTTGAAATCACATTCCAGTTAAATCCATTGTCAGTTGATTTAGATACATTGGAAAAACCCGCGTACAAAGTTCCTGGATTATTATAATCAGCAACAATGGGTGAGGTCCACTCTGCAACTTCTCCATTTATATTAGGACTTAATCCGGAAGATGAAACGCCATCATCATTGGAATAATAAAAATTTCCATACTGGCTTGATCCAATAATTATATTGTCATCCAAAGGATCAAGATAGTTATCCATTCCATCACCACCAAAAATGGTATTCCATACTCCGTTATCATAATAGAATGTTGCATTATCCTGTGCACCGGCAACTAATCTGCCTGTTAAATTTCGTGAGCTTGATAATCTGTAAAAAGAGGATATCTGTAATCCGTCACAGAGATTGGTCCATTGAGTAGGCCATGATGTTCCGTTTAAAGCATCGTTCCAGGTCTGGCTGATGATCATTGATGTTCTGTAAAGTCCTCCATCATTACAAACAAACAAATTACCTGTGAGGGGCTGCCGCTCAATAAAATGAATATCTCCATGCAATGTTGGTCCGTAACCGGTAGTCCAATGGCTAACAGGATTAAAAGTATTAGCTCCGTCAGTTGAGGCCCATATATTTATACCACCAACATAAACTATATCGCGGTTCTGTCCATTCACACTAAAGCCAAGATCGTAGTTCCCTTGTCCGCCTGAGAAAGTACCATCAAAATTATTCAGCACATTTACACCCGGATTAATAAATTGCCAGTTCACACCTGCATCTGTGGTTTTATAAATACCATACATGCCCTGATCAACATCCACTGTGATTGCATAAACATAATTATTATCACTTGGTGCAATGGCAAGCTTTACACGTTGCACTGAACCGGTGCCAGGAATTCCGGTATTCAACATAGTCCATGTATCACCAAAATCAGTTGATTTATAAATAGCAGCATAACCATCATTTGAATTTAGCACCCATCCTGTAGCGGCATAAAGAATGTTTGGATTAACAGGATCCTGCAGCATATCCCAAAACAAAGAATCCAACACATGATTCCAGGTTGCACCACCATCATTACTCTTATACATCCCATTTGCACCACAGGCAACAACCTGACTATTATTAACAGGATGCACAATCACTTTGCGTATTAAAGATGCATCACCATCAGTGAGCTGAAAACTCAATCCTGTCGGTTGCCAGCTGTTGCCACCATCAGTGGTTTTATATACTCCTAAACCATAGTGCGTATTTCTTTTTCTTCCATTAAGATTTAAAGCTACACCAATGTATTCAAAATCGCATAGTGATATATACATAGTGTTGGGATCAACAGGATCAATTGTAATATCACTCACACGCGTTATAGGAAGATTATCTGTTAGCGGAATCCAGGTTTGTCCGCTGTTAGTTGTTTTCCACACGCCACCCTGAGCAACGCCAATAAAATAAGTGTTGGCATCAGTAGGATGAAATGCAATACAATTGATGCGACCAATTCCATTCTCCATATATCCGGTAAGGTTTCCCGGCAATACATTAGGGCCAGTTGGTGTCCATGCACCAATATTAAAATGTGATGATTTATCAACCTTCTTTTCATTCGCAACTTTAGTAACAGCATCAATATAAATTTCAGGATTTACCGGATTACCCTTTGCATCTGTATGCATCTGCATATCCATTTCCCAACGTTTAAAATATTTCCAGTTCTTTTCAGTCTTGAAATCAACTGACTTTTTCCATTGATCAAATTGCAATTGCATTTCTTTAAAAGTAAGCGGCTGATCAGATGTACGTGATAAAAATTTTTGTGCATGTACAAAGCTTAATCCTTGCAAAAAATAAAATACGATAATTAATTTATAAATTTTCATTTTGTTTCTGTGTATAAGTTCAAAGTTACGTTAATTCATAAAATAGTTAATTGGATTTATAAGATTAAGACATGCAACAACTATTGTAGTTACAAGTTAAAAATTTTTTTATTGGAACGCATCATCTCTGAATAATTCTGTTTCTTTAAAAATCCATTAATGGATTGAGCAATTCGTTTTGCTTTTGTCTCATCTGTTTTTGCAGCATCAATCCATTTGGAAAAATAACGCTGGTGTGATCCTGTTAAAGTGTTAAAGAATTTTAATGCTTCAGGTTCATCATTCAGGCATTCAATAAATAAGTTGTTCATCTGATAAGTTGATTTATCAAATTCAATCTGAACATTTAACATCGCTCCTACCCGTTTAGCAATTTCTTTTCTCATTGCTGCATTCAACGGCATGATAAATTCTCCCTCGCCCATTGGTAAAATATTTACTCCGCTGAAGACATAATTATCAAGCTTGCCTTTTACACGAAATGATTTTTTAGTGTTGGGTTTAATTGATTGAACAACATCAGCAGGAATTATAATATACGTCCAACCTGTTTTTTCTCCTTTGGATTTAAATTTTTCAATAACAGTAATAAATGCTGTCATCTACGAATACGAATTTGTACGAATGTCCGAATAGGTAAACAACACAAAAATTTCAATTGGAAAATGTAAAAGATACTTGTTAATTGAGGAACTGACTGCCGACTGAAAAGTGCCGACTGCCAGCACTTTTCTAGTTTCCTACTTCGCTCATGAATTTGATACGCATCAGTCGGATGTCTTCTTCGCTATACTCATCTTCACCTAATTCCTGCAAAGCCTCTTCCACTGAATCTGATTTAGCAGAACGGAAATAATCAAACACTTCCTCCTGGCGATCCTGGTCAATCACTTCATTGATATAATAATTAATGTCAATGCGGGTACCGGACGAAACAATGGTTTCCAACTCACCAATTATTTCTTTCAATGTCAAGCCTTTTGCTTTTCCCATATCCTGAAGAGAAATCTTGCGGTCAATATTTTGAATGAAATAAACTTTTAATCCACTCTTGTTAACCACACTTTTTATCACGAGATCCATCGGACGCTCAATCTCATTTTCATCTACATATTTTTTTATGAGATCAACAAAGGGCTGTCCAAATTTTGATGCTTTACCAGATCCAACACCCGAAATATTTTTCAGTTCTTCCAATGTGATTGGATAATTAGTTGCCATTTCGTCAAGCGAAGGCTCCTGAAAAATTACATAAGGAGGTAAATTCTTTTGCTTTGCAACTTGTTTTACAAGATCCTTTAACATTGCAAACAACTCTTCATCTGCGGCACCGCCTCCACCGCCACCGGCAGCAAACTCATCATCATCATCAGTTTCTGTTCCTTCAAAATTGGTGTCGAGCGCAATCTTAAAGCTGGTTGGATTTTTAATAAATTTCTTGCCTTCCTCGGTTAATTTAAGCAAACCATAATTATCAATATCCTTATTTAATAATCCGGCAAGCAACGTCTGGCGAATCAAAGCAGTCCAATAGCGTTCATCATGCTCACCACCTTCACCAAATACTTCTAATTGATCATGCTTATAGGTTTTAACAGGAGTATCCCCTTTACCAATCATTACATTTATTACATGATCCGACTGATGTTTTTCTTTAACTGCAAGTACTGTCTCCAGCATTAATGCAACTTCATCCTGCGCTTCAATCATTTGTTTTGGATGCAGACAATTATCACAACTTCCGCAATTATCCTGATCATACTTCTCACCAAAATAATGTAACAAAACTCTTCTGCGGCAAACGGATGTTTCAGCATAACCAACTGTATCTAATAAAAGCTGCTTGCCAATTTCCTGCTCTGCCACCGGTTTGCCTTTCATGAATTTCTCCAGCTTCTCAATGTCTTTATAGCTGTAAAAAACACAACATCTGCCTTCACGTCCATCTCGTCCGGCACGACCGGTTTCCTGGTAATAACCTTCCAGGCTTTTTGGAATGTCATGGTGAATAACAAAACGCACATCCGGTTTATCAATACCCATTCCGAATGCAATGGTTGCTACAATTACTTCAGCTTCTTCCATCAAAAATTTATCCTGGTGAAGAACTCGCGTTCCTGCATCCAATCCGGCATGATAAGGAAGTGCACGAATACCATTTACCACAAGTGTGCTTGCAACTTCTTCCACTTTTTTACGGCTAAGGCAATAAATAATTCCGGTTTTGCCGGGATGTTGCTTCACATATTTAATGATCTCTTTAATTACATTGATCTTCGGGCGTATTTCATAATATAAATTAGGACGGTTAAAAGAAGCCTTAAATAAACTGGCTTGCATCATACCCAGATTCTTCTGGATATCAGCTTGTACTTTTTCTGTTGCTGTAGCAGTTAATGCAATGATTGGCACCTGTCCAATCTGTTCAATAATAGGACGTAGTCTCCGATACTCAGGACGGAAATCATGTCCCCACTCAGAAATACAATGTGCTTCATCAATTGCAAAAAATGAAATGTCAACATCTTTTAAAAACTTAACGTTCTCATCTTTGGTGAGTGATTCAGGAGCTACATATAAAAGTTTTGTTTTTCCCGCTTTAATATCTTTTCTAACAGTAGCTATTTCATTTTTAGTGAGTGATGAATTCATGAAATGAGCAATGCCATCATCGGTGTTAAAACCACGTATGGCATCTACCTGGTTTTTCATCAGTGCAATTAATGGTGAAATAATTACCGCAGTGCCTTTACTCATTAAAGCAGGCAACTGGTAGCACATGCTTTTTCCGCCTCCGGTGGGCATAATTACAAAAGTGTCTTTTCCATCTAACACATTGCGGATGATGGCTTCCTGGTCACCTTTAAAAGATTCATAACCAAAATATTTATTCAAGGTTTCCTGCAATGTACTCTTCTCAGCAACTAACATTTATTTAAATTTTATATGGATTTTTTTTTGGGAACGCAAATTTAACAGAATTTCGATTCTATGAAAGAAATATTAACACATTATTTACATTTAATTTTCACTTCATGATTTACGTAATAATAACAACTACAAAATATAATTATTGCTAATGAATTAACAATTTTTACATCGTGCGGAACCTGTTCTTACATTGGATCAGATTAGTATTCTTAGATGCAAACAAACTACTTTTGCCAACAGCATGAAGATAATAAAAAAACTATTGCAGAAAATAAATTATTAATAATAATATTTATTTGAAAACAGATAAACAATTAATTGCAATAGCAACCACAACATTGCAGATAGAAGCAGATGCAGTATCTAATCTTAAAAATGCAGTTAACAAAGATTTTTTACAATGTATTAAATTGATCTATGCATCTCAAGGTCGTGTGGTTGTGAGCGGAATTGGTAAAAGTGCAATCATTGCCAATAAAATAGTTGCAACCTTTAACTCCACAGGAACACCTTCGGTTTTTATGCACGCAGCTGATGCCATTCACGGTGATTTGGGAATGATTCAGCAACAAGATGTTGTGCTTTTAATTTCTAATAGTGGTAATACTCCTGAAATAAAAGTGCTTGCTCCGCTTATAAAAGGTGGAGGAAATATTTTAATTGCTATGGTTGGAAACATTCAATCCCATTTAGCAATACAGGCAGATTATATTCTGAATACTTCTGTTGATCAGGAAGCATGTCCACATAATCTTGCACCCACCAGCAGCACCACTGCTCAACTTGCTATGGGAGATGCGCTTGCAGTTTGTTTGCTCGAACATCGTGGTTTTACCAAACATGATTTTGCACGTTATCATCCCGGTGGTGCTTTAGGCAAGCGATTGTATTTAAAAGTAGGCGATCTGTATGCGCATAACACTAAGCCGGTTGTGAAACCTGATGCCGGAATAAATGATGTGATATTGGAGATTTCATCAAACCGCCTTGGAGCAACTGCTGTAATTAACAAAGGAGAATTGCAAGGCATTATAACGGATGGAGACCTGAGAAGGATGATGCAAAAGCACAAGAACTATGAAAAGTTAAAAGCAAGTGATATAATGACTTCTGCTCCACGAACGCTGGATAAAGAAACGCTGGCTTTAGAAGCATTGCAATTGATGAAACAACACAACATAACTCAACTGGTGGTGATGGATAAGAAAAAGTTTTTAGGTTTTGTGCATTTGCACGATTTGCTGCGCGAAGGAATTATATGATGGTTTACGGTTTACAGTTTACGGATTACGGTTGGAGTACCTTCATTATAAAGAACGAAGCAATTAATTTTATATTTTTAAATAACGTTTTCAGATTTCACGGGGCTTGTGTTTATTTCTGTAGTAATCTTCATCTATCTCTAAATTTATGCTCCTGCAATCTGTTCCAATCCTTTAATCTTTGTTTATATGTTTGGCAGAGGTAATGATAGTGAAATGGGATTTTTAGACCATCTCGAAGCATTGCGATGGCATATCGTTCGTTCTGTTATTGCAATTGTGGTTTTTGCTGTGATTGCTTTTCTCAATAAAGAAATAATTTTTGATGATATCATCCTTGCACCCAAGAATCCTGATTTTCTTACATACCGGGTTCTCTGCAATCTTTCAGAAAAGTATAACCTGGATATGTGTTTTAATAAAATTGATTTCAATGTTGTGAGCCTTGATTTGAGTGGTCAGTTTATGACACATATGTGGGTTGCTTTTGTAATTGGTTTTATCATTGCCTTTCCTTATTTCATTTGGGAAATTTGGCGTTTTGTAAAACCTGCATTAAGCGATAAAGAAAAAAAGTATTCGCGTGGAATTGTTTTTTTTACTTCTCTTCTTTTTCTTATCGGATTGTTATTCGGTTATTATGTGATCGCACCACTCTCCATTAATTTTCTTGGTAATTACCAGGTGAGCCCTGAGGTTCACAACACAATCAGTCTTGATTCATACATAAACACAGTTACCATTTTATCACTTTCAACAGGTTTGGTTTTTGAATTACCGATGATTGTTTACTTTCTCTCAAAGATTGGTTTCATCACACCGGAGTTTATGCGCAAGTACCGCAAACATGCAATGGTGGTGAATCTTATTATTGCAGCATTCATCACTCCTTCGCCTGATGTAACCAGCCAGATGCTTGTAGCAATTCCATTATTTATTTTATATGAGATAAGTATTTATGTTTCGAAAGCGGTAACAAAAAATAAATTATTGCATACTAATTAACGAATCTGTAACGAATGAAACGAACTAACGAGTACTGCGTACCAATTGATAAATCTGCAAACGAAATCCCCAACGTAAGGGTTCGTAACATTCGTAATTCATTAGTTAATTAGTATGCAACAAACGAAACTTAAATTATAATCCAATGTCCATCGTAAAAGACTTTAACGAATACCGCACAAGAATGAATGAAAAAATTCTTGCTGCTGATAATTTAAATATTAAACGGTTATATAATCTCGATACCAATACTTATAAAGAAGGAGCACTTTCCGTGAAAACAAAAGAAATGCTTGGATTGATTTCTTCAATGGTTTTGCGTTGTGATGACTGCATCCGTTATCATTTAGGTAAGTGTTACGAAGAGAAATTAACTACCGAAGAATTATTTGAAATCTTTGCTGTTGCCAATCTCGTTGGTGGCACAATTGTTATTCCTCATACACGCAGAGCATTAGAGTATTGGGAAGAATTATTAATTTCGGATAAATAACATTGAAAAAAATACAGGTCGTATTGACAGCATAATGGAGAAATTTTTAATCAAATTTTTTTTAGCACTGCTTTTTTTTATCAATGTAAATAATGCCATTGCTCAAACAACCACCATAACCGGAAAGGTAACTGATGAACTGACAAATGAACCCATTCCATTTGCAACAGTTATTTTAAAAAAAACAACCATTGGTGCGAATACCGACATCAATGGTAATTTTCAAATTATTACTGCGACTCCCACCGATTCAATTCTTTGCACGATGTTGGGTTATAAACCGGTGATGCTTCGTGTTCGAATGGGACAATCACAAACCATCAATTTTGTTTTAAAGGCAAATAAATTTGAGTTGGGAGAAGTGGTTATCAAAGCAGGTGAAAATCCGGCAAACATTATTTTCAGAAATATTATAAAACATAAACCTGAAAATGATGCTACCAGCAACTTGAAGTTTTATCAATATGAAGATTACAATAAGCTGGAATTTGATATGACTAACATCTCAGAAAAAATGAAAAACAGAAAGTTGCTAAAACCTTTCGCCTTTATCTGGGATAATATTGACAGCACCGAAACAAACAGTAAACCATTTCTGCCATTCTTTATTTCTGAAACCATTTCAAAAATTTATTACCGCGCAAATCCGAAAACAAAAAAAGAAATTATTGAAGGAAGCAAAGTTTCCGGTTTGGAAAATTCCACCGTCACTCAGTTTTTGGGAGATATGTATCAACGCATCAACATCTATGATAACTTCATTGATCTTTTTGGAAAAGGATTTATCAGCCCTATTTCAGATATCGGTATGTTATATTATAAATACTATTTGCTTGACAGCGCAATGATAGATAATCAATGGTGTTATAAATTAAAATTTAAACCTCGCAGCATTCATGAACTTACATTCAGTGGAGATTTTTGGGTACATGATACAACTTTTGCAATCAAAAAAATTAACATGCGCATTGCTGCTGATGCAAATATCAACTGGATTGAAGACATGGCAATCGTTCAGGAATATCAGCGCGTGCAAGACAAGCAATGGATGCTTTCCAAAGACATGCTTGTAATTGATTTTGCTGCGCGACAAGAGGGGATGGGATTTATAGGACGTAAGACAACATCGTATAAAAAATTTGTTTTAGACCAACCAATAGATGAGAAAATATTTAAAGGCACTGAAAATATTATTGTGAAAGATGATGCTGTTAATCAGACTTCAGAATACTGGGCAACGCAGCGGCACGACAGCCTGAATGAACGCGAGCAAAAAATTTATCATCTTGTAGATACCATTAAAACTGTCCCTGCATTTAAAACTTACATTGATCTCATTACATTATTTTTTACAGGCTATAGAGTTATTGGCAATATTGAATTAGGACCCTATTATTCATTTTACAGCTTCAACAAAATAGAGGGAAATCGTTTTCGCATTGGCGGACGTACAAGTGATGATTTTAGTTTGCGGCTTACGCTTAGCGGGTATCTTGCATATGGAACTAAAGATGAAAACTTCAAATACAGCGGTGGCATTAAATATATGCTTACAAAAAAACCGCGTCAGTTTATCGGATTAGATTATAAAAAAGATGTGCAGCAATTAGGGCAAAGTGACAATGCATTTACTGATGATAATATTTTAACATCCGTATTCAGGCGATCACCTGCAAACAAATTAAGTTCGGTGACAGAACAAAAAGCATGGTATGAAATTGAATGGATACCTGGCTTCTCCAACCGCATCACCGTTTCCAATAGAACATTTAGTCCGTTAGGTACACTTGATTATTCCTTTTACAAGGATGATTCACATATTTCACCACCCAAATCAACTATTAACACAACTGAAATTTCATTGTATACACGTTTTCTGTATCGCGAAAAATTTGTGTATGGCAAAAAGAAACGCACCAGCATCGGAAGTGCTTACCCCACTTTGCAGCTTAGTTATACAGAGGGATTAAAAGGTGTAATGAACAGTGATTTCAGATATCATAAAATAACTTTTAAAATTGACGACTCTTTTAAATTAAATCCTTTCGGTTATACTTATTATGTTATCCAGACTGGCAGAACCTGGGGCGGCAATGTTCCTTATCCTTTGCTTGAAGTACATCCGGGCAACGAAAGTTATTTTTATGATTATGCTGCTTTTAATATGATGAACTATTTTGAATTTGTGAGTGATTTTTATCTCAGTGTTTATGCAACTCATCATTTCGAAGGATTCTTTCTCAATAAAATTCCTTTGATGAGAAGATTAAAATGGCGCGAGATAGCACAGTTAAAAGCAGTGAGCGGCAGCCTTACCAAAGAGAACCGCACTATTCTTCAAAACCCTAATGCATTTTCCTCTTTGACTAAACCATATGCTGAAGCCGGTGTCGGAGTAGAAAACATTTTAAAAATTATACGAGTTGACTTTTTGTGGAGGTTAACTTATAATAGCGATGCATATAAAAAGTTATACGAACAGCGTTTTCCTGAGAGTAGAGTTCCCGCTCAATTCGGTATAAGAGCAAGCCTTCAGTTCGTTTTCTGATGGCTGTTGTTATGTTTTTATTTTTGCCACTATGATTTTACGTTCAGAAAACCTTGTTAAGCGATATAAAAGAAGGACTGTTGTCGATAACGTATCAATTAAAGTAGCGCAAGGAGAAATAGTTGGTTTACTCGGACCAAATGGTGCCGGCAAAACAACTACTTTTTATATGACTGTGGGTTTAATTAAACCCAATGAAGGAAAAATTTTTCTTGAACAAAACGAAATCACACATGAACCCATGCATAAACGTGCGCAAATGGGAATCGGTTATCTGGCGCAGGAAGCATCTGTTTTTCGAAAACTAAGTGTTGAAGATAATATTAAAGCCGTACTGGAGATGACCAGCTTTAGTAAAGAAGAACAAAAAGAAAAATTAGAAATCCTGCTTGAAGAATTTGGATTGCAAAAAATCCGAAATAGCCGTGGTGATTTATTATCAGGTGGAGAAAGACGCAGAACAGAAATTGCCCGTGCCTTAGCTGTTGATCCTAAATTTATTTTACTTGACGAACCCTTTGCCGGTGTTGATCCCATTGCAGTTGAAGACATTCAGGCTATCGTTCATAAACTCAAGGCAAAAAATATAGGCATCCTCATCACTGATCATAATGTGCATGAAACATTAAGTATTACTGATCGCGCTTATCTTTTATTTGAAGGAAAAATTTTGATGGAAGGAACTGCAAAGGCATTATCGGAGGATGAAACAGTACGCAGAGTTTACCTTGGTAAAAATTTTGAACTAAGATAATAATCTATTTAGAGCCTGTTTTAATTTTCATAATTCAAAAAGAATATATATCATCCCTTCGGGATTCTCTGTGAACCTTACTCATTTAACTTTAAAAATACCATCCCTTCGGGATTTTTTAACGCTGAAAGCGTGTTATGATTATAAAAAGATCAAGCAAACAGTTAAGAATCCAGAAGAGATGATATATAATAAACTGTTTTTTAAAAATTTAAACAGGCTCTTAATAAAAATATTTTTTACTTCCTGACATTCATTACCAGCAATCATAATTTTTATTTAAACAATCAGCTCACACACACATTGTAACCTTGCTTATACAGGCAGCGTATACAACGGTATGAAAATGGGAACCATAGTAACGCTTGCCGAGGCATACAACAACACCTACTCAATGCTGAAAAGTGATTTTGAGTGTAAGCAGCAACAGACTTCCGCACGTGCACTTGAAACAAACAGCGAAGTAACCTACACTTTGCCATTGTATGAGGGTGATAATATTTCAATTATTCATATAAAAGCAGCACCCGGAATAAAACGTAAATTCAGTCTCTATAAAATATGGAGAAAAGGTGATCAGTATAGTGTGCTTGGCTGGAGTGACCGTGACCAGAGTTATTTATATTTCACAGATCATTTTTTTAAGCGTTATGCTGAGCGGTTACTGCTTCCATCAAATGATATGATTGATGTAGTTAAACATTTTGTAATACATGAACCTGCTTTTACGTTCGATACTAAAACCAGTAACAATACTTACCAGGGAAATGTAGTTGCAGCTTTTGATTTCGGTTGGGTTGCCTGCGACTTGAGTGTGAAACGCTTTATCAGCTTCAAGACATTTATTGCAGACACTACACTTACCGGCCAGAAATAAAGAAAGTTTAAACAACTCAGGAAAAAAAGTTTAACTACATCGTGAGATATATTCGCTGATGTTTATCATTTAAATAAAAAAGAAACTATACCTCTGTAATTTTAAAATTATTCTCAGCATTCTCTTTATAAATTTAAATAGCAAAGCCGGCACTATGCCGGCTTTGCTATTTAAAATATTTCGGAGAATTTATTTTGTAATAATCATTTGCTTAACATCTGCAGCATTTCCATCAACAATTAACGTGTAAGAATAAACACCTGATGGCAACGTATTGGCTTCAACAGAGAGTTCACCTTTACCGTTTTGCTTAATGATATAAGATTTTATTTCAACTCCTTGTGATGAATAAATTTTGAGCTGTGCATTTGAAAAATTTTCAGGCACAAAATATTTTATCATAGTAGTCTTGTTAAAAGGATTAGGAATATTTTGCTCTAATGAAGCTTTTGATTTTTGTATTTCACTCAACCGTTGCTGCTGATCATCACCAAGCACTGATTTAATCTGATTGATTTCATTTTTCAATTCTGCATTCTGCGTTTTTAATTCTGCATTCGTTTTTTCCAATGCAGCATTTAACTCCTGCAAGCCCTTGGTAAGCACCGGTACCATACCTATATAATTAACAGCTTTAAATTCAAGTGGATTTTCTTTATCCACACCCTTATCTGCTGTTTCTTTTACTAACTCAGGAAAAACCGTCTCAAGGTTTTGAGATATAAAGCCATTTTGCTTTCCTATAGGTAAATGCATTTTCTCATGATCTTGTTTAAAATTATAAGTTTTCACTTCCAGCTTCATAATTTTATCCATTGCATTGTCCATTGGCTGAATATTTTCTTTTAACCGTTCATCGGATGGCAGGTAGCTGCCCGAACAATACACATTTCCGTTGAAGAAGCCGGCATATCCAGTTGCAGGTGCTGATGCATATAAACCCCAGGTGTTTCCACTGGTTGCAGAAGCATCAACAATAACTGCAGTGCCGCCCACATAGGGAGTAGAGATGGAAACAGCAGTAAAATCGGAAGAAGGGATATCCAAATCATAACCGGGAGTGGTTGTTTTGATACCTAATCTTCCATATACAGATGCAGTACTATTCATGTAAATGGGATTAACTACTTCGGTATAGGCGCCTGCAGTATTACTACCAACGTGAGTATTGCCGCCCCAGTAATTCAAGAATAAATCTGAAGGCACTCCATTATTGCGTGCCTGTACTTCATTCATATCCAAAACCAGATTATAAGTATTGGATGCTCCAATCTGTAAACTACCTGCTGTAGCAATACCTGTCAGGTCCTGATTAGCAAATGTAGCGAGTGAGACGGACGATGCAATGCCGAAGCCGAGTGTACCTCCGGTACGTGGATAAATGCCGGTAGTATAAAGACTTCTCCAAGCTCTTGCAGCCGATCCAAGATCACGCGTGTTGGTAGCAGAAGGCAGCAGGGCTTGATTAATGGATGTGGCTGTTAAGTTATTTAACGAAGTGGAAGCACCGCCACCCACCGCAGGAGTTATCCACGTAAGTACACCCGAACCTGTGGTGCCTAATATTTGTCCGCTTGAACCATATACTGTTGGAAGCCTGAAAATAAGATTGGCCGCTAAAGCATCAGGTGCTCTCAGTCCTACATAATTAGATCCGTTAGCTGCCAACTCTCGAAACTGAAGTTGACCTGTGTTGTTTGCAGCTGCACCATAAGGACGAATGGTAAGCGCATTTGCATTTGCCGGAAGAATCTCAAGCTTGGATGCAGGAGTGGTAGTGCCGATGCCAACATTTCCTGTTGCAGGAAATGTGTTTGTCTGTGCTGCAGTATGCTGCAGAAATGCTGATGTTATGGTCAGCATCATTGTGGTGATAATGATTTTTTTCATTTTTTTAATATAGTTGAAGATGTAATTTTTTTTCCTTTATTACTCAGGCAAATTGTTAGTTCTTAATAGAAGTTAGTCACTGCTTTAATTTCTGCGTTTATTTTATTTGCAAAGCAACAATTATGGTTCATTTATAATTTTTAAATGAGGATGCAATTTATTCAAAAAATGTGAAGCAAATACAAATAGATGTAATTAAAATGCAGTGTAACTTTACCTTCATTTGAAGCGTGTCGTATAATTTAAAGTTGCAAAAACTGTTGCAAAAATTATAGTACAGTGATCTTTAAAAATCCCTGTTTACTTTTTTCTGGTATTGTTATTGCCTTATTGCACCTGACTAAAACTTTACTATAATGAAAACAACCAATTACACTAATGACGACAAGATTTTGTTTATCAATAAACCTATGAGTGCAATGGCTGTAATATTATTTTTTACCTGTGCAGCATTTGTTACATATGCTTTTGTGATCACTCTGGTGGAATAATAAATAACAATTAATATAATGATATGATGAAAACAAACAATTATGATGACGATGAAAGTGTATCACTGCTAAGCGGTCCGGTGAGCAAGTTAGCAGTAATTTTATTTTTTATTTGTGCGGCATTTGTTACTTACGTTTTTGTGAGCATATTCAGTGAGTAAAAAATAAACTTCTTTTAGCAGTGGTTTTTTTGTGTCGCAATAATTAAAGATTTATTTAATATTGCATCACTGATATTAAAGCAAGCTAAATGGAAAATCAATACGAAGAAGAGGAAGGAGTTTTCATCGCCAGTGGATCAGCCGGTCCTTTTACAGTAATATGGTTTATGCTTTGTGCCGGATTTCTCATCTGGCTTTTTGTAAACTGAATTTTCAGCAATAATAATTGCCTCTTATTCAGCAATAAGAGATTTGGTTTTTCAAAATCAAACCAGGATTATTAAATGCCTTTTAAAACCTCTCTCAGGTTTGGTCTCAATCTGCTTTTATAAACAGAGTGCGCGTTTTTCTTGATTTTGCCTTTCCGTAATTTTATTTGCTCCTCCACAGGCAATGCAGCGATTTCCTGGCATCGTGGTGTACAGCAGCCGTTGTATTTTTCTGCACATTCTTCACATTGAATAAAAAGCAAATGGCAATCATCATTAGCACAATTAACATGACGGTGGCTTAATTGATCGCATTGATGGCAACGGCTGATTACATCTTCAGTAATCCGTTCACCCATGCGCTCATCAAAAACAAAATTTTTACCGATGAAATGCGATGGCAATCCTTTTTGCTTAACCTCTTTGGCATATTCAATTATTCCACCATATAACTGGTTTACATCTTTAAATCCATGGTGCTTAAAATAAGCGCTTGCTTTTTCGCAACGTATGCCACCGGTACAATACAATAATATTTTTTGATCTTCTTTTCCTTTTACTAAATCCACTGCCTTAGGCAATGCATCACGAAAAGTATCAGCATCAGGACAAATTGCATTCTCAAATTTGCCCACTTCACTCTCGTAATGGTTACGCATGTCAATCACAATGGTATCAGGATTTTCAATTGCTTTATTGAATGACATCGCGTCAAGATGATTACCAACATTGGTTACATCAAAACTATCATCCTGTAATCCGTCAGCTACAATTTTATTTTTAATACGAACAATTAATTTGTAAAATGATTTTCCATCATCCTCCACTGCAATTTTAAATGGTACATCCTTCAAAAAAGTATTGGCACTAACAAAATCTTTAAACTCCACAAAATTTTGCTCGGGTAAACTAAGCTGTGCATTAATACCTTCGTGTGCAATATAAATGCGTCCTAAAACATTAAGATTAGCGAATGCATCAAACAAAGTATTTCTAAACTCCTCCACATGCTCGATCTTCACATAACGATAAAATGAAAGCGTTACCCGTTTGAAGGTTTCTTCAGCGAGTTTCTTTTTAAGATAATCTTTGTTGTAAATATTATGCAATGGCATTGTACAGTTTTGTAAGCATTAATTAATTAATGCTTTTTCAATATTCGATAAATCAAATTTATTTTTTGCGATTCCTCCACCAGATAAATCCACCAATGCCCGCCATTACATAAGGAACCGACATCAGGTATAATATAGCATGATTCAATCCCGCTCCGCGTGAATTTTCTTTAGATGAAAGATTTGATTCAGCACCAGCCCTGCATACTGAACATTGTGAAAATGCAGTTTCGGAAATAGTCACAGCAGCAACTAAAGTGATAAGGAAGATAAATCTTTTAAGGGATTTCATTTAGCAAAAATAAAAAGAAAAATTCGTTTATATCAAAGACATTCTTCAGTTAAAACTTATAGTAAGGCGAAATCATCAGGTAAACTATCACACCTGTAACTGTTACATATAACCAAACGGGAAACGACCAGCGGGTTAACCTGCGATGTTTCTGTACCTGCATTGTGAGTCCGTAATAAAATGAAATCAAGACCAGCGGCAATACTATCGCTGCAAGAACAATGTGCGTTGAAAGAATGAAAAAATAAACAGGACGTAAAGAATTACCTGCAGGGAAACGTGTTTCAATTCCAAATGAATGAAACCAGATGTAGGATACGAGAAATAAAGAAGAGAGTAAAAATGCAGCAATGTTTAAGCGTTTATGCAACTCAATATTTTTTCTTTTTATCTGGTAAAGAGAAATCAATAATAAAATAGAACAGGTGCCATTCAATACTGCATTTAATTTTGGTAGCAGTTCAGCATAAGAGGGAATAACTGATGCTTTCGGAAGCATGCTTAAAATCAAAACTGTCATGAATACAACTATTGAGATAGTAAAAACCAACCTGAAAACCAATTTATCATTCAACTGACCTGTAAGCATCATTCCTCTTCTTCTTTTTTCAAAACTTTAATCTCATCAATGAGTCTTGTTACGTCATTGTAATCAGTGCCATCATAAAAGCCACGGATTCTTTTTTGTTTGTCAACCAAAACCAATTGTTCACTGTGGATGAAATCATCAGGCCCACCGTCACCAGACATAGCTGTAACAAAATAACTGTTGCGTGCCAGATCGTATAATTCTTTTTTATCTCCTGTTAAAAAATACCATTTGCCTTTAATGGCATTGTGCTTTTTTGCATAAGCATTTAATACAGAGGGTGAATCATCTTCGGGATTCACAGTATGACTAAGTATCATCACCTGCGGATCGTCCTTATATGCAAATTGAACACGCATGAATTGGTCACTCATTTTCGGACAAATAGATTTACAGCTTGTAAAAAAATAATCAGCTATATAAATTTTATCTTTTACTATTGATTGATTAACGGTATTGCTATCCTGATCAATAAAAGTAAAATCACCGATGGTATGATATACAGTATCAACTTTGGTTTTTCCCGCCACTGTATTTTCAACCGGTTCTTTAGGGCCAAATATTTCCAGGTGAGTGTAATTATTTTTACCGCTTTTTACAAACAAATAAGCCACCCCCGGTATCACGAGGATGGCTGTTAAAATCAAAAATTTTTTCACTACCCGAAAAATTTATCCCATAATCCGATATAGTTTCCTTCTGCAAGTGCCATTGATACCAAATAAATGATGAGCATAAACGGCAGTACGATGGAATAGATAAGTGTATATCGTTCGTGTTTAAGATGCATAAAATATCCAACGATATAATAAGCTTTAACAAGCGTAAGTGCTATGAAGGTATATAACAATATCTCCTTTGATATACTGGTGAAAGAAATGCTTACTTCAAAAATGGTAATCAGAAGCAGTATCCAGAATGTGCGCCAGATAAGTTTTCTGTTTTTAGGATTGTAATGTTCCGGTACAAACTGGTTGTGAATATCACCAGTGTAATATCCCTTTAAATGTATTTCGTCTTTATCTGACATTTTATTAAAGAATTAGAAGATTAATTTTTTAAACGAGATAGAAAAAAGTGAATACGAATACCCAAACTAAATCTACAAAGTGCCAGTATAAACCTGTTTTTTCAACCTGCTCATAATGACCACGTTTTTTATAAGTGCCATTTAACACTCCAAGCCATATCAGGAAATTTATAACCACACCGCTGAATACGTGAAAACCGTGGAAGCCTGTTATGAAGAAAAAGAAATCAGCAAACAATGGATTTCCATATTCGTTCTCGGTAAGATTTGCCCCGTGAATTTCTCTTGATCCTTTTAAAATGGAATTCACCTTTGCTTCGTCAGTAACTATAGAATGATCTGCCAGCCGCAACGCATGAGGATTTCCTTCAATGGGATGTGCAACAGATCCGTCAACCAATACATAAGCTCCGTGTTCAGTTCCTTCAATAAAGTGATACCACTCCCATGCTTGTGAACCAACGAACATTAATCCTCCGATGATGGTTAAGCCAAGCCAGATTGCAACGGGTTTGTTTTGTCTTCTGTGTCCTGCATCTACAGCCAGCACCATTGTTACTGAGCTCATGATAAGAATAAAAGTCATTAAACCCACATAAGCCAATGGGACATGACCATGCACAAAGGGAAAGTGAGTGAACACATCACCTGCCTTAGGCCAGGTTTCCGCAAAACGATGACGGAGCGTTCCGTAAGAAATGAGCAGTGATGAAAATGTAAATGCATCGGATACTAAGAATATCCACATATACATTTTTCCCCAGCTCACACCAAAGGGTGAAGTGCCACCACCCCAAATTAATTTACGTGCCTGATTTAAAGTTGCTGCGTCTGATGACATATTTTTATAGGGTTACTTTTTAGTGATTAACCGTTAACCGGCAAGCGACAAAAATAAAAATAAATAAATCCAAAGCCCATCCAGGAAATGCCAATAAGTGGAACAAAGCTGAATACCGAGATAATTATTTGAATTATATTTTTCCATGATGGATTTTCCGGTCACAAACATCAGCGATAAAATGCCTCCTATTAAATGCGCCAGGTGTAATCCGGTGATCGCATAAAAGAAAGATGCTGAAGCGTTTCCTCCACTGAAATAAACTCCCTGGTTCACCAGACTATTGTAACCCAGAAATTGGCAAAACACAAATGCAAGTCCTAATGCAAGTGTAACAATAAGTAAAGTTTTAACAGTGCCGGTATTATTTTTCTTTACTGCACTTATAGCACTCTGCATTGTAATGCTGCTCAATAAAATAAAAGCTGTAGAAAAATAAAAAGCACGCGGTACAGTTACCTGCATCCAGTTGCCTTCTGCCTGCCGAACAATATAACCACTGGTTAAACCTGCAAACAGCATTACCATACTTGCAATTGCAAGCCATAATAAAACTTTGCCTGTTGCTATTTTTTGTTTGGGTGTATCCAATGTTAATTCCATAAAAAATTAAAGTTTATCAAGTACCATTGCAATCATTACAATGGGCAAATAAATAAAAGAACCAAACATAACACTTCGTGCTGCTTCAATGCTCTGTTCGCGGTAAAGCTGATAGCTGCGATAGCTAAAATACAATGCAGCCAAAGTGATTACAATGGCAGAAATCCAGCCACTCATGTGAAAGATAAATGGCATCAATCCCACAGGAAGTAAACTCAGTGTGTAAATAAATGTCTGAAATGCAGCGCTTTTATTCCGCTCACCTGTTGGCAACATTATGAAACCTGCTCTTTTATAATCATCATCAAGCACCCATGCTATAGCCCAGAAATGAGGGAACTGCCACATGAACTGAAGAGCAAATAAAATCCATGCTTCTGCAGAAATAGTTCCTGTTGCAGCAATCCATCCTAACATGGGAGGAATAGCACCTGGAATAGCACCAATAAAAACAGATAATGGTGTGATTCTTTTAAGCGGTGTATAAGCCAGCGTATAGCTCATTAAAGCAGCCATGCCGAGCAATCCGCTGTATAAATTAAGATAATAAGTAAGAATAAAAATTCCGGCAACAGCCATGATTGCGCTTACAATAAATGCTTCTGCCACACACATTCGCTCACCCGGTAAAGGACGATTAGCGGTACGTGTCATTAGTTTATCCAAGTCGCGTTCCATTACCTGGTTAATACCATTGCTCGCTCCGGTTACTAAAAAACCACCAACAATTAAAAGAATAAAATGATTCCAGTTAACTGATCCGGGAGCCAGTAAAAAAGCCATCGCTGCAGAAAAAACCACCAGGCTTGCCAGCCGCATTTTGGTGAGCTGTGCATAATCTTGTAATCGGGCAAGCAGAAAAGGATTTTTTTGCAGAGAAACGGATTTTTCCATTGAGCCGGCAAATTTAATTGGAAATGGTTTATTAACAAGTACGGCACATGATTATTAAAGCTCTTTAATGAATGTTTGTTTTTTCGTTAATCAGCAATTATTATTTTACTTTTATCCTTCAAATCTTAAATTTATAAAATCATGAAACGCTTAACTATTATCGGATTATTACTGTTAAACTTCAGTTTACTGTCTGCGCAGAAAGCGCCTTACAATGTGGTATTTGATATGACAAGTGACGATACCATCACGCATAAAATGGCCATCCGCTGGATTTCTGAGGTTGTTGATAATAATCCTGATGCAATGGTGGAGATGGTTTTTTTTGGAAAAGGTCTAGGTATGATAACCAATGGAAAATCAATTGTTGCAGAGCAGGTAATTAATTTCTCTAAAAGAAAGAATGTTGCTTTTAAAGTGTGCGCTATCGCAATGAAAAATAATAATGTTGATAAAAGTCAACTGGTAGAAGGAGTTGGAATTGTTCCTGACGGTATTTATGAATTAATTTCAAAACAACACGATGGCTGGGGCTATATAAAAGTTTCGCATTAATCTGAATTTGTTAACACTGCCAAATACAATAGCTGTTTCAAATATTTTAGTAGCCGCAAAAAAAAACGGATCATCAATGGAAAACGAAATTGTATTAGGGCTCGATAGAAACCTGTTATCAGATATTTTAACTATTCAGAAAGGGTTTATTAAGGATACCAATCATTATTCTTTTATAAAACAATCTTTAAGAGGGATGGACAGGCCTTTGGCTGAAACTGATCCTTCTTTTAAGCAGATAATCCCTTACCTCTACATTCAGCATGGAGATGAGTTTTTGTTGTACGTGAGAACTAAAAAACAAACAGAGACAAGATTACACGAGAAAATGTCTTTGGGTATCGGAGGGCATATCAATCCCATAGATGAAGTTTCAAAAGAGGATATTATCAATGAAGCTTTAAAGCGTGAACTCACTGAAGAAATAGATATTCCAATAATCAATGCTCCCTCATTCATGGGTTTTATTAATGATGATCTTTCAGAAGTTGGCAGCGTTCATTTAGGATTGGTGTTTTGTGCCCAGGCAGTTTCAAAATCATTTAATGTTATTGAAAAAGATAAAATGAGATGTGAGTGGGTTTCAAAAGAATTCATCAGCACCAATTATGATAAATTAGAATCCTGGTCGCAGATTTTGTTTGACTTCCTTAACACCGCTAAATACAATTATAATAAAGTATAATTTTTTCCAAGGCGAATTGTTGTAATATTTTCGTGATATGAACAAAGATGAAATCTTAAGCTTTCTGAAAAAGAATAAAAACTTCCTTGAAGAAAAAATGGGTGTGAGAAGTATTGCACTTTTTGGTTCTGTTGCAAGAGGGGAAATGAAGAAAGATAGCGATATTGATATCATAGTAGAACTAAAAGAACCCAAGTATTCATTACTTTATAATCTTTTGATTTTTCTTGAAAAAAACTTTAATGCACCGGTTGATTTGGTTAGAAAAGGTCCTCATCTTGGAGATAAATTTTTAAAATCTATTGAAAAGAAAATAATTCATGTCTGCTAAGGCGCAGAATTAAATTAGTTTTGACACCCTTAAAATTTTAACATGAAAATTATAGTCCCAATGGCTGGCATGGGCAAACGCATGCGCCCTCATACACTCACCACTGCTAAACCTTTAATACCTGTTGCAGGCAAGCCCATCGTTCAGCATTTGATGGAAGACATCATCCGCATCTGCGATCAGAAGGTGGATGAGATTGCTTACATCATCGGAGATTTTGGTAAAGAAGTAGAGCAAAAATTAATTGATATTGCTGAAAAGGAAGGCGCTAAAGGAACCATTTATTACCAGCATGAACCACTCGGCACTGCTCATGCAATTTTATGCGCTGCTGATTCTTTAAAAGGACATTGTGTGGTTGCTTTCGCAGATACCTTGTTCAGTGCAGATTTTAAAATGGATACAGATTGTGATGGAATCATCTGGGTAAAACAGATTGATGATCCCAAACAATTTGGAGTTGTAAATGTTGACAAGAGCGGAGTGATAACTGATTTTGTGGAAAAACCACAGGAATTTATTTCCGATCTCGCCATCATCGGTATCTATTATGTAAGTGATGGAGAAAATCTGAAAAAAGAATTACAATTCCTCATTGATAACGATATTAAAGACAAGGGTGAATACCAGCTTACCAACGCCCTTGAAAACATGAAAAACAAAGGCATGCGTTTGAAAGCCGGCAAGGTGGATGAGTGGCTCGATTGCGGAAATAAAGATGCAACGGTTTACACCAATAAACGTGTTCTCGAAATAAAAAATGAAAAATCATTCATAGCCAAAACAGCGCAGGTTAATAATGCTGTTATCAACCATCCATGTTACATTGATGAAAATGCAATCATCGAAAATGCTGTAGTAGGTCCTTTTGTAACCGTTGGTGCTGGCACCACCATCCGCAACAGCGTAGTGCGAAACAGCATCATACAAAAAAATACAACCATAGATAACGCTACCATTGACAATTCACTCATAGGCAATTTTGCAAAGTACAAAGGCAGAATGAGTGATTTAAGCATGGGCGATTTTTCTACTGAAGGATAGTGTTAGGATCCAAGTCATCTTTACTGTTCTAAAAAAGCAGGTATGGTAATTTTAAAAACCGTTTCAGATTCTTCAGATTTCTCAATAGCAATTTCACCATTATTATTTTTGATGATGTTGTAACAAGAGGTAAGGCCAAGTCCGTTGCCTTTACCAGATTTCTTCGTTGAGAAGAATGGATCGAAAATTTTTTTCATGTTTTCATCGGGAATTATTAATCCATTGTCTGCAATTCTGATTTCTACATGTGAATGTTTCCATGCAGTTTCAACTTTTACCATTGGTTTTAGGTTTGGATCTATAGCAGCTTTATCAATTATAGCTTCAAAAGCATTGTATAAAAGTCCCATAATAAAGCTTCCGAATTCAGAAATATTAATCTTGCAATGCGGGTTACGGCTGTCAAAATTATTAACAAACTCACATGTAAAATTACTGTTTTTTGCTCTAAAGTTCTCATAGGAAATTTTCTCGAATTGCGAACATAACAGATTAATTGAATTCACTCTGTTCACACTTGGCAATAAGTTTTGATTTACAAGATGAGCTTCCATGATAGTATAATTCATTTTCTGCAGAACATTGAATATTTTTTTTCCGTGTTCAATTATTTTTTGCTGGTCAGCCTTTAATTGACTCACAATTTCATTTTTATTTTCGTTTGAACCTGCATCTGATATGCCTTCAAGAAGGTTTAAACTCATTTCTGCAAATCCAATAGTAAGATTAACAGGATTTAGCAATTCATCTGATATACTTGAAGTAAGATTGCATAATTGCCTGAGATTTTCTGATTGAAAATTTTTCTCTGTTTCATTTTTAAGTCTCACTTCTTCTTCCAGTCTCATTAGTTCTGTAATGTTCCTGGCAGTAGCGTAAATCATCCCTGTTGCCGGATCAGGAATTGCATTCCAACTTAACCATTTATAGGTTCCGTTTTTGCAGAGATATCTGTTCCGGAAAAACACTACTTTGAAAGATTGGGAATTAATTTTTTCTAGTATGTCAATTGTGTTTTGTTTGTCATCTTCATGAACAAAACTGATAAATGGTAAAGCAAGCAGTTCTGTTTCGTGGTAACCTAATTCTTCAATAAATGTTGAATTTATCCATTTAAAATATCCATTGGGACTTGCTATACAAAATAAATCAGGTGTCAACATTAAAAAATTATCAAGTTGGCTTCTCAAAAAATGGTTGTTTTCTTTATTTTTTTTAAGTACAATATAATCAATTGCAAGTTTCGCCAATTGTGACAATAAGTTTTTTTGATTTTTCATTTAGTTTCCTCGGTTTGTGATCTATGACACACAATGTTCCAAGATTATATCCTGCCGGATCAGTAAGAGGAACTCCGGCATAGAATCTTATATTCGTTTTACCTGTAACAAGAGGATTAGTTGCAAATTGTTCATTCTCCAATGTGTCAGAGATTTCGAAAAGTTTGAATTGTTTAATTGTATGGTGACAGAACGAAATAGCCCGTTCGGTGTATTTAACATCCCAACCCGTTTTTGATTTAAACCATTGCTTTTTTTCATCAACCAGGGAAATCAGCGCTATTGGAATTTCGCAAATAATAGAAGCAATAGAGGTAATACTGTCGAGAAAATCTTCTTTTTCGGGATTGAGTAAGTTATAAGAGTGCAGTGCTTTAAGTCTACTGCTTTCAACTGAGGAAATAGAATGTTTGGTTCTCATTGTGTGCCATAGTTTAGTTTTGGTTAAAAAACGAAGTTACGATTTTGGTGGTTTATAGTGTAAATATACTATATTTTAATTATCACGTTATTTTTTTTTCAAGAGTTTCAGGTTCTTCCTTCATCGGTTGGCCATGCAGTTAGATGCACTGAATTTAACTTAAGGATATTATTAAAATTTCTTCCCGCAAGTTGTACGGCTTCGGTGCAACTCCAACAGTACACTGTAAACTAATATTGTATTTTTGGCGTTCTGTCACATAACAATTACTGAATGCGATTTATCTCTTTATCTATTTATTTTTTTGCACTGATTTGTATTTCTCCAGGGTGTAAAACCACCGGCAAAACAGCCGGTTCGCCAGCCTCCAAAACTTCCGCAGCTAAAAACACTTTAAGCGAAGACCAGGATGTAAGCCAGCATTATGCTTATTTCAATGCAGTGAAAGAACGGCTTCTTGGAAATAATGACAAAGCCGCTGAACTTTTTGCACAGGTGCTCCGCACTGATGGACGCAATCATGCAGCCATGTATGAATTAGCGAGCATTTACAGCGAACAGAAAAAATATAACGATGCCCTATTCTTTATAAAAAGTGCAACTGAAATAGCGCCTGATAATGAATGGTACCAGCTTTTGCTTGCTGATACTTATGAAAAAACCAACAAGCCTGCCGAGGCTGCCGCAGTTTATCAAAAACTTATCCGGTTGCATCCTGAGCGTATTGATTATTATTTCAGCTGGGCTGATGCATTATTATTTCAGGGCAAAGCTTCAGAAGCAATAAAAGTGTATGATCAGATTGAAGAGCGCATTGGTGTTAACCGCGATGTAACACAACAAAAGGAAAGGCTTTATTTGAAATTAGGCAAAGTAGATAAAGCTGCTGAAGAAGTGGAAAAACTGATTAAATCAGATACCACCGAAATGGAAAGCTACGCCATGTTGCTTGAGCTTTATTCAGCAAATGGATTAAATGATAAAGCGCTCGAAACCATCAACAGAATGAGAGTTGTTGATCCTGAAAATCCGCGTGTAACATTAGCTCTTGCAGAATATTATCGTTCAACGGGCGATAAGAAACAATCTTATGAGCAATTAAAAAAAGCATTTCAATCCACGCAGCTTCCAAGCGAAGTCAAGATAAGTATTATCAGTTCATACATTCCTTTAGTGCAGGACTCTGAAATGCTTGATCAGGCACTTGAATTAAGCAAACTGATTGCTGAAGTGCATCCTGATGAAGCCAACACACATGCTGTACATGGTGATTTTTTATTGATGGCAAAAAAATATGAAGATGCGCGGGTTGAATACAGAACTTCGCTTCAACACGATAATAAAAATCTCCAGGCATGGATACAATTAATGAGTATTGAAGCGGAGTTGCGTGATTTTGTTTCAATGGAAAAAGAAAGTGAAGAGGCGCTCACCATTTTTCCTGATCAAAGTATAATGTATTTGTTTAACGGTACAGCAAAAATTCAAAATAATAAAAACCAAGAAGCTGCTAAAACACTTTTGAGCGGAAGTAAACTCGTGGTTGATAATAATCAACAGCTTGTGCAATTTTACAGCAACCTCGGTGATGTTTACAATAAAATAAAGAACTTTCCTGAATCAGATAAATATTTTGATAAAGCATTAACTGTGGATCCTAATGAACCTACTGTGCTTAATAATTATGCATATTACCTGAGTGTTCGTAATGATCAACTGGATAAAGCAGAAACGATGTCAAAAAAATCGAATGACTTAGTTCCGGGTTCTGCATCTTATGAAGATACGTATGCATGGATATTATTTCGCCAGGCAAAATACAATGACGCTAAGACATGGTTAGAAAAAGCAATGCAAAGTGGTGGTGATAAAAACGGAACTATCCTGGAGCATTATGGCGATGTACTTTTTAAACTGGGTGATATTGACAAAGCATTAAATTTTTGGAACCAGGCTAAATCCACAGGAGATCACTCAGAGTTGATTGACAAAAAAATCACTGACAAAAAGTTATATGAATAAAGCATTGTTTTTCAGGCAGGCTTTACTTTTATATAGTGTGCTTTTTACCTTTTCACTTTATTCTTGTAAAACACGCAAAGCTGCGCAGCCTGCTGCCTCGGTGGCAGAGGTTAAACCAATGAAAGGTGATTCAGTTGACAGCTTGTTAAGCAAAGTGGATGAATACAGCTTTAAGGCAGAATGGATGAGTGCCAAAGCAAATGTGATAACCAATGATAGTGGCCAGGAAACTTCCTTTAGCATTAATCTTCGCATGCGGAAGGACAGTGTTATATGGATATCGGTTTCACCACTATTAGGTATTGAAGTTGCACGGGTAATGATCACAACTGACTCAATTAAAGTACTTGACCGTTTGCACAGCAAATATCAAAGCAGCAGTTTTGAGTATATCAATAAGCTGCTGCAAATGAAAGTTAATTTTGAAATTGTGCAGGCATTACTTACTGGTAATTTTTTTGCTTATAAGCGCAATGAAAATAAATTTAACTCTGTGTATTTGGAAGACAAATATTATATCCTTAGCTCACTTACAAAACATAAATTAAAAAGAGCATTGGAAGAAAAAGATCCCAACAAACCCGTTATTCAGGATTGCTATATTAGTCCTGAGTTATTCAGAGTGATAACGATGTCAGTAGAAGATCAAAAAATTCACAAATCATTATTAAGTAATTACAGTGATTTCAGAGAAACAGATTCGGGGGCTTTTCCTTTTAAATCCACAACACACATTACTGCAGATAAAGTTTTTGATATAAATATTGAATACACCAAGGTACAGACCGGTGAACCGCAGGAGTTTCCTTTTACAATTCCTCCACGTTATGAAAGGATCAGGTAAGAAGTTTAAAGTATCATCATTGCAAGAAACAATGCAATCTCATGTTATGATACAGATTGCTTCGTTGCTCGCAATGACGTTCATTATTTTTTCAGCAACTTTTGGTTTTGCTCAATCCAAAAAGGAATTAGAAAACCGGAAAGCGAAAATTCAAAAAGAAATTGATTTTACTAATAAGCAATTGCAGATTGTTACCAAAAACAAATCGGCAACACAGGAACAGTTGCAGGCATTGCGAAAAAAGATTTCATTACGAGAAGCATTGATCGGAACTATCAATTCTGAAATAAATTCGTTAGGTGGAGAGATTGCAAGCACTACTCAAGAAATCGGGCATTTGGAAACTGAGATGACAAGATTGAAAAGAGAGTATGCCGAGATGATTCGTTTTGCTTACAAAAATAAAAATGTGTATCAGCGAATGATGTTTGTGTTTGCTTCTGATGATTTCAACCAGGCTTATAAGCGGGTAAAGTATTTACAGCAATACAGTGAATACCGAGTTAAACAGGCAGTGCAGATAAGCAATACGCAAACCGAACTGAGCAGTAAGAAACAAGAACTTGAAGTTCGTAAAATTGAAAAAACAAGTTTGCGAAACAGCGAACAAAAAGAAAAATCAACTCTTGAAAAAGAAAAAGGCGAACAGGATCAGATGATGAAAAATCTTTCTGTTCGTGAACAGAAATTACGCAAAGACCTGGCTGATAAACAAGCTGCAAAACAAAAATTAGACAGAGCCATTGAATCATTAATTAAAAAAGAAATTGAAGCGGCAAAGAAAAAGGCTGTTTCCTCCGGCAAGAAAAATGTAACCAGTGCAAATGTTTTTACAAGTACTCCTGAATCGCAAAAGCTCTCCTCAAGTTTCAGCAGTAACAGGGGGTTATTGCCATGGCCTGTGGAGCAAGGTTCAATCGTAAGCACCTTTGGCGAGCACCCACATAAAGAATTAAAAGGCATCATGATTAAAAATAATGGTGTGGATATTCAAACGGCAAAAGGTGCCGGGGCACGAACCGTATTTGAAGGGACTGTGTCAGGTGTAATTTCCATTCCGGGTTCTAACAAAGCGCTGATTGTTCGTCATGGTGAATTTTTAACTGTTTATTCAAACCTCACACAGGTCTTTGTGAAGACAGGAGATAAGGTAACTACAAAGCAAAAGATTGGACAAGTAGGAAATAACAGCGATGATGATAAGGGAGAACTGCATTTAGAGATATGGAAAAACACCGGCAAGTTGAACCCACAGGATTGGTTAGCAAAAAGATAATTGTTAAATTGTTAAGTAGCAGTAGGCAGCGGCAGTAGGCAGTCAAATCCCTGCCTACTGCCGCTGCCTACTGCCGCTGCCGACTGCTGCTATTTTAAATTCCGTATTTTTGAAGTCTCAATAAAACATATCATGTTAAATACAATCATACTCGGGATACTTGGTGGACTTGGTGGTCCTGAAATTTTTCTGATCATTATCGTTCTTCTGCTTTTTTTCGGAGGCAAAAAACTACCGGAATTAGCTCGTGGTCTTGGCAAAGGCATTAAAGAATTTAAAGATGCAAGCAAGCCTGAAGAGGATAAGCCCAAGATTGATGAACCGAAATAGATAAAAGATAAAGGGCAAATAGGCAACTTGTTTATCACACTTGCCTATTTGCCCTTTGTCTTTTTGTTTTCTAATTTCCTGTTGCCCTTTGCCTATTTGCTAATTGCCTTTTTGCTAATTGCCTTTAAACGTACTTTTCCCCCTTATTCATTTTCACATCATTGACAAACTGACGAATCATCTGTTCATCCGTTTTTCGGCAGACCAATAAAATATTTTCTGATTCAACTACTATATAATCATCAAGTCCTTGTAAGACTACCAATTTATCTTTCGGCATGTTGACGATGCAATTATGTGTATCATATAATATCACATTTTTTCCTACAACCGCATTTTTATGATCGTCCTGTTTAATGTGTTCGTATAAAGAACCATAAGTTCCCAGGTCACTCCATCCAAATTCTGCACTCATCACATACACATTGCGCGCTTTTTCCATCACACCAATATCAATGGAAATATTACTGCATTGCTCGTAAGCTTTCTTAATAAATTCTTCTTCACTCTCCGTATTATAAATAGATCGTGCCTCACTAAAAATGGCATCCATCTCAGGCAGATATTCTTTGATAGCTTTTATAATTGCATTCACGTTCCAGATAAAAATACCTGCGTTCCATAAAAACTCACCGGTTTGCAAAAAAAACTTCGCCATTTCCAGGTTCGGCTTTTCAGTAAAGGTTTTTACTTTGGAGATTTTATTGTGTTTCTCTGTTTTATCATCAATGAATTGTATGTAACCATAACCAGTATCAGGACGGCTTGGTTTAATTCCCAGTGTAAGCAAACAATCTTTATCAAAAGTAAAGTCAAGACAACTTTTTATCGCTTCAATAAATGCATCTTCTTTTAATATCACATGATCAGAGGGAGCCACTACAATATTTGCTTTCGGATTTTGTTGTAAAATTTTATAGCTCGCATACGTTACGCATGGAGCCGTATTTCTTCGCATGGGTTCGCTTAATACCTGCTCCGGTTTTAAATCAGGTAATTGTTTTAAAACGGTTTCTGTATAATCAGCATTGGTAACGATCATAATATTTTCTTTGGGACAAACTTTTAAAAAGCGCTGATAAGTTTGCTGAATTAAAGTTTTGCCAGTGCCAAGTATATCAAGAAATTGTTTTGGTTTTGCATTACGGCTCATGGGCCAGAAACGGCTTCCGATACCTCCTGCCATTATCACGCAGTAATTATTTGTCATTCTGTAATAAATAATCTTTTAATGTTAACTGATAAAATTTTTATGGAGCGCAAAGCAAATAAATAATTCTATAAAATAATTATTTATTAATAAGAATAAAGTTTATGATAATTCCACAAGCGCTTCTCTCAATGATTGCATCATCTCCGGAATCATTTCTTTCTTACAGGTTCCAACCGATAAACGATACCATGTTGATTCCACTGACGCGCCAAATGCAGCAAAGGGAACCACGGCAATTTTTGCTTTATTTAAAATATAATCGGTAATGTCTTCGGTGCTTGTGAGTGTTTTACCTTCTTTCGTTTTCTTTCCTTTCAAATCAAATTGTATAGTGAGATAAATAGCAGCCATCGGTTCAATGCAACGAACATTAAATCCTTCTTTTTGCAATGCAACAAAACCTGCATAAATAGCCTGAAGCCTGTAAATTATTTCTTCTTTGAAATGATTCATGTATGCATCCACTGCACTCACATTCGTCATAAATTTTGCTGATGCAACCTGCTCTGCCTTGGGTGCCCATGCTCCAATATGTGAAAGAATAGATTTCATTTTATCAATGATAAAAGCAGGTCCCATTGACCAGCCAACTCTAACGCCTGTTGCAGCAAAAGATTTTGAAAGTCCGTCAACAAATATGGTGTAAGGACGTAATTCAGGTCGCAGGCTCACAGGGTCATGATGCTGATTATTACCAAAAGTAAGACCACTATAAATCTGGTCATACATAATATACAAGGGTTTTTCATCCTCACTTCTACGCATGTTTTCTTCCAGAACTAAATCACATATTTCTTCTAATTGTGATTTAATGAAAACGGTTCCTGTAGGATTTTGAGGAGAACACAGAGCCAGCAATCGTGCATCTGATAAATGTGGTTTTAAATCAGCTGCAGTCATCATAAAATTATTTTCAGCACTTACCTCTACAGCAATATCTTTTGCATTCATCAGATGGCAATAGTGATTGTTGTTCCAGCTTGGAACAGGAAAAATCACCTTATCACCCGGATCAATTAATGTTGAATAAATTCCATAAATCAAAGGACGGGCACCACCGGCAATTAAAATTTCATCGGCAGAATATTTTAAATTTTGAGTGCGCTGCAAATATTCACTCACAGCTTTCCGCAAGTCGGGCATCCCATTAGCAACAGGATAATTAGTGTGACCATTTTTATAAGCTGTAATAATCTCTTCCAGTAATTGTTGCGGAATAGGAAATATTTGCGGATCAAAATCACCTATAGTAAGGTTTGAAATTTTTTCTCCCTTTCGTATTTTTTCATTTACTTCATTGGAGAGTTTAATGATTTCAGAGCCGATTAAATTTTCAGCCATTTCAGATAGTGGAAATGTAGCAGGATTGCCAGCAGTTGTAGTGGACATATTAATAAGAAATATGCGGCAAACCTACGGAAAAGATAAGAGAGGAATTATTTTATATTCCTAAATTATTTCGTTTTAATCACTCTTGTTACCCATGATTTATTCTCTGTGGAAATACGGATAAAATAAATACCGGGTTTTAATTGTGAACCAATCGTAATAGTTTCATTTGGTTCAAGCTCTTGTAATGAAATCACTTCTTTGCCTGTAATATCAAGCATGGAAAATACAGCATCATCCGTGTCATCCATTTCAATGTAAAAGCTGTCCTTAAAAGGATTAGGACAAACTATAAATGGAATTGTTGGTTCCGCAATTTTTGCTGACGGACAATTGTTGGTTACAGTTCTGTTGCCTGAAAATTTGCTGCATCCATAACTATCAGTTACAGCCACACGAAACATACCGGCTGTCTTTGCATAATAAATCTGGTTAGTGGCTCCCTGAATATTGATATTGTTTTTTTGCCATTGATAAGTATATCCCGTTCCGGTTGTTGCTTTGAGTTTCACACTATCTCCATTGCAAATATTTAAAGAACCTGAAACAGTTATAGATGATGTTGGAGGTCCGGTAACTGTAATACTATTTGATTGATTTGAACAAGTATGTGCATCTGTAATAACTACAGAAAAATTTCCACTTGCTTTGGCAATATAAGTTGCATTAATTGCATTGGCAATGTTGGCTGTACCTTTCTTCCATTGATAATGATAACCGGTTCCGGTTGTAGCGGATAAGGTTACTTTTCCACCAATGCAAAACTGTGTGGGTCCATTAGCACTTATCACTGCTATAGGTAATGCATTCACTATCACTGCTGACGATTTTGTTTGGGTATTAGATCCATTACTATTTGTTGCAGTCAGCATTACATCATACACTCCTGGTGAGTTATAAATGACAACCGGATTTTTAAGATTTGAAGCTGAAGGATTTCCACCTGGAAAACTCCATTGCCATGCTGTAGGTTGATTGGTACTGGTATCAGTAAACTGAATACTGCTTCCGGGACAAACAGAATCTTTGCTCTGCGAAAATCCTGCAACAGGTGCAGGAGAGAAAACAGTTGCAGGTAAATAAGCAGTGAGGTTAAACGACCTTAACCTCGGTGCAACATTAAAAATTGATTGCTGAAATCGTTCGTTTGTAACATAACCATAAGCACCATTCCTGAAATCAATCCCTTCAGCTTGTCCGTATGATAAAACATTGCCAGCATTAAATTTTCTTTTGTTGCCATTAAAAAATAAACCATTCTTGTAATCATATAACATATAAAGAAACAGCGGAGCAACTCCTGTATTGTCATAACCGATTAAAGCAATAATCCCATTCTGTTGAATACCCGCACCAGTAACCAGGAAACCTGTGTTGAGCGTTTCTTTTAATTCTGCAATATAAGTTCCAGGAATGGCAGGTAATACATAATGCCGGGTTTGTTTATCCACCCAATCCTTGCTAAAGAGATGGAGCGAATCATTGAAAAATATAATTGATTCACAATCGTAATTATTATTGTTTGGCAACGAGGTAAAAACTGTCTGATCCGAATAAGTGTAGTTAATAATATCTGCTGTCACTGTGGTGGTGGAAGATGTTAATGTACTTTTTGCTACGCGATAAATTCTTAAATTATTTCTGTTACCGTTATTATTTCCGCAATCAGCTATGTAGATATAATTATTATCAGCAGTAATATCTTCCCAGTCAATATTTGTGGCATTGCTGATAACAACAGTTTGCAAAACCATATTTGAGATACTGTCAATTCTATAAATGGAATTACTGTTACCACCGTCATTATGTGTCCAGACGGAACCGTTAGTAAAAATTACGCCTGATGATTCATCGAGCAGCGGGGTACTCAATGCAGTTTTATCTGTTAATGTAATAT
Source organism: Bacteroidota bacterium (assembly GCA_031366005.1). Taxonomy (GTDB): domain Bacteria; phylum Bacteroidota; class Bacteroidia; order AKYH767-A; family OLB10; genus JANLUX01. Next base: position 23,398 of record JANLZB010000056.1, on the reverse strand, counting down.
TAGTTACAGGATATAAACATGAACCATCGTTATTAATTGCAACAGCATTGTAATTACTAGCCTGCGGATCAGTGCAACCGGATTGTCCATAACCAGAATGCGCAACAAACACCATCTGCAGAACAATCAGATTTGCTGTCAACAGTAAATGAAAATATTTATTCATAAAAATAATTTTGAAATTTAAATATTGTACGAATGGAATTAATATTAAGTTATGCTAACATACTGCAATAATAAAGTGGGATTGATAGAAAAAATGAAAAACATTTCATTTGAGTAATCCATTTTTTTAATAAGTAGTATTAACAAATTAAGAACCAAATTTTTTGGGGATTTCTTAATCATACGTAAGCACCATTAAAGTATTGCTATTTTTACCTCGTGAAAATCCGGACTTATTTTATGCGCTGTTATTTGTTTTTTTTCCTCTGTTTTGTTTTCAACGTTGATGCATTTGCACAAAACAAAATTGATAAAGCAGAGAAAGCAGTAGCCGACTCTTCAATGGTTATATTATTGAACGGTCAAGCCGGGAAATATATTAATCAGGCACCTGACTCCGGAATTTATTTTGGAGAACTTGCATTAAAGGTTGCATTTCGTTCTCATCATTATGAATATTTGAATGAGTCACATAGAATTGTGGGATGGTGTTATTATAACCAACAGAATTTTGCTAAGGCAAAATTTCATTTGATGTATGCATTAAATGATTCAAGCATTACCTCTCTTGAAAAAAATAAAATTTATGAGGCACTTTTAAACTCCTCAGAAAAAACAAAAGATTATGAGCACGCTTATTTATTTTTAAAAATCATTGCTCAAACAAAAGACAGTATTAACCGTCAAAATCAGGATGAGACATTACTTCAATTGCAAAATCAACTAAACGAAACGCAAAAGATAAGCAATGAAGAATTGCAAAGAAAAGAGAAGATTTTACAGGCAAGTAAAACCAGGAATGAGCAGTTATTTATTATAGGTGTCGTTGTTGTTTTTGCATTGATGCTACTGACATTCTTTCTTTTGTTTTTACTGGATAGAAATAAGAAACAATTTAATAAAAGTTTAGAGGAAAAAAATTTTCTGATCACTGAAATTAAAAATCAAAATCAAAATCTACAAAATAAAATTGCAGATTATGAAAGGTTAAAATCAGAAATAGCAAAAGACAAACGTGAAGGAAGAATTGAAGAAATTTCTATTGATAAAAAGAAGGAAGAAGAAGCAACAGAAAAAAAAGAATCAACTTCAATTATTGACCAATACCAGGTAGCTACTGATGAGGAAAAAATAAAATTGCTTCCAAAGCTTGAATCATTTGCTAAAACAATTCCGGCTCAACTGCAAATAATTGAACAGGCGTTTGCACAACATGACTGGCAAACAATTAATAGCACATTACAAAACATGAAACCAATTATTCATGAGGCAGGTTTAGACAAATGTGAGTCGCTCATAAATGAAATAAATAATCATGTTAACTCAAATGCAACTAATCGTGCTGTAGTAAAATTGTTGTCAGTAAAATCCACCTGTATAAAAACCATAAACGCGATTAAAATGGTTTTGGAAAAAGCATAATTGCTTATCTATATTTTCTTATTCATATAACATTTGTTTTTAAATAACATGCAAAAATATTTTACCTTGTCAGATCAAAATTCATAACAGCATTTTCAAAAAAGTAAGAATACTTACTCCAGGTTTCTATTGAATTGCGATGACGAATCACGATATAATAACGATGATTGGATATTAATCCGGCAAATCTAAATACACCAACACCATGCGTATTTATCACTTCAGTATCTGTAATTATATTTCCCAAAGATGCTGAGTCGGCCAATCCAACTGTTATTGAATCGCAGATAGTAGGAAAGTTAAGCGGATCAATTACAGCCTGCATGGAATCTGTGCCCTGAAGATAGAAACCTTCAATAAAAGTCTTTACGTTTAAAGTGATAAAGCAGGAGAAATGGTGATATACTCCTTTAAGCGGATCGCAGCCATCAATTGTGCAAGTATCGTTATCGTTCACATTAACTGCATTATATGTGTGTGTAACAGGATTAAAAATTATACAGGCATTAAGCGCTGTAAGCAATCCATTGTTATAAACTATTGTGTAATTGGAAGGAAGTTTTAACGAAATATTAGAAGGTGAAATAGTATATGTACCTGGAATTAAAGTATCAGCCGTTGTGACATTATTCAAACTATCTAAAATTGAATAAGCAGGAGCTGCAGCAATGACATTACTGTCTGCATCATCATACTGATAACGTGTTGCTTGAAATTTGAACACAGGTGTTCCTCCAAAATTTACCAGTGTATCCTTCGCTTTTATAGTGAGTGATTTAGGAAGTATAGTTAATGATCCTAATTCGTACGTTATATCATAATTATCAGATAAAAAAGCAGCAGGCACTATAAACCAATTTCCAACAGTAGTACCGGTAACCATGTTTATTGACCTGAAATCATCTAAAGAATCATTACTGGCTGCATTCACATCTGTCTCATCAATCACCACAACGATGTTGGAATTGCTGCTGTCAGTGATTGTAAAAGCATTGATCAGGTTACGCGCATTAATGAGGTTACGTGCATTAACATAAGCACTTCCGTTTATCAGATTGCGTGCATTGATCAGCGAACGTGCATTGATCAGATTACGTGCGTTCATTAGTGTACCGCTGTCAGGCCTTACCTGGTACTCAAAAACATTTGCCAAAGCTAAATCCACAACCCTTGTGGTATCATACACCACAACAGAATTTATCAGATTGCGGGCATTGATCAGGTTACGTGCATTAATTAGAGAACGGTCACTTACAATGCAACTTAAATGTCGTATATCAGCATTTACCAGGTTGCGCCCATTCACGAAATTGCGTGAGTCAACAAATATCAAGCCTTCTGCAATCTGGCTCTCATGTTCAGTTGCAAGCGAGTTCAGGAAAACATTCCTGTCAGCAGTATCAATGTTGGTCGCATCATAGTTATAACTAAATTTTAAGTTATCAATCTTGTCTCCATATGTTAATACTGTGTCTTTAGGAGCAATAATTAGTGGTTGTTTTTTAATCTCCAGCACACCATCAATAAAGTTATATTGATAATAATTCAATAAAGAATCAGAAGGATTTAAACTGTTGATGTGAGGGCTTATAAAATAATAACCTGTATTACTAAGATTGGTTGCAGAAGTAGTATAAAATATGGAGTCAAGTTTTAATCCTGACAAAGTCAGATTAAAATAGCTAAGTGGATGTCCGTCAACCAGCACCAAAGAAGTAAAACCAGGAATTTTTTCTCCAAATTTTTTGGATTTAAAATCCGCTGTAACAGTAACTGTTTTTTTAAAGAAGTAGATTGAATCAGAATAACCTCCATCAAGATGATTAGGGGTTCCTGGAGGATTATAGAGTTGAACAGGCGGATTTCCTGTGAATGCAGGGATTTGCGCTGTGAGCAGTGTAGAGCTTATATAGGTAGATGACACATGTATTCCATTAAAGTTTACTTGTGAAAGAGGAGTAAAATAACTGCCATCTATAGTAACAGTAAAAGGTTGAAACCCAGGAATGGTGGAAGTATCAGGAAGAATCAAAGAATTTGCTATTGGAGCTGGTGCAGCAAGAGATGCAATTGCAGCATCAGCCTGAATAAAACCAAATCCGGTAGCAAAATCAAATCCGGCAGTACTCATATCCTTTGCTGTATTCTGCAAAATACTTTTTACCTCAGCAAGAGTCATGGTCTGAGTATAAAACTTTTTCTTAGCCTGCATTAATAGTGCGGCAACTCCTGCAGCGTGAGGAACCGCTGCCGATGTACCGAAGAAGTTAGGAAATACATCATTATCTATATTGGATCCTCCGAGGTTTACAGTAGTATTTCCCCCGTCAGGAGCCATTAAATCAGGTTTATTTCTGGGCGACATTCCGTTAAATGACAATCCCCCTTTTGAAGAAAAAGATTCCACTACAGGCGGATTGACGCCATAAGCAGGTGTTTGCGTGTATCTTACTGCTCCCACCGTTATCGCACCATTGGCATTGGCTTGACCTACAATTGTGGAAGTTCCATTGATGTACTCAGTCATTTCCATTTCTCCTCTGAAAACAATGTACTTGAATCTTACATTAGCAGAGCCGGATGCTCTCACTATCATAATGTTTGCCTGGCTGTTTCCTTTTACAGTAAACGGTAATACCTCTAATGGATCGCCACCGATGTTAACTCTGTTAAATCCAAAAATCCGGTTACCGAAATTATCGGTTAAATAAATATCAAGATCGGTACTTGCGCCCGGCAATTGACCCAGTGAATAAATGGAATCTTCCCATTGCAGAACGATGGTATAAGTGCCGCTCTTTAGCTTTACATGCTGTGTGTAATCAATACCCGAACTGGCAAAATTGTGCGCCTTGCCAATGTATGCTGCAGGAGGATTTACAGGCTTAAAAATTCCCTCATAAGATCTGTTGCCAAAATTACCCGCAGAGGTAAAATATGCTATACCGTGACTGGCTGCTGAGTCCACAGCCTGAGCTACTATTCCGTCCTGAAAGAAAGGTTCTGTAATAAAAGTTACATCATCAATAATAATATTACAAGTATCCGCCTCCAGATCTTTAATTCCTTCTGCCATATTACCAGGACTAACGAATCCGGTTCTGAAAGCCAGAGTTGCTTTGGGTGCCACATCGTGAACAATCTGCATCATCGCTCTTCCTTCATCTGATTTTCTGCCATAAGGGTAATCCTGAAGAAGCCGTACTGGGGCAGAATTATTTCCGGGCAAATCCCCATTAAGAACATCTGTTGCTGCAGGATTACCTGACTTTTTATTATAGCTGTCAGACAACACTCCGATTTTAATTCCTGTTCCATCTACTTTAAAAACTTTTCGGGCAAGATTAGCGCGCATGGCAATATCACCTTTCGTATAAGCCACTCCCGTTCCACTTACCTGGGCACTGCCTGTAACGGGAGTGTAGTAGGGCCGGACATATACAACAAGACTGTCATTATGGAGGGTATCTAAAATTCCAAGTTTAGCTATTGCAAATTTTCCAGTTATAATGGTTGAATCATCTCCGTTATCAATAAAATCAGTCATTCCATAGGTTGGATTCTGAAGTATAGTATATACTGAATCATACATTCCATCAAATACAATTACATCAATAAACACACTGTCATTTGCAAGAACAACTGTGCTTGTGTTTACAGTGTTGGATGAAGTAGTCGTGGTATCTGCAATTGAATCGGGATTACTCTGTAGTTCAGTTAACTCTGATCCGATCGCTGTATTTGACTTTCCACTGTCAGGAGCCGAGAAATATGGAATAATGCAATTAACTATTGCCATGGTGATAGAAGCTGTTGCAGCACAACCATTATTGGTTAATGTAACTGAGTATGTATTGGGCGTTGCAATTACTATGGTATCAGTTGTTTCTCCTGTGGACCATACGTAGCTGTAATTATTTGTTATATCAGGAGTTGAATCCAAAACTGTAAATGTTACAGTTCCGCCTTCTGCACAAAGCGGGCTGTTGGGTATTATGCCGGGAGTGGGATAGGTAGCAACAAAAATTGTTATCGGTGCAGAGGTCGCAGAACAGCCATTAACCGTGGCAGTCACTATATAACTTCCTGAAGCTGTAACAATATTATTTTGAGTGACAGAACCATTACTCCATAAATATGCATCAGCAGAATTAGATGTGAGCGTTAATTGATTCCCTGTACAAAAAGTTGTAGGTCCTCCGGGAGTGATTACCGGGGCTGGAAGTGGTTTAATAGTAACTGTTTTAACAGCGCTTGTGGCACTGCATCCTAATGTGTTAACAACAGTAACAGAGTAATTACCTGCATTCCTTATGGTAATATTTTGAGTAGTAGCTCCATTGTTCCATAAATAGTTTGTAGATGTACTTGCTGTTAGTATTATGCTATCACCAGCACAAATAGAAGCAGGTCCACTTGAAATAGTTGCTGCTGGCAATGCATTAACAGTAACCACTATCGGTGAGCTGGCACAAGACAAATCAACCGTTACATTATAGTTGCCGCTTGATATGGCTTTTACGCTTTGTGTAGTTGCCCCATTACTCCACAAATAGCTGTTACCTGCATTGGCTGTTAAAATAACTGAATCTCCATTGCAAAAAATTGTAGGCCCACTCGCAGTAATTGTAGAACCAGGTGTAACACAAATATCAAAGTTTGCTGTTGCTCCTCCGGCTCCTGTACCAGCATGATATACTCTTACAAAATAGGTGTTACCTACAGTGTTCGCAAAACAATAAGATGATACCCCTGCAATTCCTGCCGTATTGCTGCAAAAGAGAGCGGTTTTCGCAGAACAATTTCCCGGCAAGGCTCCTCCATTCCACACCTGAAAATAAGGTTGAAAAGTACCATGACCGGTTACAGTAATTTTATTAAATCCTGTTCCATCAAATTTAAACCAAACATCATCATCTGCTGTACCGGCACAGGTTGGTTCTGCTGAAGCAGAAGCTCCTGAGGTAACAACACCGGAAACCTGATTCTGACCTGTAACACAAGTTAAACTTGTGACATTGGTTAGTTGTGTAGCTGTAGTACAATCATCATTGGCGGCTTTGGCAAAAACAACCAATGCGAATTCACCTGTAGGCCCCCAATTCGGAGCTTCGATATCAACATTTGGAGCACTTGTGTAACCATTTCCACCACTATTAATAGAAATACTTGTGACCGTTCCGTTTGATTGATTTACAGTTCCTACTGCGTTTCTGCCTCCTCCACCTGAAATGGTTACTCTACCCGTGGTAGTACCATTAAAGGTTGATAAAGAAGCAGGATTATAACCGCTTCCATTATTAGTCATTGTAATGGCTGTGATTGCTCCGCCAGGGCTAAATGATGCGGTAGCAGTAGCTTTTACACCACCTCTTTCATGATATACTCTTACATAATAATTATTTCCAGCTACTGCATTTAAAAAAGCACTTAAAATGGCTCCTGATCCTGGAAAAACATTAGTGTTATTTCCTACGGAACAAAAAAGCTGGTTAAATGAATTGTCAAAAATTTGCATCCTTGCGATATAACCACCAGAAGGATATATTCTCACAATTGTATTTGGATCATTTGCTGTAAACTTAAACCACACATCATCGTCATTGTTTCCTCCACATATTGCAGGAGAAGTGGTGGCTGTTGCATAACGTGAAGAATAGAATGTACCGCAAAGGTTATCTGGAAATGCTGAAAGAGCTGCGATAGTAATTGCTCCTCCAGGATCATCATTAACAGGTGCTGATGCAGCAGGAATGGTACCTCCTGTATATCCTCCTCCGGGTGTGAATTTAATAGATGAGTTGCATTCGGGAGCTATAGATAAACCCTGAGCGCCTCTGCTGGAGATTAGCGTACCATCTGTTGAAAACACATCGGAATTTTCGTATTGCTGAACAAGACATTGACCTGGTAAGGCAGGACTTCCTACCATCATACCGGTTATACCAACACCATAATTAAAATGAGCGTCAGCTATTCCATTGAATGCCTGGAATAAACCATAATTAAAAGTAATAGACTGATCTTCACCCAATACATACTGGTAACTGATCTGTGCTCCTGTCGCAGAGAATGGAGTATTATTGTATACCTCTAATATCAACTGACGGTTGGGGGTTGTGCCAATTACCTGTGTTCTGACGTGGGCATCATAATTTGCCTGCGTACCCCCTCCCGGAAGATCCTGGTCAACCCAGAAAGGAGCCAATATGAAAGGAGCTGTGTTTGTGGAACCAGGACCCGTTGTCGTAGAAAGTGGAATAGAGTTTGAAAACATTGCATAATAAGAACTTGTACTGGTAAAAGCAGGTGAAATAGCAGAAACAAGCCGAGCATGCCCATTGTTACAGAATTGAAGCCCAGTTATTGTCTGACCACAATAAGTAAATGGAAATGGAACTGATATCGGATTCGAAAGTCCTTCATCGCTGCTGAGAGAAATATAAGTCAATGGGTTTCCTGTATTCATTATCGAGTTATAAGAAATCCCTATAGTTCTTGTAATATTATAATTTAATAATACAGGGGTATATGTAGATACCCACGCAAAATAATCATCACCAATTGGTACAATCGGTCCTACACCTGATGTAGTAGTTATTCTGCTACCGGATGTACCGAGACTTGTATGTGCAGCAACACCATTGCTCACACTTCGCACGGTCCATCCACCTGTGGTAGCTGCTGACTGACCGATTAACAAACCAGCCTGATCCGTAACGAGCGAATCATTTAAGTTATAATTCAAAGTAACTGTAGGATTCAACCCATAAAATTTACCTGACGGTATTTGCAACCGAAAAGATCTTTTTCCTATTGGAGTACCTGAATCAGCAGTTCCAGAAGGAGCGGTAGCCAGTCTTGCTGTTATCTGAGTGAAATCTGCACCATTAGTAGCAAGTGTTGTTGTACCTGTGGTAACTGTTAAGGCAGCATCAAAGGGGAAAGTTCTTGTTGCAGAGCCACCTTGAGTTGTAAGTGTTATAGAACCATTTGCTACATTAGCATTTAAACTACCTGTTTGTCCTGCATAAGACTGATATGAGAACAAAAGATTATTTGCATTAAGGTCAAGTATTCCTGAAGTTAGTGTTAATGGAGAAGACCCATATAATTCTAAATCACCCGTCAATTTAGCTCCGCTGATAGCAGTATTACCAGAAAACTGAAGCGAATTTATTTTTCTATTGGAGGGTATTTCTGCACCCTCATTAGCAGTAGCGAATTGTGCCGCATCATATAATCCATAAGGGGCAAAGGAAAGATGATTATAAGCAACATTATATAAACCAAGCCGCGCTGTAGGTGCAGAGGCAGCAGTTGTAAAGGTTCCTGTTCCGGTGATATATGTTATAGTAGGTGCAGATATGTATCCATAACCTGCATTGGATACAACAAAGTTGGTTAACTGCCTGTTTGCCCCGATTACAACCGTTGCAGTTGGTAATGCTCCTGAAGGAAAAGACGCGGTGGCAGTTCCGCTATTAATAGTAATTGTAGGCGCAGATATATAACCCGAACCACCGGAAGTAATATAAATTGACACCACCTGCCCTTGAGCGATGAAAGCTGTTGCAGTAGCGGTAGTACCACCAGAGGCTGGAGCTGAAACAGTAACAGTAGGAACAGTAGCGTAGCCTGAACCGCCTGAATTTACTAAGTTGATACCTGTTGGTAATCCAAAACCGACAGTAGGTGCCACAGTATAATTTACTCCGCCATTTGTTGTGGAAACAGCTCCTACTCCGCTAAATTTACTCACGCCCGACACGGTTGCGCCAACGCCCTGGTCGTTGTTAATAGTTAAACTTCCTGAAATTGAAGCCGTAGCATTCTTTTGTAAGAGACTGTTAGCTGGTCCTGCGATTTGTTGAATTAATACTGCAGTAGCTGAAGCAATAGTTACTGTTGCCGGCAATGTTCCTGTTGGAGTGGTGAAGACTATTGTAGTACTGCCAGCGGTAGAATATCCCGATCCTGCACTTATTATAGTTAGACTTCTTACCCGCTTATTGGTTGCATCATAGTTAGGGGAAACAGTTGCCACAGTACCTGCGTAAAGAAAGCTATTATTAGGTCCACCTAAGCCAGAAGTATGAGTTGGTGGCGTTCCCGATCCTGGTGCAGTGGAGTTTACAGCAGTATATAGATTTCCGCCATAAAAATATTGAGAACCGGTAATTAAAATCGTTGTCAGGTAAGGATTACCGATAGTGCCCAGTTCACCCACATATAATAAGGTAGGACCGCTGGTGATAAAGGTGGAAGTTCCTGTCGAAGTAGGAGCGGTTGCGTTAAAAGTTCCAGCTACGGTGCATAAGTAAACATGGCTATTAGCCGATGAATAATAATAGGATCCTACAGTTGCAGTTTGCGAACCTCCGTTTGTAGGAACGGTGTCTCTTGTAACTCCCGCACCAAATACAATTGGTGAAACAGCATAACCCTGCCCCATATTAGTTACTGCAACATTGGCTACCTGTGTATTAAGTGCCTGCCCATAAACCTGCGCGGTATTATCTATTTTAAGTTTACCGTTAGTAGCAACAGTTCCTCCATAAGCACTCAGTCCGTTCGTTAATGTAAGGTTCTGTGACGTGTTGATAGTTAATGATCCACTACTTGCCAGTTGAATAGTGCGGATAATACCTCTTGTTCCGTCACCAATAAACGTACCTGTACCATCCAATATCTGGTTCGTGCTGCCACCCGGCATAATGCTTCCATTAAAGTTTAACAAAGTGGAAGAGAGAGCTAAATTGGAAAATCCGTTATTGGTGAAATTGCCGCCTATCCTGATTGATACACCCGTTTGTCCGGTAGTATAAGGCAGGAACCTTCCTCCTGAATTTATTAAAATATTTCCGGTAACGGTTAAAGCATTAGATGATGCATTCCATTGTAAAATACCTCCTATAGTTAAACTTTTAACACTGGCCACCACATCCATAGTAACCACCGCACCACTTGGAATTACTGCGTCATCATTAATTGTAGGCACTGTTCCATTAGCCCATGTGGAAGGATCGCTCCATAAGCCTCCTTGGGCATTAGCTGTGATAGTACTGTTGGTAGTGGTAACAAAAGAAAAATATCCTCCATTAGCAAGATTGATAGGTCCCGGTGCAAATGGTTGAGTAGTAGTTCTGGAACCGGGAAGGTTACATTGGCAGCTGATTTGATATACAGTTGCAGTATCATTTCCAATGGTAGGTAAGCTTCTTGGAATCCATCCTCCCGTATTGCTGTTAGATTGTGCTATATATAATGATCCAAGTCGTTGGGTATTCGGCAAGTTATCGTTGGCATTCCAGTTGATGGTAAGTGTAGGAGCTTCCAGAGTACCCACAGTACCCGGAGTTCCCAAAGTGCCATTGGCAGCTACTAAATAAGAACGTGTTCCAATTGCATTTCCCGTTACACCTGAGGTAGTACCAGAAGGAGCTGTTTGAGTTGTAATAGTATATTGAGTAGCAGTAGCACCTGTCTGTGCTGTTAAATTATTATTAGTTGTAGTGATGGTAAGTGATGCATCATAAGGGAAAATTTTAGTGGCGGCACCCCCAATTGAATTAAAAGTAATCGGACCTCCTGTTACATATCCTCTGAATAATAATAAAGGAGCTGAAGGAGCTGTGGTTGTAAATCCGCCATAAGAAGGGTTAGAAAAAGTTAATGTATTACCATTCAAATTAAGAATGGAAGGTGAAACAACAGTTGCAGAAGGCAAAGAAATAGCAGATGAAGAAGCCATCAGATCCAGGTTAGCTGCTAAGGTAACTCTTGCATAATTAGCACCAACCCCTGCTGAAGTAGTACCTACTGCTGTTGTGTTTCCTAAAGTAAGCTGATTGATGCGGTTATTCAAAGGTATTTCAGCACCAGCAGTGACAGCAGGATTTGATACAGGATCAACATTTGTTAACATTGAATAGGTGAGATTATACAAAGCAATCCTTGCAGTAGGTGTAGAGGCTATCGTAGTAAATGTACCACCTGCAGCGGTTCCGCTGGATGTACCGATAAATACTGATGGTGCAATCTGGTAACCATAACCTGACTGGTTCATTGTGAAATTGGTCAATTGTCCGTTCGATCCGATGGTAGCCGTTGCTATTGCTAACGCGGCTGAAGGCAAGTTACCGACTGATGCTGTTACCGGACTTGAACCAGTAGGTGTGGCAATGGTTATTGTTGGCCATGAAGTATAACCTGAGCCTCCTGTAGTAAGATAAACGGACACAACTTTTCCTCCTGCAACAGTTGCTGTTGCTACTGCCTGAGCTCCCCCAGTGACTTGCGGTGCTCCAATTGTTACTACCGGATTTTGTGTAATGTATCCTGAGCCTGAAATTGCACCAACATTAGTCATAAGATTAATTCCAGTAGGAAGTCCAAAACCCACTTGCGGTGCCACAGTATAATTTACTCCGCCATTAGTAGTAGAAATATTTCCAACACCGGAAAATGAAATAGCTCCCTGGGTACTGTTAATATCAAGGCCTCCTGTGATTGTGGCAACAGTCGCTTTAAGCATCGCAGTATTAGCCGGCCCAGAAATTTGTTGTATATAAACGGATGAAGCAGTAGCAGCAATAGTCACTGTGCCACCATTTGCGCTAACTAAAATGGATGGAGCACTGGAATAACCTAACCCTGGTGAAGTAAGCGTTAAACTTCTTACATTAAGTGTTGAAGATGCATCATAATTAATGGATGCCTTTGCTACGGTACCTACATAAAGAAATGTTGCAGTACCGCTTGTTGCCGTACTTGAAGTATGAACTGGAGGAGTTGAAGCGGAAGGAGTACCCGCAACTGTGCAGGTATAGAGATTGTTTCCATAAAAATACTGTGTGCCTAAAGTGACTGCCGTAACCTGGAAGGGATTGCCAAGAGTACCTAATGTACCTATCCATAAAAGTGTTGGTCCGCTGGTTGTAAAAGTAGTTGCACCGGTAGTTACAGGAGGACTTGCATTAACAGTTCCTCCGGCAATACAGAGATAAACATTGTTACCATTAAAATATCTTGAGTTTGCAGTTGCAGTAAGAACATTTGAATAAGGCGTTACAGAAGCGCCAAATGCAACGGGAGCTACACTATAATTCCCCATTACAGTCATTACAACATTAGACACACTCAGGTTTAAGCCTTGTCCAAAAACCTGGGCAGTATTGTCAATTTTTAATTTGCCATTGGTAATTAATGAACCATTAAAGTCATTTAGCTGTTGTGTAACAATAAGATTTTGAGATGTATTGATCGTTAAGGTAGTTGGATTTGAATTTTGAATAAAGCGAATTATTCCACCCGTCCCATTTCCAATAAAATTACCGGTACCGTTTATGATCTGTGGTGAAGTGCCGTAAATAAGAAGTGTTGTTAAAGCCAAATTAGCAGTACCATTATTTGTAAGGTTTCCGGTAACATTAATTTGAACTCCACTCAGCGAAGTTGTATATGGTGTGAATAAACCTCCGGAATTGATCAGCAGATTACCATTAACAGTCATTGTATTTGCAGTACTATTCCATTGCAAAACTCCGGATGTACCCTGACCTATTGTTAATGATGAAACGGTTACTGCCGCATCAACGGTGACCACCGCCCCATCCACAATGGTAACTGCATCTGATGTTGTGGGAACAACTCCTCCCACCCATGTATTGGCGTTGTTCCATAGTCCTCCTTGCGGAGTGGATATTAAATTATCAGGCACGTGAGTTGTGAATGAATTTACAACACATCCCGTTGCAGTGCCTGCCGAATTAACAGGAACAACTGACCAGTAATAAGTGGTTGCGGATAAAAGTGTAGATGTTGTAAATGAAGTTCCTGCTTGAAGATTTGCAACTTTTGCAGAAGCTAATAATGCTGATACATCGGAAGCATTGGTGCTTAGATAAACGTTATAACCTGTTAGTGACGGATAGGAAACAATGGCATTCCACGATACAGTTGTTATTAATGAAACATTACTGGTGCCATTTGCTGGAGTAAAGGAGGTAGCACATGTTGGAGGTAATTGAGGTTGAGTGGTGAATGAGTTAACAACACAACTGGAATCAGCACCACTTGAATTTGTTGCAATAACCGTCCAATAATAGGTGGTACTGTATAAAAGCGTTGAAGTAGTGTAAGTTGTTCCTGATTGAGCAGAAGATACTTTAATAGTTGCATTATGCGAAGTAACAAGTGACTGGTTGTTACTGAAATAAACATCATACGTAGGTGATGGCGCTCCTCCTGCACCTGTCCATGAAAGCACTTGCACTGGTGTGAGTCCTGTTGCTCCATTAAGCGGTGTATAACTTGTGGGACAACTTGGTGATGCAGGAGCATTTGTTGAAGCGCTGTTAGAAAGCGGAGCCGACATTAAATAAATATTTTGTTGTGATCCTGTGCAATTAGAACCACTTGATGAAAATATCCAGTAATAATAAGTTGTAGAAGCAGCTAAACCAGTAGAAGAAAAGGTTGTAGAAGGGCTATTTGATTCTATATATCCGATTGCGTTTGATCCAATAGGATAAGAGGTACCATTAACAAGTGATGGAGCATTATTGGATGTAGTTCTTACAACGAGGTAAGCATTGGATGCAGGAACAGAAGCTGTGAAACTACCGTTTATGGAAGAGGTTGACTGAGCAACAGGAGTTAATACAAGTGCTGTTGGTTGTGCCGTTGGTGCCGCACATGATGATGGAGGAACGAATGTAAATGTTAAACCATTGGATGGAAAAATAATATTGCTGAATGAACAACTTGATGTATTAACACTACCTGCTATTGTATTCAGCCAACTGGCAGTGGTAGAACGTATATTAAAATCTGTTACAGGATTCCCATTCAAACCCACACCTGCAGTAAAAGTGGTAACAGGTGTTACTGGTTGATATACAAATTGAACGGCATTTGTAGTTTCATATAGCTTTATCTGAAAATTTATCTGATCACCGGTTACGTTGTATTTTCCCCAATGATAATACTCAAGAGTAAATATTCTGCTTCCGGTGGCCCCTGTTGTTTGATACCTTAACTGATGCGTTATTGTATTTGCCAGAAGATCCGCATTAAATGGTGCAATTGTATTGACGATGGCAGAAAGTGCACTATAACTACTTGTGGGCGTTGCACCAAGGGTTGCAAATCCATTATCGCTAAATCCAAGAGTAGTAAAGGTAATTCCATTGTAAACAAAATTGAAACCTATTGCAACGGGTGCATATAAATTTTCATCATTCGAAGCAGGATACTGCGCAGTTACATTCGTGGTAGAAACAGCTATTGTTCCACCCGTAAGAACTGTGTAATTAGAATTTGACCGTGCAAAAGAATAAGAGCTTACGCCAAACAATGGTCTTGTAAAAGAATTAACAATACAACCCGCTGCTTCTCCCGCATAATTTTTAGGTACGATGGTCCAGTAGTAAGTTGTGTTAAACACAAGGCCTGATGCAGAATAAGTAGTACCCGATTGTCCTGTTGAAACTCTTAAAGAAGAATTGTGTGCGGCAACCTGTAAGGAGTCAGTGCCAAGATAGACATCATAGACAGGAGCAGGAAGGCCAGATGATCCAGACCATGATAAAACCTGCGGACTTGGAATATTTGCAGAGCCGGTGGCAGGAGTATATGTAGTAGCACAATTTGGCACAATGGGAGAATTGGCAGCAGCACTTCCTATCAATGGAGAAGTAGTAAGGTATAATGGTCCTCCTGCACACAAGTTATTCCAAGAATAAATTTTATAATCATATATCTTACCTCCGGTTAAACCCGTATCTGAAAAAGTAACTGACGAACCAATTGCCACAATCGTTGCTGAGCCAAGAAGGTTTTTTGCACTGTATGTAATTCCATTAGAGGGAGGAGTAAAGCTGGCCCCGGCTGTATCTCTAACAATTAAATATCCATTAGCTGCGGGAGAAGATGCGGTGAAACTACCGTCAATTTGTGAAGTGGAAGCGGTGAGAGGAGTTAAAATAAGTGAAGTAGGTTGTGCTGTTGGAGTGGTACATGTGGCTGGAGGTGTAAAACGATATCCGTTTCCATTACCTGGCCAGGCAGAAGATGTGGAGGTGTTGTTTTGTAAACCATTAAGCGCATTGATATAATGGTTAGTTCCACCAATGGCATCCTCTATTCCTATTGCTGCAGCAGTCGTAATAGTTCCTATTGCGGGACCATAAATAAATTCCACTCTACCAGGATTTACCGATGCAGGACCATAAATATTAACCTGGAAAGAAATCAATATTGCTGAGCCATCAGCAGTACCGCTTCCGGCAGCCCTGTCCCATTGAAAAGAATATACATCAGTGCCTGTTAATCCATGACGCATGCTTCCTCCTCCCGATGGAAAGTTAGCACCCATATCTTTAAACCATGGAGCGAAAGTATTATTAGGAATAGTGGTTGTAAATAAACTTCCATTAGTGCGCCCTTGTACACTTGTGATTACTGATTGATTTCCACATCCAACCCATCCGTTTGTACTAAAACTCATTTCAGTAAATGAATTGCCTTTATAAGTAAATGTAAAAGGCAATGTCACCAACACTCCGCCATCATTCTGTGTTTGATCTCCAAACCCTGTCAGTAATTGAGCATCTGTATTAATTATTGTAATTCCTCCTCCTGAAAGAGTATCATAAGTTTGTCCTGTAATGCTGGCTGAAGTATATAAAAAAGAAGACGCACCTGTAAAAGAATTAACTACACAACCGGCAGCGGTGCCTGTGCTGTTCTTTGGCACCACAGTCCAATAATAGGTAGTACTTGCGGCAACTGATGAAAAGGAATAAGTGGTGCCTGATTGACCTGTTGCAACTCTTACTGAAGAATTTAATGATGATACAAGAGCAGGGTTGGTGCTCAAATAAACATCATAAATAACGGGAGTGGGAATTCCTGCTACTGCTGCCCAGGATAAAACCTGCGTTACCGGAACATTAACCGCCCCGTTTAAAGGAGTAAATGCTGTAGCACAACCCGGTGCAAATGCTGTATTGGTTACTACACTGTCAATTAACGGAGAAACTGTTAAATATAATGGTCCTCCGGTGCATGAATTATTCATAGCATATACCCAATATTCATACTTTTTATTACCCGTTAATCCTGTATCTGAAAAAGTAAGAGAAGGACCAGATAATATTATCGTACCCGAACCAAGTTGTCCTCTTACAACATAGTTAGTGCCGTTGGCCGGAGAAGTAAAAGTGGATCCTGCTGTATCTCTTATTACCAGATAACCGTCAGATGCTGGAGTTGAACCGGTAAAACTTCCATTTATCTGTGATGCAGAAGTTGCCAACGGAGTTAATACAAGTACAGTTGGTTGTGCAGACGGAGCTGAACATGGGGAGAGATCAATCAGGCTCACCTCGTCAATACCAATATCAGCACAATTAAAGTTAGAACTTGTCATGCTAAACTTAATCTTAACTGTGCTGGAAGTAATGTTTCCTAAATTAATGCTTTGCAATGTCCATCCACTGTTGGTGGTACCTGAAAAAATGGAAGCTCCATAGGTTGTACCTCCATCCGTTGAAACATATACTTTAAAAAGTGCTGTGCCTGAAGTATGAATCCAGTAGAATGAAAGTTGCTTTGCAGCAATTCCAACTGAGCAATCAATTACAGGGGAAATCAGATCGCCACCAGTTCCAGTGGGAGCATCATAAATGTGTACCCGTGCTGAATGCGAGGTCCCATTAGCACCCGATGGTGACAAAGGACACAAAGTAGTACCTGTCCATCCTGTTGTATAATCCTCTCTTTGCCACAAGTTATTACCGTTTGTTCCTGTGCCTGTACCCAGGGTGTTCCAGGCAGGGGAAAGGGTTGCCGGAGTTGTCCAGCTACTTTCAAAATTTTGAGTAAAAATGTTTGTCGCAAATGTGTTTGTCGTACATAATACTCCGAATATTATTATGGTTATTAAACTATAAATTAAGCTGGCTTTTGATATAATGTAATTCTTTGTCATTGGTTAGTGTTATTAATTTTTTATACAATCTTTTTTTAATGCTGTAATGCCTTTTTAATAAGGGCAACTTTAAATAAATTGATCAACTATAAGTTGATTGATATTTTAGATTCATCACCACAATTAAGAGGAGGTGCGTGTCTTTTATTATTCAGGCTTTCCTGCCATGCTCATCAAAGCATAATTCCGGATTATGTTAATTAAAAACTTTTTGTTTACTGAAAGGTACCTGAATGCTTTATATTAATCTTTAATAAATTTTTTGAAAACCTGATTATCGTTTATAGTTAAACTAAGTATATATACGCCTTTGCTGAGTTCATTAATATTAATGGAAATGTTTCCATCTGTATCCACATTTCGTAATAAACTAACCTGCCCGGTAATATTGTAAATACGAATTAGATCGTTCTTCCTCATTTTGTTGCTGCGAATATTGATAATATCATTTGCAGGATTGGGATAAACATTAATCATTGAATACAATTTCTGTTCTTCAATATTAACAGTGGTAACTGCCGGTGTAAGCGATACATCATCAATATAGCAATAGATATATTCATGAGGAGAAGAAATGTTATAAAGTGTGGAGGTAGTTTGAAGGTCATTCTTAAAATTTCCTATTACAAGATAAACTTCACCACCGGCTGCCACGTAGTCACCGGAAACCAATGTCCAGTTTAAAGTATCAAAGCTGTTAGAAGAAAGATTTATAATATCAGGAATATAAAGCAAAGGATCCTGATTGTTAATTCCACTGAGAAAAACAGTACTTAGTTTCACTCCGATATCATCTGTGGTATAACGGCAGTTATTTGCAAGATTCACATACATTTCAAAGTGATAGCGTTTGCCTGCTTCAAGCGGAGTATTTAAGTATGTTTGAATATATTCCCTCTTATCCGTATTTATCCCTACACCTTCTGTCAGATAAATACCCGCATAAGCAAATTTGCTGTGTGCTTCCTGAAACCCCTGAAAATTGTAAGGAACTCCAACAGGATAATTAGCACAGTAATGAAAATAATCCGGTGTGCCAGATACATCAGGAATATTAGTCATGGGATTCGACCATGCATAAGCAGTATCAAGATCGTTATACCAATATGGGCAATCTACATAAATTTCAAAATCTCCGTTAGGAATTAAATTCTGAGTCATGCCAGGGTTATAGGCGGAAATAAAAATGATTAATAAATAAAATTTTTTCATAGGTAAAAAAATTCAAGGTTAATTTATTGGGTAATCGGTAAAAACTATACTCAGGCTTTTTGTTGACTCACGTTTTCTGCAAGCTGGATCCTATTGCAGAAAAATTTTACATACCAAAGATAGAAGAATTTCTCATCGTTCGAAGGCACCTCAATAATTAATATTATTTTATCAGCTTAATACTGTTTTACCTGATACATGAACCAGAATAAAAACCGTTAGTTAACACGACATAATTTTTGAAACTGTTTCAAGTCCGCTTTCAAAAGCAGCTTCAACAGTTCCGGTGTTGGTTATGTGCAATCCTTCGCCTGCAAAAAATAATAAATCAGCAACAGGTTCTGCAATTACTTTAATATGTTTTTGCCATTCAATAGTTGCATAACTATAAGCGCCACACGCATAAGGATCATTAAACCAACTAAAGACCTGACTGGTTTTTATCAATTCGCTGATTTTATCCGGTGTTGTTTTAAAAACAGATGTAAGAGTATCGCAGGCAATATTCAAAAGTTCATCATCACTGAAAGCAGAAAATGAAACAGCATCAGGCCCGCCAAGCCAACCGGTTAGTAGAGGAGTTTTAACAGGCAATTGCGTCCACCAAGTGGGTATTTTTTCATCACTGATAATCCATCCCAGCTGATTTAATTTTTTATCAATTCTCTCCTGCACTTTTTCATCATTCCAAAAGGAATGTTTAAATTCTATTAGAAATTTAATGATTGTTCCATAACCTAAATTTTTTGCTGCCTGCTTTTTTTCTTCCAGCGGAGGATTAAAAATTATAGCACGTTGATCACTTTCTTCTAACTGAAGAATTCCTAATGGCACTGTAACAATTACTTTATCTGCAATATATTTTCTTTTATCAGCAGAAATTACTTCTACGATTCTCTCCTTCCAATTAATTTCTTTTACGATGGAAGAAAAATGAAAAGCACAATTATATTTTCTGCAATCATCAGCAAGCGCATTCATCAGTTGAGAATAACCTCCCTCAATCCTGTATTGATCATCATCATCATCCTTTAACCATTCATCGCGAAAAGCAAGCGTGCTGGCAAGTTTTGTATCTGCAGCATCATATCCTTCTACAAATTTTTTTATGGATTGCTTAAAGTCATCATATTTCTCATCTGTAAAATGTGTATCCAGAAAATTTTCAATAGTGATATCTTGCTTAAATTCTTTAAGATGTTTTTCAAGCAACGTGTGATGTTCAATAAAATCATCTTCTTTTTTTATTACCCCATTTTTCCAGCGATACATTCTTCCTTCTGCTTCATGATATTTAATACCATACTCTTTTAATAAACCTAAAGTAACAGGCAATCGTCCATGTATAAATTCTGCGCCTGCTTCAACAGGAATTGAAAAAGAAGAATTTTTAATAGTATGAATCCTCCCTCCTACCCTATCTCTGGCTTCAAGTATTTCAACTTTAAAACCTGCTTTGGAAAGTTGAAGTGCAGCCATTAATCCTGAAGCACCTGCTCCGATGATGATTATTTTTTTACTTTTCATTTTTCAATGCTGATTAAAATGTAGTGCTATAAAATTTTCCCATGATTGTATTTTATAATTTCGCTCTGTTAAATTAATTCAAACAACTAAAATATAAAGATCATGGCTTTCACACTTCCTGCATTACCTTATGCCTTCAACGCGCTCGAACCTCACATTGACGCTAAAACGATGGAGATTCATCATGGCAAGCATCACCAGGCTTATGTAACAAATTTAAATAATGCAATTGCCGGTACTGATGCAGAAAAACTAAGCATTGAAGAAATCTGCAAAAACATTTCAAAATATCCTGCCGCTGTACGCAACAATGGTGGAGGTCATTATAATCATTCATTGTTCTGGACTTTGATGAAGCAAAATGGAGGAGGCAATCCTTCAGGTGCATTGGCAGAGGCAATCAACTCAAGCTTTGGATCGTTTGACGAATTCAAAACAAAATTTAATACTGCAGGCACCACCCGTTTTGGTTCAGGTTGGGCTTGGTTAGTAAAAAACAGTTCAGGAAAATTAGAAATTGGTTCCACACCAAACCAGGATAATCCATTGATGGATGTTTCAGAATTAAAAGGAACTCCGTTATTAGGATTAGATGTTTGGGAACACGCATACTATCTCAACTATCAAAACCGCAGACCTGATTACTGCACTGCCTGGTGGAATGTTGTGAACTGGGACGAAGCAGCGAAACGATTTGCAATGTGATTTGAAAACACGGATAACAAATTTTTTCATAACTGTTATCTATCTAATAAATCATTCAGTTTATTATTTACTTCTTTATTTTATTTAAGTAAGTTTAATAGTCAGGCATTTAAATATCCACGAATTCCTAATTGGAATTGCAATATTTATTTGCCTGATTAATATTTTCTTTTTCACTAATCATATCTACTCTAAAATATATTTAACACTTAACAACGAAAAGGAATTTTTAACAAGCCTGACATTATCACCAACATTACTTTTTCTGCGACCACATAAATAGTTTTTTACTTAATGACATTGACAGCATGGTATCCTGTTAGTTTTTGGCAATCCGTTTCTGATTAATAACACCCTATTTCTGTAACAAAAAAACAAAAACCTTCGTAATACCTATAAAACATCAATAAATATTACACGCATTCGAAATCGTTAAAAGAAATCTTAAAACCACAAATTCAGAGTTAAAGAAATGTTATCGGACATTCATCAGCATAAAAATACAATACGAAATCCGCAAAAATCTTACACATGTAACTATGTAACCTTTTGTACACATTCTTACGTATAGGTGCTCATAAATTTAACAAAAACTCAAAAATGATGGAGGATTATACAATGACAAACACAAACAATTCGATGGATATGTATAAGATGATGCGCGAAAACCGCATGCTGATGTATTCAAAACCCAAGCGATATTTTAATCGTGACGAAGAGCAAGGATCAACATTCAGGTTTTTGTTTTTTGTAGAAGCTCTTGTATTTCTGTTATTAATGGCTGTTGCCGGATCAACTATGGCACAATCTGTAGATGAAAATCCGATGGTGATGACTGCAAGCTCACAACAATCAGTTAACATTTACAATTATCAGTCTATTTATAACTCAGGAAAAGTTTTTGTGAGCTGGACATCAAAAAATGAACCTGAAGATTGCATTTATGTTATAGAGCGTTCAGGTGATGCACAGAAATTTGAATCAGTTGGTGTAAAAGAAGGTATCGGTGCTGAGATAGAGCTTTATTATAGCTGGATTGACAACAATCCTCCGGCAGGATTTTCTTTTTACCGGGTAAAAAAGATTACCAAGGAAGGTCAGCAATTATACAGTGGGGTGAATTCGATTTTGAATCAATCATCCAATTTTAATAATTACGCGCTGGACGAGCAGAAATAATTTTATTAAAACACCATTTTATAATGCACATACTTTTTATCAGCCGGAAACATTATTATGTTAATCAGCAGAATTAAATCAGTTAAAAAATATGTAACAGGTTTACTGTTTATTGCACAATGCTTAAGTTATAGCATGGTGAATGCACAAACACCTGTTGCGTCTTTTACAAGCAACGTGCAAACTGGTTGTGCTCCATTACAGGTTAATTTTACAAATACTTCAACAGGAGCTAATTCATACTCGTGGAATTTTAATAATGGAAACTCTTCCACCTTACTAAATCCTTCAACAGTTTTTTTAACTCCTGATACTTACACCGTAGTTTTAACTGCAATCAATACTTCAAATGGTCAGCAATCAGTTGCAAATGCAACCATTATTGTTGTGCCAAATCCTATAGCAGATTTCACTGCTACGCCATTAACAGGATGTGAGGATATAAATAATATTTGCTTCACAAATAATTCGCAATACGCAGCTACGTATATATGGGATTTCGGAGATGGAAATTCTTCCACTGCTGCCAATCCTTGTTATACTTATTCAACACCGGGAACCTATACTGTTAAATTAATTGCAACAAGTACCTATGGTTGCCAGGGTATCAAAACAAAAAATAATTATATAACCATTTATCAAAAACCTACTGCAGCATTTAACAGTAATATAACTTCAACATGCAATCCTTCTGATGTTTTTAATTTCTCCTGCTCCACCGCAGGAATAACAGCATGGAACTGGAATTTTGGTGACAACGCTACCAGCACGCTGCAAAATCCAAGTCATACTTATGGCGGATCAGGAACCTATACTGTATCCTTAATTGTTACCAATGCGAATGGCTGCATGGATACAATTGTTAAAACCAATTACATCAACATTGGTGCATCACTGGTTCCATCATTTACAATGAATGATTCAGCAGGATGCGGTCCTCTTGCAATTAACTTTAACTGTACTGTGCCTAATGCAACAAGCTGGAGCTGGAATTTAGGTGACGGCAATACTTCCACACAACAAACACCATCTAATACTTATACAACTCCCGGAAGCTATTCTATAACACTTACTGTAACAACACAAAGCGGTTGTAACGGAAGCATTACATTTCCAAATCTTGTTACTGTTGATTCGCCACCTGTTGCTGCGTTTTCTGTGGTGCAGGATACCGGTTGTGCTGCTTACACT